>NZ_VFTA01000046.1:0-41195 GCF_007003935.1 Mesorhizobium sp. WSM4310
CCAGCGAGCGCGCCCGAAAGGCCGATTGGTGCAACCAAGCGGGAAACGGCTACCGCCGTGCCGGCCATCAATGCGTCGCGGCGCGTGATTTTGATGCCGATATCGGCTTCCGGCAAGTCCTGATCGTTGTTCACCTTTTTCGCCCTCCCTTGATTTGTCGGCGCTAGCCTGACGCCGAGCACGCTTTTCCGGAATACTTCTTGTCTATTCATAGTCCCCGCCAGGTTAGGGGATCGCAGGCGGTAAGCCGCCCTTCTGCCTCCGACCCCATTTCGGACTTGCTCGGTCGATTACATCGGGTGGTCAGCGAGCAGGCGCGACTCCCGGTGGTGCCCACGTCTGGTCGACGATGGCTTTGTCCGGCATATAAGTCCGCATAATGACGGTGAACGAGCCAGCTTTCGGACTTGGCAGCCAGTTCGCCATCTTATCTGCACTCGGAGCCTCGCTCTGGATATAAAGCGTCAGACCACCATCGGCATCGGTTTTGAGGTTCGGGGTCCGGTTTCCGATTGCATATCGGTTGATGGAATTAGCAACTAGGTTGTAGGTGGGATCGTACATGGTGATCGACCAGAACGCCTTCACTTCTGGCAGTTGGCCGGGAGCAAAGCGCATCGCATATTGCTTGTTGCCGTCCAGCGGCTGGCCTGACTGGTCAAGCGCGGTGTTGTAGTAGACTGCTTCGTCCGGGTCGTTGGCGATGATCCCGCCAAGGCACTGTATTGACGCCCGCAGCAGGAAATCGTCAATCAGGCCCGCCGTCCCCATCGCCTTCGGCGGGATATTCCAGCCGTTCACGCGCTTGCCGAGAGCGCCAGAGCGGATCACCTGATGAAGCATGGCAAAGCCGTCCTTGGAAGCTCGCGCCAGACCGCGCTTGGTGTCCTCGTCCAGCTTGTCGATGTCTTGGCCGGGGCCGATGCCGATCTTGGCGAAAAGCTCGGTTAGCTTCGCCAGCCTCGCCTCGGGCGGGTTCTCGGTCATCGCCCGGTTCATCGTCTTCCATTCGCCGAGCGGATCGGTCTTCGCGTCGAAGGGAGCCCAGACATCGCGGCTCGCAGGCAGCAAAGGTTCGGCCTTGCCCCATTGGCTGAGCGGGATCAGCGTGTACTGGTCCTGCAGCTTGCGGACGACAGGCAGATCGGCCGGACCATCGACCAATGTGCGTCCGAGGATCAGAACGCTGTTGGTTCTGGACGGCGTGATAGACTTCACTCCAGCCGGTAGCTGACCCTTCCAGTTCGGACCGATAATCGCGTAGCTTCCCGCCTTGCCCCCAGTGGTGCGGGTGCCGACATAGGCAAAGTTGTCGCTGTCAATGCTCGCCAGTTCGAAGGTGAAGTAGCGGTCGCCCATGTCGGGATGAGTCAGAATGAGCGGTTCTTTCGACACGTCGATCCAGGCGATGGAATACAGCGTGTCGTTGTTCGGCGAGCCGCCATCGCGGTATTCGGCCGTGGCCAGATCACGGACGTTGTAGAAGTGGTTCAGCGGCGCGTAGGGCGTGATGCTTCCGGCAGGCTTTGGCACGGTCACCCAATTCCAGCGCAATGACGGCAGGTAGACGTAGGGAAATCCAAAGACATAGGCCTGCAGTCCGAGGGAATAGGCGTACTGTTCCTGCCAGCTAGTCGGTTTCGGCGCGTCCTGCGCCTGTGCTGGAAGCGCCACGGCCAGACACAACAAGATGCTGCCGAAGAAGCTTTGAACCAACGGCATTTTTCCCCTCCGCTGTTTCCAGAAGTCAACCCCAAGTCACTGTATGTGGACCACGACGTAGCGCCCGTTATGAGCCTGATAGTACTTGCCGCCGCAGTGCCACAGCACGGGGCCGTAGACGGTGGTCTTCACACACGCGGCCGGGAGGCTGTTCACGTAGATAGCCGTCCGGCGGATTGTTCGGCGAGTGGTACGCCTGGCAACGCCAGCGACGCTGCCGGGCGTGAGCGGATGACCAACTCGCGCCTGCGCGTCGCCGACGAAAGAGGGGAGCGGTACAACTTCGTCGATCAGTCCGCCAAAAATTATAGCGACGGCAATCGCAGCCGCGCCACCGGCCAATCTCAAGCTAATTCTTGTCATCGTTCATCCTCTCTAAATTCAAATAGCTGCAGCAGGTTCTAATTGGCCGACAGCATCGTTATCGGCGCCGCGACTGGTAACGTGAGAACGCGGGTAGTGGCGCCGGCCAGCCCGCCCTCTTCCTGATCTGGAATACCCTGCGCCAGGACCTTGCGAAGTTCCGGCGCAATTTCTGCAATTTGAGCGAACTTGCCGTGATTGGTCGCATCCGTCGCTTTCACATTCGACAGGTCGACCACGATGGCGCCGAGATCTGCGAGGCCCGCACTGTCTTTACTCGCTCCAAGCCGATCTTTGCCGCCAGCGATAACTCGCGACAGTCCCAATGCTTTGTCGTCGCGCGAGAGAATGATCAAAAACGGCTTTTTAGGTTTTCCGATTCGCTGCATTTCCGATTTGAATACGTCCTCGTCGATATCGGGGGCGGCGAGTATCACCGTGCCAAGCTTGCCGGCTGAAGCGATATTTCCCGATATCTTGATTTGCCGAAATGCCTCGACGGTCACCCAGTTGCCCATCGAATGCGCGAGGACGTTGATTTCATCAGCATCACTTGCCATCAAAAGGCGCAGCGTCCGCTCCAATCTGTCGCGAGCGATAGTCGCGCTGTTGTTGTCATATACGTAGTCCAGCGTCTTGCCCCGCGAGGCCCAACTGAAGAAGACGGGAACGCTAGGCGCACGGGAATCATGAACGACTTGCGCGAAGCGATAGAGTCCTTCGGCAAACAGCGTGTTGTAACCATGCACAAAGAGCAGGACCTTGCGCTGGCCTTTGGGCTGAGCTTTCAAACGTTGGTTCAATTCGGCCAGAAACTGCTTTTCGTTCGGCAGGACCTCGCCATCTCGCGTGACAAAATCCGTCTGAGCATTTCCCGGCTTCGAAGAAGGCCATTCGACATTGCCAGCCCTATGGTTCGGCGGCACGCTGACGGTGATCGATGCAAAGTTCAGGGCAGATGACCGTTCGCCATCGAAGTAGGTTCCCGGTCGAGCATCAGGCGCTCGAGTGGTAGCAACGAGAATGGTATGCGAACTGGCACCTTGAGCTACGGAGGTATTCGACAAAAGGGCCCCGGTCTCAGGCCTGCTTGCGCAAGAAGAGAGGATGAGTGCGCAAGCAGAGGATATTGCCAGGGTTCGCCCTGCTCGCATGCTCACTCCCACCAGTACCCGGCAGCGATTTACCAGCTTCATTCTTTCGTGCACCCCGATGTCATCTCCGAGAAGGCAGCCTTGCCTCCCCCCGCCGAGCGTTGTCCGTGATCGGACACAAGTCGTCGCGTGACGCGACTTGCGTAAAGGTCAGTCAAGACACAACCCGCTTGCCGACCCAATACAAGATCGGCAGCTGACTGATCGCGATCAATCCCCAACGGTGGCGCGGAAACCGCTTACGTTTCGAGCGTCCTGTAAGGAAGGTAACTAACTGTATCCTACGGCCGGAACCCTGAAGCTCGTGGCCGGAAATTGACTTCAGCTGGCGCGTTTTGGAACAGCAACAAAATTGCCATCCAACAAACGCATGATGCAGGCCCTCCTGCAGGGATCCACCCAAATTAACCTGCCGGATTGTACCAGATCGGCGACGTATAGGCGCGCTCCTGGGTCGTCATCGGCACGTCGGCCGGCAAGGTCAGGCCAAAATACTTCGCGTCGTAGGCGGTCCAGCGCGGCGTCGGGATCTCGATGACACGGCCGTAGTAGAAAGCACGCAGCGAGGGGTCGAAATCCGTGTCCTTCCAGACCGCGATCAACTCGGGCGCACCGATCGTGTTGGTCCACGTCGCATTGGGCACGTCGACCGTGCTACCGACCGGCGGCAGCTTGCCGCTGGCGTCCGCCTTGCGGTCGCCGGACCAGGCGACGTCGTAAATCTTCTCATGCACCTCGCCGGCCGCGTCTAGCCAGCCCTTGACGATCTGGTAGCGGTCGAGATTGGCCCCGATCGGGTCCTTCAGCGCGGCGACCAGGAACGTCGGCGCCTTGCCGTCGGGCGCGTGGCTGAGGTCGCCGCCCATCGGCACACCCTTGCTGTAGCCGGCAATCGCCGGGCTGCGGCTGTTGGCGTCGGCGGCCTCGAAGTCGAAGCCGCCAAAGAAGCGCACCACCATGCGCGGCCCGGTCGTGGCATAGGTCTCGCGCCGCTTCATGGCGTCGAAGATCGAGGCGCGGGTGTTCTCCTGCGCCCACACCGCTGCGTAGCCCGACGCGGTCATCTCCCATTCCATGATCTTCAGCCCGAGCTTCGCGTTGGACATGAAGGCATGCGAGGTGCGCTCGGGGTTTGGCTCGGCCGACGCGACCTTTCCGAAGAAGTTGTCGTCATCGGCGGTGGCGAGGCCGGTATGCGAATCGGTGCTGCCGACCAGCCCGAACTTGTAGGGGTTCACGCCGAGCTTCGCTTCCAGCTTAAGGCCATTCTTGAGGGCCGAGCGCGTGTATTCGAACTCCAGCATCTCCGGCTTCTTGGCCTCGCTGAGGTCGAGGTTGCCCTTGTCCCACTTCTCGAAATTGGCGAACTCGTCGTTCGGCGACAGGACCGGATGGCTCTCGCCGTCGCCCTTCATCTGCGTGGTTTCGTACAGGACCTCCCAGCGCGCCCGCTGCTCGGCATATTCGCGGTCGATCTCCTTGCCAGTGAAGGACTCGATGATCGGGAACATCGTGCCGTTGCTCAGATTTCCGTTGTGGGCGATCGCCAGCACCTGGCCACCGGTCTTGTCCTCATAGTTCTGCAGCCATTTCCAGAGGTCGCGCGGATTGTTGGAGCCGAGCGGCGGCTGCGTCGTATAGGGCTCGATCATCGCGGCCTTGTCGCCGTTGTCGCGGAAGATCACGTTGCGGTGCAGATTGTTGCCCTTCGATAGCGAGGTCCATTCATAACCGATGATCGCGGTGAAACGGCCGGGCTCGTTGGCCTCTTCGGCCGCGTCGATGATGCTCTGCCAGGTGGAACGATACGCGGCGCTGCCCGGCGAATAGGTAATCTCCTTCGGAAACTTGCCTTGTGCGAAGGTTTTGACGATGTCGTAGGCCGCCTCGGCGCCCTTGCCCGACTGCATCATGTCGTACCAGGTGCGGGCCTGGGGATTTTGCAGGATCTCGGGTTTGCCGGCGAGGAAATCGCCGAAAAAACCGAGATTGTCGGAGTGATCGGCCACGACCAGGAAGTCGAGCGGGCGCGACAGCTTCACCGGCAGCCCCGTGTTGGAAACGATCTCCTCGCCCTTGGCAAATTTGTACGCTTCGCGCGGCCCGATCCTGGCGCCGGCAGCGCCGGCATCGAAGGAGAGCGCGGTGTGCAAATGGGTGTCGCCGAATAGTGGCCGCACCGGGAAGTTGCGGCCGGCATAAGGCGAGTAGGGCCGCTTTGTCTGGAACACCGTTGCGCCGGTGGTCTTGTCGATGTCGCCGATATCCGTATTCACAGCCTCCTGAGCCCGAACGGACTGCGCGACGACCAACAGGCCTGCAAGTGCTGCACTTCTCAGCAGTGCGCGATCGAGATTTCTGAACTTCATTTGAACCTCCACTATGAAAACATCGCGTCCAGCCGCTGGACGCTCCAGAATGCTGCGATGATGCCGATGGCATAGGCTGACGCGACGATCGCCTGCCGGGGAATGAAGATGACCCGCCGCACGGCGTATACCGAGCTCAGCAACACGGCGATGAAGGCCAGTTGTCCGAGCTCGACGCCGACGTTGAAGCTGAGCAGCGCCAGGGGGATGTCGCCTTGCGGCAGGCCGAGCTCGACCAGCGCGCTGGCAAAGCCGAAGCCGTGCAGCAGGCCGAAGGCGAAGGCCACCATCCAGGGCCGAACGATGGCGAGGCTGAGCTGGCCGCGCTCCATGCGCACGACCTCGGCGGCGACCATGACGATGCTGATGGCGATCATCGTCTCCACCGGCAGCGAAGGCAGCCTCACCCATCCGAGCGTCGCGCAACTTAAGGTGATGGAATGCGCCGCCGTGAACGCGGTGATCGCCTTCACCAGCTTTCGCCAGTCGTGCACGATCAGCATCAGCCCGCAGACGAAGAGCAGATGGTCGAAACCGAACGCGATGTGCTCGATGCCGTGGCGGACATAGGTGGCGAACAGCGCCCAGGCGCTCTGCGACGCGGGGATTACCGCGGAAGGTTCGCTCGGCGTCAGCCGCGCCGTCCAGCTGTTGCCGTTGGCGAAGGCCACATGGACCAGCGCGTCGGTCATGGTGTTCTGCAAGCCGTCGATCAGAACGTTCTGGCCAGTGAGCGGGTCGAGCGTGCGCATGTGCCAGGTCTGCACCATCGCATCGCCGGTCGGATGGGAGACGATCGGCGTCAACGTCTCGTTCCTGCCGGAAAACAGCGCCGACAACGCCAGTCTCGCGTCGCCCTGCATCGGGGTCTTGAACAGCACGCTGAACTCGTTCGGCGCCTCTTCCTGCACGCTGAGATAGGCGGGGCGTACCTCATGGGCAGAGGCGGCCGCGGGCAGCAGCACGATGATGACCGCTGCCAGCACGACCAGCGCAACGCGCTCCATTGCGCGGGCGCATCCCATGAGAAGAGACTTTTTGCCCGGTCGCCTCATTTTGCCGCCACGTTGTGTGCCGGCTCTGGTCCCAGCATCGCCTTAACGCTGTCGTCCACCTCTACCGCGTACTTCCTGCGCAGCTCGACGAGATAGTCGCGGGTGAGCTCTGTCTGCTTGGCGCCGCGCCATTCGCCAAGAACGGCATCCCTGACCGTCTCGAAAGGCTTCAACACCGTCGGCGTGCGCTCGGTGACCAGCACCAGGTGAACGCCGTACCCCGACTTCACCGGACCGCGCCACTGGCCGGGGTCGAGCGCAATGACCTCGCGTGCAAAGTCCGGACCGAACATCCCCGACAGCGCCAGCTCGTTGGTGTTTTCAAAACTGTCGCCGAATATCAGAGGATCACCCGCCGCCGCGTCCGCGTCGCCCGTCGCATTCAGCGCGGCGAGCGCCATTTGGGCGTCCGCTGCGGCGTCCTTGCGATGTCTCGGATCGAAGTAGATCTGCCTGAACGACAGCTTTCCCGGCGTCTCGAATTGTGCGGGATTGGCAGCATAGAACTGCCGCAGGTCCGTCACGCTAGGTTCGGCAAGTTGGGCAGTGTCCTCGACCAGGAACTTCAGCTTCTGCGCCAGGCGGCGGCGAATGATGGAGTCGTCCTGCTCAAGGCCCATCTCTTCAGCCTCGCGTGCCAACAATTTTTCGTTCAGGAAATCGTCGACCAAACCCTTCAACTCTTCCGCCGTGGGCTGGCGCAGCCACTGGCTCGACCACGTCTGCTTCAGCCAGCGTACATCGCCCTCGCCAATGCGGACGGGTTGGACAGCTGAAGCGGCGACACTGCTTTCGTGCAGCCACGAGTAGCTGCCGAACAGGATCGCGCCGACGACCGCGAAATGCAGCAGGGGTTCTCTCAGCCAACTCACTTGCGGTGATCCCGCGCTGACATCCGGGCGAAGAAGTTCTCCTCCTGGGTGGTGGTGAGCGAGGTGTGGCTGTCGGTCGAGCCTATCATGCCGAATTCATAGGTATTCACTCCGAGCTTCGCCTCGAACCGCAGGCCAGTCTGCAACGCTGTGCGCGCATACTCGCTCTGCAGCATCTCCGGCTTTTTCACTTCGCTGAGGTAGCCCATGCCCTCTTCCCAATGTACCCATTGCATCGCGGCCAACAGCAGTGGACGCCTGGGATGGTTTGCACACAAAGGGCGCGGGTGGGGAACGTAATTAACTGTAAAGATGCAGCTGGGTGCAAGCTGTCGATCACAGGCTTCGGACGTCCAGACCTGTTCTGCGCAACGAGTTCGGGAAAACTGCGTGTCTTCCGCCCGGCCAAGTCGTCGCCGACCTTTTGGCGCGCATCACCCACGAGTTCAGACGCATTCTTTGCCTGCAGCACGTTCTACTTGGCCGTCAGCATCACTATCAGCGCCGCGACTGGCCAACTTAACGCGGGTAGTGGCGCCGGCCCGTCCGCCCTACCCCGGTTCTTCAAAACCCCGCGCCAGGACCCTGCGAAGGTCTGGCGCAATTGCTGCGATTTGGGCGCTGCCCTAGAAACGCATGATCAGACCCATGATCGGGCCTTGTTGCACGACATCGAAGACAAACCCGTTATTGTCGTAGTTGACGCCCAATGCGCGATAGCCGACGACCGCCGAAAATCGATCGTTGAAACGATAGCCCAGCGCGGCTGCGACGTCCCAATCGACATTGGCCGCGCCAGCTCCCACCATTCCCCAACCGGTGACATAGACCTCGGGTGTGAGCGAATAGTTCGCACGAATACCAACCAGCCCGTCTACCCAGGTCTTGCCGTCGCTGGCGGAGCGGCCGTCAAGAATTCCACCATGGAACTCAAGGTCCGTATTGACCGACCAGACCCTCATGGCGCCGACCACATCGAGACGTCCAGCGTCGCTCTGGAGGACTGAATAACCAACTCCACCCAGACCTGAAAAAGTTTGCGACGTGAGATCGACGCTGTCTGCCAAGATGCCTTTGGGCGTGCCATTGCCGGCGGAAATCTTGACGTATTGGAGGTCGCCGAAAATGCTGTAGCGGTCGTAGCGTGCCTCGATAACGGCCATGGCCGCGAAATCAAGATTCTTCAGGATGTCGCCAAAATTAGAATCAACCTCGACGGCGGGCAAACCGAACTGCCCCACGTCGCCCGAGAGGCCAGCAGCCCAGAAATACGGCGCGACGCTGAACGTCCATCCCTGCTCGGTCACTATGGGTTTCAGGTCCGGCGTCACCGGGGAGACCAGATCGGCCGCGCCCGCGTTGTTAGCAAGGCACAGGATACAAAGCGCGGCATAGCCGGTAGTCACCGTCCGACAGAAAATTTTCATTGATCTTTGCTCGGTTGTGGGTTGCGACTCTCAGTCCCGGTTTCATTAGAAGGCTTAGTCGACATTGGACCACGACGTAGCGCCGTAGGGCTGATTGTTAGACAACCGCATTGCGACAGCATCCTATCGTTAACAGGGTTGTGCAATTGCAATCGAACCCCGTATGGCGGGAGGCTGACCACCGACCAGTTCTGACCATCCGTGGCGCTTACCATGGCGGCCGAGGATTGACGCCCAGGTTGCGGGGAGCCTCTGAGTCCCGCACCGCTGCCCCGACCTCTCCAACCAGCCGGTCAACAAGTTGCTGCCATTCGGCTCGTCTGGCCTCGACCAATGTCGTTGTGGTCTGGTCGACACTTGAGAGCGCCCGCTCGGCGTCCGCAAGCTCCTCGCATATTTCCAGAAAGCTCTCACTCCGAACGACCAGTCGGTGGATCGCCAACTCAAACTGCGGAAAGCGGCGTACCGCCGCTAGGATCGCTCTTTGTCTCTCGGATGATTCCTGTTGCGTGGCCATGATTCGTTGATCTGACATAAATCCGACCGAAATAACGATTTTTTCAATTCGATTTTCAATTCGCCAGTTCGCGACCTGAGTGAATTGTATATTGCCCACGACCGGCTGGGGAATGTAAATTACGTGGGGGACCATGTAGTCACTGGTCGAGCGAGGGGCAGTGAATAAGCCTGAATCATCCTTCACAGCGGAGCCAGTTCTCCCTGCCGAGAGTTGTCGCGCCCAGCTTGGCCTGATCCTCGGCAGCGCGGACTTCGATGCCACGGGCCGTGAGCACCGTTTCCTTAGCTACGTGGTCGAGGAAGCCTTATCCGGGCGTGGCGATCGCATCAAGGCTTACACCATCGCGGTCGAAGTGTTCGGCCGTGGCCAATCATTTGACCCTCAGACGGACCCAATCGTCCGCATTGAGGCCGGCCACCTTCGTCGGGCGCTGGAACGCTACTACCTGACCTCAGGACAAAGGGATCCTATACTCATAACAATTCCCAAGGGCGGATATGTTCCTTCGTTCGCACGCCAGGCCGAAACTGAGTTAGCACCGCTCCCGGCCCCACTTGTCGCGCAGCCAGTCTCGGAGCGCCCGACCCTGTGGAGAACTCGGCCGCGAGTGCTGGCAGCCGTGCTCATGCCTCTTGTGGCGATCGTGGCATCTCTATCGGTCTGGTGGTGGTGGGCGCCCTCCACATATACCGAGCCAGCAAGGCCCCGAGTGCTCGTGCAGACGTTTGACAATCCGGGCGGCACTCAGGCCGCAGGCGTGGTTGCAAGTGGATTGAAGGAGGAAATTGTCGAGCAGCTTTCCAAGTTCAGAGACTTGCTGGTTATGGAGTCAGCCCCGAAGCCGGAAGATGCCTCATTGGCGCCACCACGATTTGTTGTCGCTGGAAGTGTCACGCTGTCGGATGAGGCCTTTCAGCTTCGGGTCCGGCTCATCAATCGCGGAAATGGGTCGGTCATTTGGGCAAATACCTACGACGGCCCATTGAAAGTCTCGGTATTTCGGGATGCCCAGAAGGAAATTGCGCACAGCGTATCACAAAATTTGGCTCAGGTTTACGGCGTGATCTTCCAGGCGGACGAGGATCTCGACGTGAGCAACGCCCCCGATGATTGGGTAGCCTATGGTTGTACACTTTCTTTCTATGCGTATCGGTTGGAAATGGATCCGGAGCGCCGTCCCGCTGTCCGTACATGCCTTGAGAAAGCTGTGGATCGCTTCCCCGGCTACGCCTCGGCATGGGGTCTCCTGTCATTGGTCTATGTCGATGACTACCGGTATGGAGTCGATGGGAGGCCTCCGGCATCAGCGCTTGAGCGCGCTTTCGCTGCCGCCCGGCACGCCGCGGCGCTCGATCCCCTGAATATGCCAGCGCGTCAGGCAAAAATGCTGGCACTCTATTTCGACCGACAGATTGATGCCGCGTTGGCGCTAGGCGAGGAGAGCTTGAAACTCAACCCAAACGACACCGAGTTTTTGAGCGAATATGGCGAGCGCCTGGCCGTTTCAGGACAATGGACGAAAGGTTGCTCGATGATAGCGGGGGCGCGTCAATTGAATCCCGGAACCTCAGCCGACTATGAAGCGGTCTTGGCCCTCTGCTCCTATTTTGGCGGCGACTATGCGCAAGCAGCGAACTGGCTGAAGAAAGCTCCTTCGCCGATGAATCCGATCTATCATTTGATTGGCGCTGCGATAAACGGTGAGGCAGGAAATGTTGCGGAAGCGCACCGCGAAAGCGAATGGCTTCAACAGAATTTTCCGGCATTGGTGAAGAACCTGAGGGGGCAAGTGTCAATGCGTTTGGCCCGCCCGCAAGATGTCGAGACCATTCTCGGCTCGCTTAGAAAAGCAGGTCTTGTGATCCCTGATTGAGTGGGCTGCGCCGATTTTAAACCGCGCAGTCGAGCTAGCATAGCTCGTTTTCTGTCGCGGAAGACTATCGAAGCGCCTGAGGCAACCGAACACGCCCGCCCCGGCGCCATCCTAGACCTTGCGCGACCTGCGCTCGGCTCTGCATTCCTCCAGTTCCGTCAAACCTTTATCGGTATCCACGAACCGGCAGCGGGCCAGACCGCATTTTTAATGGGTAGGCTACAGTTAGTTACCTTCAAAACAACGGGACAATGCCCCAGCGTAGGTGGGTCATGCATTGCTCCAGTCAATGCATGACCATGGTCCCGCCGGCAGCATCGATGGAAAAGCAAGAAGCCCGGCGGGAAAGTGGACTGAAGAAGGGCGCCTCGACCTCGGATGGAAACAACAATGCTCGACAGCGTCGCACTCATTACCGTGATCATCGTGCTTTTGCTGGTCGTCTACGGCGCGATCGCTGTCTGGGCAATCCCTTACGAGATCGCCATACCAGCTGCCTGCCGGATCGACAGGTCAGATCCCCGTGTACAGCAACCATATGGCGTCGGTCACCGTCGTTCGACGAATCCTTGTGCGGATGAAAAGTTGGACGAACTACATTGTCTGACTGTTGAAGGGAAGCTGCGACTGCGGCGCGAAGCGAAAGCAAATCTTTCTGGGCATTGTTGGCATTCGGGGGCAGCACCGTCGCTTCACCCGGCCTTCAAAGGCCGCGAACTAAAAACTCTTAAATCTGAGGGAGAACCATGCGAAATTTTACAGCACTCATATTGGTAGCGTCAGTAGCGCTTTCTGCGACGGCGGTCTGCGCGCAAGAAAATCCCCTCCCCAAAGCTAGCGATAATCTTGTCAAATACGGGGACGATGTCGAGGGCTGGACTGTCTACGCAAATAAAACACGCGGAGATTGCCTGATCGTGAGTGCGTTTGGCCCAGGTTCGGTGCAAATGGGCGTAGCCGCAAACCAGGCGGTCGGGTACCTTGGCGTGTTCACAAAGCTGGACATTGGCATCAAGAACGGAGTCAAGGACATCTTCGTCGATATCGACGGCCATCTTTACCGCGGCGTGGTGACCACAACGACCGGCCAACTCAAAGGCGGCTTTTCGGGAGGTTACATTTTGACAGATGACCCATCTTTCAAACGCGACGTGGCGAAGAAATACAAGATGACCGTTTTTCCGCAAACCCAGGGTAGCTTTGTCGTCGATCTGAAGGGCACCTTCAAGGCTATGGCAGCAGGTCGCAAGTGCCTGACCGCACAAAAGTCAGGCTGATCGATTCCACCGATTTTCGACCGGCATAGAGGTCGACGCGATGGTGGGGTTGTGAGGGCATGACCACCTGCATGGCCCAGTCACCAACAGTCCTGGCGGCCGGGCGAGTCTGACGTGGTCAAGTAGCAAGGTTCCGCGTTCGATCCGCCATGGTTCGTTCGATTGCGGGATAGTCCGATCTTATTGTCGATCGAGAATTGCCGGAGGGCGCGATGAGCAAAGCACTGCCCACTCGAATTGGTATTTTGGTGAAGGCAGTCGTTCCGATTTTCTTCTGGCTGCTCGCTGCAACCTCTTGGGCTCATGCCCAACAGCCTCCGGACGGCGTGCCGCCAGCAAAGGCGCGGCAACTCCTCGACCTGCTCTCCGACCCCGAGGTGAAGGTATGGCTCGAGGGAAAGACACCGGCAGCCGCCGAGGAACCGTCTGCCGCATCATTGGCCGATGCGATCTCTAGTTGGGAACTGGCCGTTCGCGCACGACTCGTCACGCTCAGTGACGCCATTCCTCGCATCCCGCAAGAGCTTGCCAATGCCGCCGGCGTCGTCTCGCGGGACGTGAATACTGGCAGGCCCGGCCTGGTGATCCTGATCCTGGCAGTATTGACCGTCATCGGCTTCGGCGCAGAGTGGCTTGTTCGCCGGGCTTTGGCGTTGGGCCATTCTGGCGGAGAAGTTGACCCCAAACAGGCACTCCTGTCCGAGGTCGCTGCCTTGGTGACATTTGCTCTGGCCGCCATCGGATCGTTTGTCGCGCTGGAATGGCCGCCTTTGCTTCGCCGCATCGTGCTGACCTTGCTGCTCGCCTTCGTCGCAGTGCGATTCATCCGAGCAGTTGCCATGTTGCTGTTTGGAGTAGCCCGCGCGGGCAGCGGAACGTCGGATGAGACGCCGACGGCAGTTCCTGCCACAGATGAGACCGCGCGGCCTTTCTGGATTCCGCGCGTAAACCTCATGGCCGGATTTCTGCTGTTTGGCTGGGCCGTGGCCAGTCTCATGCCTGGCATCGGTTTCTCCATCGACGTTGCGCGGGTGGTTGCACTGCTTTGTGGCCTGGGCATGCTCGCCGTCGCTGTCGAAATCGTATGGCGCCGGCCGGGCAGCGCAGCTACCGCAGTCAGGCAATCGCTGCTGACGCTCTATCTGATCGCGCTTTGGCTAGTTTGGGTGGCAGGACTGCTTGGCGTGCTATGGCTCGGCCTCTATGTGTTGCTGTTGCCGGCCGTCGTACGTGGGGTTGGCAGCGTCGCACAGGCTTTCGTCGGCCGGGCGCAGCGCAGTGGCGCCCTCGGCATCGTAGGGAACGTTTTGATCGTCAGGGGTGCCAGGGCGGCAGTGATCGGCGCTGCGGTCGCATGGCTCGCCTATCTCTGGCGCATCAGAGCTGCAGCCCTTGCAGGCAGTAAAACAGGCGAGCTAGTGATTTCAGGCCTGCTTAATGGCATCATCGTTCTCCTGGTTGCCGACCTACTTTGGCAGATGGCGAAGGCGCTGATCGCCTACCGGATGGCGCTTTCGCCGGCGGCCGGGTCCAACGCCGGCGACGTTGCCCGCGACGGCCGGCTGCGTACGCTGCTGCCGATATTCCGCAACGCGCTCGCTGTCTTCATCGCCGTAGTCACTGTGCTGACAATCCTGTCCGGACTAGGCATACAGATCGCACCTTTGATCGCCGGCGCCGGCATTTTCGGCGTGGCTATTGGCTTCGGTTCGCAAACGCTGGTCAAGGACATTTTGAGCGGTGTTTTTTACATGCTGGACGATGCCTTCCGTGTCGGCGAGTATATTCAGAGCGGTAGCTATAAGGGCACTGTCGAATCGTTCAGCCTGAGATCAGTCAGGCTGCGGCATCATCGCGGACCGATTTTCACCGTGCCGTTCGGCGCGCTCGGCGCTATCCAAAACATGAGCCGTGACTGGGTGATGGACAAGATGGCTCTCAGTATCACCTACGATTCTGACGTAGACCTCGCTCGCAAGCTTATCAAGAAGATCGGTCAGGAACTGGCCGCGGATCCTGAATTCGCGGCCGATACGATCGAGCCACTGAAAATGCAAGGTGTCGACAGTTTCGGCGACTCAGGGATCGACATCAGGATGAAGCTGATGACCAAGCCGGGAACTCAGTTCGGCATCAAGCGGAGAGCGTTCATGATGATTAAGAAGGCATTTGACGATAACGGCATCAAGCTCGCCGTTCCAACCGTACATGTGGCAGGTGGCGGCGACAACGCGGCTGCCGCGCAGCAACTACTCAAAATGAAGCAAGCTGCCAACTAGCTAAAGAAGAGCATCGAACGTCAGCCACAAGGCCGGCAAGATCCAGGTGGCGCCTGCAACGCGCGACCTGGGGAGTGCTTTGCCTTTTCGGCTCTGCAGTCATCTCGCCGATGGCTGCTTGATGACCTCCAGGCCAGAGAAGGTTGGTTTCGGATTCCTCTCGCTCTATTAGGCGCTGCATTCTAGGCAATGCTGCCCGACAATACCGCTACGAAGTTCTGCTGCTGACAACAGCGTCCGCCAGTTGATGCCGGGTGCCGCGACTCGAGCAGCGTCGAACTGAACTTCGCTATGTCCGCTTTCAGATAGTGACGGTGGAATGCCAAGCGGCCGGGATTGGGCGGTGGGTTCCGCCGCAAAGCTGCCATTCAGAACTTGGGCCGTTGGGGGCGTCGTGCTGACCGGCGCTATCAGGAAGTCACACGCGCCAGAAAGTCGCTGCCACCGAAATTATCCAAAAGCCGAATCTAGTGTCCCGCTTTGTCCATAAGCGCGCGCAACTCGGGCTGAGACGTGACCCAGAAAGTTCGAAAAGCTTCCAAGAACCCCAGCCAAACCGGAGGCTGGGCAGGCAGCTCCGCTCCACGAGCTTCATTCGCTCGACGGCAGGAACTACTTCGGAAATAACATCAAAGGGTTGTCCGAAGACCTTACAAATTCTGCGTTGGCTCCACTGCAGTTCGATAGATTAGGCTTAGGACGACGGTTGCGTCGTTGATCATCCGCCCATAGAGAGGGGATAAATCAGGCAAAAAGGACCACCAATGACCAACGAATCCGATACCCGCTCTGCCGAATTAACTGAGTTAACCGCCGACATTGTCTCAGCATATGTCAGCAACAATCCATTGCCGGTGTCTGGCTTGCCGGACGTGATAGCATCGGTTCATGCTTCGCTGTCCGGACTTGGCACTCCGGTCCCACCGATCGCTGAGCCGCAAACTCCCGCGGTCAACCCGAAGAAGTCGGTGACGCCGGACTTCATTATCTGCCTCGAAGACGGCAAGAAGTTCAAATCACTGAAACGGCATCTTAGCACGGACTTCGGCCTGACACCGGAGGCCTATCGCGCCAAGTGGAACTTGCCGCACGACTACCCAATGACAGCTCCGAATTACGCTGCTCAGCGCTCGCAACTAGCGAAGTCCATCGGACTTGGCCGCAAGGCTGAACCCGTCGCACCAGCCAAGAAGGCACCTGGGAAGCAGAAAGCCAAAGCGTAGTCCGCCACTACCTGACGCAACGGAAAGACTCAGCTGTGTTTGGCGAGCGGCGGACCTGAAAAGGACCGTCTGGCCGGCGCCATTCGGGCAACCTCCCAGCGAGGGCGCCGGCCTTTTTCCTAGCGGGGCGGAAACTGAAACTGTCATCGGGCCGCTTGGCGATGATCAACGACGGCCTCGACTCGCAACTCGTGCCGTGGTCACCGAGCGTTTCGGTTGGCCCAGGTTGACCGACCTTGCACACCCGTTGGCAGTTGATCCGATTTCTATCCAGACATATCCCCTGCTTCTACTCCCCCACTCAGCGGCTTTTATTTCCGATGCACATACCTACTCATGGCCACGCAACTGCATGACCAAGGGTTTGGGAGCGTGCTTGAGCCTGCTCCCATGTTCCCGACGTCGGACATTTGGGGAGCTTGATGGACGACAGGAAGTTTTTGACAGCTGAGGAAGTCTCGGAACGCTATCGCGGCACCATTTCTGTTGGAACGCTGCGAAATTGGCGAGCCAAGAGGATTGGACCGGCGTACGTCAAGCTTGGCAAAGCCGTGTTGTATCCAATTGAGGAACTAGAGACGTGGGATCACAAGAATACAGTGGCGTGCCGTGCGTCAAAGCGATTCAGCATGAACGGCGGTGAGTGAGCGTGGCTAGTGACGGCGGAGCATCCAACACCGCCCCCATAAGCCTCCCCTCACGTTCTCGGGTGTAGAGATTTTTGCAATATCTTTCAACAAGATAGCTTACTGCGAGAGGGAGTTGCACAACGATCCCGCTCGACACCCTACGACCATTGTGGATCACGGTTGGTCACGCTTCGATCCAATTTCCCCTGAAATCATAGATTTGCCAGTTTGCCCAACCGTCGTGCGACGGGTGATAGATCGCAAATATAGCCAGCGACCTGCGAGGGCGTTATCGGCGCAAGACATGCGCCCTTCCCTGCCCCACAACGCAGTGTCGATCTCGCGCCACGGCACCTTTGACAAACTGCTGAGCGCCGGAGCTATCGGCAATCGACGCTCGCTGAAACGATATATTGCTCTCAGAACGGCCCCACTGGCCCGCGATTGGGATGACTGAAATGGGGCCGCAAGCAGACTGTCGGCTGTTGGTGCCCCCCTGGCAAATGCGGAGAGCCGAAATCAAATGCCAACGTCAAGGTTGGTCCTGAACCGCGAGCACTTGTCGGGCACGCTGATGGTCATGAAAGGTGTGAGGCGAGGGTTGGCCGAGGGCCAAGGTGTAACGGTGGAAACCGCCTTGGATCAGTCCTGGCTCGGGCACTATGCAAGGCGTTGTAGACGGCAGAGGGTCGAAACCGAGGCTATTTTCGGGTGATGTATATTAGCGCCTTCTCAAGTAATAGCAATTAGATATCTGCGATTTTTCAGAATTTCATTATAATAGTTTTAAGTGATACTGGATATCAACTTTGCGATTGGCGCATGGGTGCAAAGTATGCCGAAACTTCTTGCGGTTCGTTGCTGGTCAGTTGGTCCATTGGTTAGCGTCGCGACGGTAGGATCGCTCACCTGGCTCGCGTCGCTTATCTATGTTCAGGAGAAGGGGCTGCTTGCGGTTCTCGGCCTGGGGGTTTTGATCGCGCTTCTCTGGCTTGACGGCTTCCGGGACAGGAAGGCGGATCGACAAGGAAGCAGGCGGTTCAGACCTTATTTCTCGCTCTTCCCCTGCCTTCTGTTCCTTGTCTATGTCTATCTGGAAAGCGTCTTCGGCTATTTCGACTGGGGTGCGATGTTCATGCATGCCGGCGCCGGCATGCTTACGCCGGGTGTCGTCCTTGAGTATTTGTGGAATACCGGAAGCACGATGCTGGTTATTTTGGTCGTTCTTCTCGGTCTCGGCGCCCTGAAGGCGCGCGGCACGCTGACCAGAGGATTGGACGTTGCCTTGATGGCGTTCTTCCTGGCGGCAAACCCGATGCTGACGCGTCCGATCGCGGCGGCGATCCATACCAACCCGCTGCATGATTTCCTGTCCCGACGGTTCGTCGATATTATCGCTTTGGCAGAGCCGCAGGTTGCGGTAGCGTCCGTGACGGTCGCGCCAAAAAACCTCGTTCATATTTTCATCGAGAGCGCCGAGCGCACCTACATGAACGAGGCGGAGTTCGGCGACGTCATGGGGCCGCTGCTGGAATTCGACAGGCGTGGCGTTTCGGCGAGCAACATGGTGCAGCTTGCCTACACCAACAACTCCATCTCAGGGATGGTCGCCGCGAACTGTGGAACGCCGCTGCTGATAACGTTCTTCACCTCGCGCCGGTATCTGGAGGAGCATTCGCAATTCCTGCCTGGCCTGACCTGCCTGGGCGATGCCCTGAAGGCGCGGGGCTATCGGCAGAACTTTGTTACCGGTTGGCCACTCAGCTTCACCGGTCAGGGGACATTCTATTCCACCCATGGCTACTCATCGCTTTTCGGGGGTCCCGAAGTGGTGGCCGCCCTCGCCGGGCGCGGCAACAGTTTCGGCGCCGACGACGCCGAAGTCCTCGATCTGAGCTTCGGCATTTTGCGGCGCGCGCAGCGCGATGGCAAACCGTTCTCCCTGACGATCGCCGTCAGTGGCGGGCATGCGATGGATGGCTACCTGACCGACAAATGTATCGGCAAGACGGGACTTTCCCCGCAAGTTCCCAATATCCTCCACGCCGTGAAATGCACCAACATGCTCATTGCCGACTTCATTCACAAAGCCGAGGCCGAAGGTCTGATGGCGAACACCGTTCTGGCGCTGCAAAGCGACCATCTCAGTGCGCCAAGCGCGGTGACGGACCGCCTGAACAAGTATGAAAGACGCAACTTTTTCTCACTGTCGGGAGATGGCATCCCGTCCAGAACATATGTCGGACTTTCGGGCACGATTGACATATTTCCCACCATCCTCGACGCGCTGGGTGTGCCGCCCGCGAATGGCCAGGCTGGCCTTGGCGTCTCGCTGCTTGGGGATCGGCCGACGCTGACCCAGGAACTCGGGCAGGGTCAGTTCGATGGCGCGATCTATGCCGAGGATATCCTCGTCAGGTCATTCTGGCAGCCGAGACCGACACGGTCGGCTACGGCGCCCGAGGCCGGCCCACATTAACGCCACGGGACGCGTCGGCAAGCTGAGATGGCTGGAGCGCGGAGCACTCGATGGTCTTGCCCACATCGCCGCGAATTTGCCAGACTGCAGCGGGTTGTGATGGCGATCGGCGGGCGTCGGCTCCGCTTTCTAATCTCGCCAAACCGCGGCCTGACAATCAGCAAAGCGGCCCAAAGGCAGCCCGCCTGAAGAGCGCAAACTGGCGACGCAGGAGCGTCACTCTTCCCTGAACGCGCGCTGTATCTGATCGGCCAGAGGTTTCACCAAATAGGACAGCATGGTTCGGCTGCCGGTGGAGAAGAACGCCTCGACAGGCATGCCCGGCGCCAGGGTGAGGCCCTTCAGTTTCTTCAGTTCCGTGCGCGGCAGGCTGACGCGAACCGTGTAGAAGCCAGCGCCACTGCGCTCGTCGACGCTGAGATCGGCGGAGATCTCGTTGACCACGCCGTTCAGTTCCGGCGTCACGCGCTGGTTGAATGCTGAAAGCTTCAGGGCCACGTCCTGCCCCAGCGAGAGCTGGTCGATGTCCTGCGGGGCAATGCGAGCCTCAACGGTCAGATCATCCGCCACCGGCACCACGAGCATGATCACCTCGCCCGGCGAAATGACGCCGCCGATCGTATGGACGGCAAGCTGGTGGACCACGCCATCCTGCGGACTGCGGATGTCGATGCGCTTGAGCTGATCCTCGGCGGAAACCTTGCGTTCGACGAACTCGGATATTTTGCCCTGAACGTCGCGCAGCTCGGTCGCGACCTCGCTGCGCAGATCCTGGTCGACCTGGATGATCTGCAGCCGGGTTTCGGCGATGCGGCCCTTGGCCTGTGCAATCGACGCCGTCAGTTGTCCGTGTTCGCCATCGAGCCGCACCGCGTCGCGCTCCAAGGCCGTCATGCGGTCGATTGAGACCAGCTTCTTGAGCCAGAGCATGCGGATGCTGTCGAGCTCGGTGCCGATCAGTTCTATCTCCCGGCTTTTGGCAGTCCGCTGCTCGGTGAGCCCCGAGGCCTCCTCGGCAAGCTGCGCGATGCGCTCTTCCAATTGCGCCTTCTGTCCGGCGCGAGCCTGGCGGCGAAACTCGAACAGCGACTGTTCGCCGGCCATGGCGCGCTCGACGCCAGGGTCATCGCGCCTCGATGTCAATGAAGCGGGAAAGACAATGTCGGCATGGTCGTCGCGCTCGGCTTCGAGGCGGGCGAGACGCGCATCGAATTCATCGAGCCCCTTGGTGACGATCGCCAGATTGGCGCGGGTGACGGTTTCGTCGAGACGGATCAGGACCTGCCCGGACATCACGGCATCGCCTTCACGTGCTAGAATGGCGCCGACCACGCCACCGGTGGGATGCTGCACCTTCTTGACGCTGGAATCGACGACCAGCTTGCCCGGTGCGATCACCGCGCCGGAAAGCTCGGTCACCGCCGCCAGGCTGCCGGCGCCACCGACAAGAAAGATGCAAGCGGCCACACCGCCAAGCAAATAGCGCCGGATGGTGCGATCGATGGTGGGAGCCACAGCCATCAGGACACGTTCTCTTCAGGCGCGGGCACGACTTTCAACGGGACACCGGCCGGCCGGGTGACCTTGTTCAGAACCTCGTTCTTCGGCCCGAAGGCCTGGACCCGGCCATTGGCCATGACCAGGGCCTGGTCGAGGCTCGCCAGCGCGCTTGGGCGATGCGCCACCACGACGGCGATGCCGCCGCGGGCGCGAACACCCTGGATCGCCTCGGTCAGGGCGGCCTCGCCTTCGGCATCGAGGTTCGAATTGGGTTCGTCGAGTATGACCAGGAACGGATCGCCGTAAAGAGCCCGCGCCAGCGCCACCCTTTGCCGCTGGCCGGCCGACAGGGCCGATCCGGCCTCGCCGATGTGTGTTTCGTAGCCTTCCGGCAGATGAACGATCAGGTCGTGCACACCCGCCGCCCGGGCGGCCGACAAGATCCTGTCCGAGGACGCCTCGGGCTCGAAACGCGCGATGTTTTCGGCAATGGTGCCGTCGAACAGCTGCACATCCTGCGGCAGATAGCCGACATGCTTGCCGAGCTCCTCCGGCGACCACTGGTCAAGCGTTGCACCGTCCAGCCTAACGGCGCCGCGCGCTGGCAGCCAGATGCCGGCAATTGCCCGCACCAGTGAGGATTTGCCGGAAGCACTTGGCCCGATGATGCCGAGGCCAGCGCCTTTTTCCAGCGCAAAGCTGGCATCCTGCACGACCACGCGCCGCTCGCCCGGCGGCGTGACGCTGATGCCTTCGACGACAAGGGCTGAAACCGGCGCCGGCAAGGAAACGGTCGCCGCGGCCTCGGGAAGCAGCGCCAGGAGCTGGGTGAGCCGCGTCCAGGCCTGGCGGGCGGTGACGAAGCTCTTCCAGTGCGCGATGGCCAGTTCGATCGGCGCCAGGGCCCGGCCCATCATGATGGAACTCGCAATCATGATGCCGCCCGTCGCCTCCTGGTGAATGACGAGCCACGCGCCGATCGCCAGTATGCCCGATTGCAGCATCATGCGCAGGATCTTGGAAATGGTTCCGAGCGTGCCGGCGAGATCGCTCGCCTTGGCGTTGGTGCCGAGATAATCGGCGTTGATATCGGCCCAGCGGGAGGCGATGCGCGAGCCAAAACCCATCGCCTGCAGTACCTCGACATTGCGCCGTGTCGCCTCGGCCAGCGTGTTGCGTGCGGCGGCCTGGCGGTTGGCTTCCTTGGCGGGTTCGCGCGTGCGGGCCTCGGCAAGCAGCGTCAGGCCAAACAGGATGATGGCGCCGGCGAGCGCAGTCATGCCAATCCAGAAATGGAAGAGGAAACAGATGCCGAGATAGAGCGGCATCCACGGCAGGTCGAAAAGCGCAGTCGGCCCCGCGCTCGACAGGAACGACCGCACCTGGTCGAGATCGCGCAAGGATTGCAGGCCATCCCCCGCGAGCTTGGTGCGCAAGGGCAGTCGCATGAGTGCTGAATAGACCTGGCCGCTCAGCCTGGCATCCAGCCCCATGCCGATGCGCACCAGGAGCCGCGACCGGATGAGCTCGAGCACGCCCTGGAAAACAAACAGCGTGCCTGCAAACACGGCAAGCCCGACAAGCGTCGGTACGCTGCGGCCGGGAATCACGCGGTCATAGACCTGCAGCATGAAGAACGAGCCGGTCAGCGCCAGTATGTTGACGACACCGCTCATCAGCGCAATGCCGGCGAAGGCACGCCGGAAGGAGCCAAGAACCGCCGCGAGGGTCGTTCGCGGCGGCTCTGATGGACGGGACTGCGGCATCGCCTTCAAGTGAATTCCAGTTCAGGCATCAGGCGGCAATGAACTGGAAATCGTCCTGATGAAGATTTGCCAGCGCAACATTCTTCAGGGTCAGCGTATTGCCGGCGTCGTGGGTTATCACCGTGTCGGCGCCGACCTGGCTGGCGGCAGCGAGCACGGAGGCGAAGTCGGCGAAGACGTCGTTGCCGAACTGGATAATATCGTCGGACGCGGCTCCAGCGGTGAAGTCCGTGATGGTGTCGAGACCGAAGCCGGCCTTGAAGATGAAGGTGTCGTTGTCGGCTCCGCCCGACAGAAGGTCCTGACCACCTCGCCCTTCAATCGCATCGTTTCCGGCGCCACCGAGGAGCATGTTGGCCGATGCGTCTCCAAGAAGGGTGTCATTGAAAGCGGACCCAATGACGTATTTGATGTTCGTCAACGTATGCGTTTCGCTGGTCGCGAACACAGTATCGCTTGTGGGAAATGTACCTGCGTAGTGCACGGATTGAGCACCAGGCTGCGAGATCGCGTCCTGTAGTGTTGCAGATGCTGACAGTTGCTGGCTAGTCACGACGATGTCAAAGTCGCTGAGCCTGTATGAGTAATCTGGCCAGTTAAATACGACAATCTTGTCGATTGTAGCGGTTTGTCCAAGGTCGACTTGCCACCATTCCCCAACGTTGGGCGTTCCTGTGTGACTCACGGAACCGTGACTGAAATCTCCATCGGTATTCCCGTCGTTGGCGCGGCCGGCATCGCCTCCCCATCCGGTCGTCTTCTGGCTCGCTATGCCAGTCAGTGCGACATTCTGCCCGTTTTCGAAGACCTGCACTTCGGCAAGAGAAAGGTAGTTGCCATTGGTCTGGTAGACGCGGACGAATTGCCCGACCAGGGCCGCATGGTTCACGACCGTAGTTCCAAGCGCCAGATCGACCGTTACCGCATCAGAATTCGACGCATAACTGACCGTCGCGTTGGCCCGTTCAACCAGATCCGCCCTGCTCCACGTCGTGCCGTCGGCGAAGACGACCTTGTCGACGCCTTGGCCGTAATAGTCGTTGAGCGTATCCTTGAGCAGCACCGAGCCGCCGTCGCCGGCGCCCGGCGCGCTTTCGGCAATCACAACCGTTACGTCATTGCCGTTGCGCACCAGGCTCACGGCGGAAGGGTTGATGTCGCTGAACACCAGCTGGTCGTTGGAGCCGCCGTTGGTCCCTTCGAAAATGGTGTCGTTGCCGTCGCCACGGGCGTAGAGGTACGTGTCATCGCCACCAGCGCCATTGAGCGTGTCGTTGCCGGCATGGCCCCGGATCGTATCGGCGGAGTTGAAGCCGGTGATGGAGTCGTTGCCGGTGGTTCCGGCCTGATCCAGCAGTTTGACCCTGATGTCGGCCCGGGTCCATGTCGTGCCGTCAGCGAAGACGACCTTGTCGACGCCCTGGCCGTAGTTCTCGTCGAGGCTGTTCTTGAGCAGGACAGATCCGCCATCACCGGCGCCCGGCGTGCTTTCGGCGATCACCACCGTCACGTCATTACCGGTGCGCACCAGGCTCACGGCCGAAGGATTGATGTCGGTCAGCAGCAACCGGTCGGCGCTGCCGCTGTTCGTGTCTTCAAAAATCGTGTCGTTGCCACCGCCGCGGGCGTAGCGGAAGGTGTCATTGCCCCAAAACCCGGCAAACGTCTCATTGGCAGCAGTGCCGGTCAGCAGCATGTCGCGCAGCTGGGCCCGGGTCCAGATCGTGCCGTCGGCGAAGACGACCTTGTCGACGCCCTGGCCGTAATAGTCGTTGAGCGTATCCTTGAGCAGCACCGAGCCGCCGTCGCCGGCGCCCGGCGCGCTTTCGGCGATCACCACCGTTACGTCATTGCCGTTGCGCACCAGGCTGACGGCGGAAGGGTTGATGTCGCTGAACACCAGCTGGTCGTTGGAGCCGCCGTTGGTCCCTTCGAAAATGGTGTCGTTGCCATCGCCACGGGCGTAGAGGTAGGTGTCATCGCCACCAGCGCCATTGAGCGTGTCGTTGCCGGCATGGCCCCGGATCGTATCGGCGGAGTTGAAGCCGGTGATGGAGTCGTTGCCGGTGGTTCCGGCCTGATCCAGCAGTTTGACCCTGATGTCGGCCCGGGTCCATGTCGTGCCGTCAGCGAAGACGACCTTGTCGACGCCCTGGCCGTAGTTCTCGTCGAGGCTGTTCTTGAGCAGGACAGATCCGCCGTCGCCGGCGCCCGGCGTGCTTTCGGCAATCACCACCGTCACGTCATTACCGTTGCGCACCAGGCTGACGGCGGAAGGATTGATGTCGGTCAGCAGCAACCGGTCGGCGCTGCCGCTGTTCGTGTCTTCAAAAATCGTGTCGTTGCCACCGCCGCGGGCGTAGCGGAAGGTGTCATTGCCCCAAAACCCGGCAAACGTCTCATTGGCAGCAGTGCCGGTCAGCAGCATGTCGCGCAGCTGGGCCCGGGTCCAGATCGTGCCGTCGGCGAAGACGACCTTGTCGACGCCCTGGCCGTAATTGTCGTTGAGCGTATCCTTGAGCAGCACCGAGCCGCCGTCGCCGGCGCCCGGCGCGCTTTCGGCAATCACAACCGTTACGTCATTGCCGTTGCGCACCAGGCTCACGGCGGCAGGGTTGATGTCGCTGAACACCAGTTGATCGTTGCCGCCGCCGTTGGTCCCTTCGTTGATTGTGTCGTTGCCGTCGCCACGGGCGTAGAGATAGGTGTCGTCGCCACCGCCGCCATTGAGCGTGTCGTTGCCTGCGTGGCCGGCGATGATATCGGATGAACCCGTTCCATTGATCGTGTCATCGCCGCTTGTGCCGGACGCCGAAACCAGCATGGCCCTGATGTCGGCCCGGGTCCAGATCGTGCCGTTGGCGAAGACGACCTTGTCGACACCCTGGCCGTAATAGTCGTCGAGGCTGTTCTTGAGCAGCACCGACCCGCCGTCGCCGGCGCCCGGCGTGCTCTCGGCGATAACCACCGTGACGTCGTTGCCGTTGCGCACCAGGCTCACGGCCGAAGGATTGATGTCTGTAAACACCAACCGGTCGTTGCCGCCGTTATTGGTGTCCTCGGTGATGGTGTCGTTGCCGTCGCCGCGGGCGTAGAGGTACGTGTCGTCGCCACCGGCGCCATTGAGTGCGTCGTTGCCCGCGCGGCCCTGGATCGTATCGGCGGTGTTGAAGCCGGCAATGGCATCGTTGCCGGCTGTTCCGGCCTGATCCAGCAGCTTGACCCTGATATCGGCCCTGGTCCATGTCGTGCCGTCGGCGAAGACCACCTTGTCGACGCCCTGGCCGTAGTTGTCGTCGAGGCTGTTCTTAAGCAGCACCGAGCCGCCGTCGCCGGCGCCTGGCGTGCTTTCGGCGATCACAACCGTCACGTCGTTTCCGTTGCGCGCCAGGCTCACGGCGCCCACATCGATGTTGCTGAACCCCAACCGGTCATTGCTGCCATTGTTGGTGTCTTCGGTGATGGTGTCATTGCCATCGCCACGGGCGTAGAGGTAGAGGTCGTCACTGGCCCCACCACTCAACGCGTCATTGCCGGCGCGACCCTGGATCGTGTCGGCGCCGTTGAAACCGACAATCGTGTCATTGCCGCTCGTGCCTGCCCGATCGAGCACCATCACCCGGAGGTCCGCCTGGGTCCAGGTCGTGCCGTCGGCGAAGACGATCTTCTCGATGCCGCGATTGGAAGTGTCTTCCAACGTTTCCTTGACAAGGACCGAACCGCCATCGCCGGCGCCAGGCGCACTTTCGGTGATCATCACCGTCAGGTCATTGCCGTTGCGCACCAGGCTGACATTGGCCGGGTTGATGCCTTCCAGCACCAGCCGATCATCGGTGCCGCCATTGATGTCTTCGACGATGGTGTCGTTGCCGTCGCCGCGTTGATAGTGATACTCGTCGTTGCCGCCACCACCGAGAAGAGTGTCGTTGCCCTTACCGGCACGAACCAGATCGTTGCCGGTTGTTCCCGTTATCGTGTCGTTTCCTGCAGTGCCGCCGACGAAATCGATGTTGGCGAACAGATCGCTTTTCGACCATGCCGTGCCCCCGGCGAAAACAACCCCGTCGACACCGCTGTTGGGATACTGGTCCGCATTGTTCTTCAACTGGACGGATCCGCCGTCGCCGGCGCCCGGCGCGCTTTCGGCGATAAAGATCGTCACGTCATTGCCGTTGCGCACCACCGTCACATCCGAGCGGCTGATCCCCTCGAGAACGAGGCTGTCTTGCCCACCGCCGGAAGGTCCTTCGATGATGATGTCGTCACCGTCGCCGCGGGCATAGTGATAGGTGTCGCTGCCATCGCCGCCGGAGAGCGTGTCATTGCCGGTGCCGCCGCGCAGATCGTCATTGCCGGCGCCGGCATCGACAACGTCGTTGCCGGCGCCGGCATTGATGGTCTCAGCGCTGCCGAAGCCAGTGATCGTGTCGTTGCCCGCCGTGGATACCTGGGCGAGGTACATCGCCCGCAACTCCGCCCGCGTCCAGATGGTACCGTCGGCGAAGACAATCTTGTCGACACCTTGGCCATTGTCTTCGTCGAAATTGGCCTTGAGCAGGATCGAGCCGCCGTCGCCGGCACCCGGCGCACTTTCGGCGATCACCAGCGACGCATTGGCGCCGTCGCGGACCAGCGTCACATCCGATGGATTGATCCCGGTCAGGGTCAGCTGGTCACCGGCACCGCCGCCGCTGTCTTCCTGGATAGTGTCGTTGCCGTCGCCGCGGGCATAGATGTAGGTGTCGTTGCCGGCGCCGCCGTAAAGACTGTCGGCACCCTTGCCGCCGGTGAGCGTGTCGGCGCCATCGCCGGCGAAGACCTGGTCGTTGCCGTCGCCTGCGTTGATCGTGTCGTTGACGGCAAAACCGGTGATGACGTCATTGCCCGAAGTCGAGGACTGGGCGAGGAATGCCGTGCGCAGTGCGGCCCGGGTCCAGATCGTGCCGTCGCCGAAGACGATCTTGTCGATGCCCTGATCATAATATTCCTCGAAATTGTCCTTGAGCAGGACAGATCCGCCGTCTCCGGCGCCCGGCGTGCTTTCGGCAATGACGAGCGTGACATCGTTGCCGTTGCGCACAAGGCTTACCGCCGACGGGTTGATCCCCTGCAGTACCAGGCGGTCATCGGTCCCGCCGGAAGCCGCCTCGATGATGGTGTCGTTGCCGTGGCCGCGCGCGTAGTTGTAGATGTCGTTGCCCTTGCCGCCGTCGATGACGTCGTTGCCGGCGCCGCCGGTGATGGTGTCGGCGGCATTGAAGCCGGTGATGGTGTCGTTGCCCGAGGTCGAGACCTGAGCGAGCCAGGCAGCCCGCAAGGAGGCGCGTGTCCAGGCCGAATTGTCGGCGAAGACGATCCTGTCGATCCCGCGATCGGTGACGTCCTCGAAATTGTCCTTGAGCAGGATCGAACCGCCATCGCCGGCGCTGGGCGCGCTTTCGGCGATGACCAGCGTAACGTCGGCGCCGTTGCGCACCAGCGTGACGTCGGCCTGGTTGATGCCGGTGAAGACCAGGCGGTCGCTGGAACCGCCCAGGCTCAGCTCGGTGATGGTGTCGTTGCCGTCGCCCCGGGCATAATTATAGGTGTCGTTGCCTGTGCCGCCATTGAGGATATCGTCGCCCTTGCCGCCGGTGATGGTGTCGTTGCCCGCAAGCGTGTTGACGATATCATCGCCCTCGCCCGCATCAATGATGTCGGCCCCGCTCGTGCCGGTGATGGTGTCGTTCCCGCTTGACATCGGCTATCCCCCTTCCGCCCAGAAACATTAGATATACTTAATGTATTGGATCGATAAAACTCTTACTAAGGTGAGTATTACCGAATTTTTTGGGAATCCAAGCCTCTGCATTACAAATTTATTTCTCATACAAGATTCAGCAGGAAAAATACTTACCGAATTGTTTACTGGCACTAGCTGGCATAGGATTTGGCTACGTCTCTACCCTCTCCGAGAACGAGAGCGGGCCGCTTCGATGCCCGCAATGGTTCAGTGCAGGGTCGCAAGCATATCGGTGACCGACGCACCGAAAATCTCGACGCACCCGCCGACCGCATCACGCTTCGCGCCCGCTTCATCGGCCGCGATTTCGGGATAGGCCGCAATGCGCTGCAGCCCAGCATGCTCGCCCGCGCGGCTTTCGAAGACATAACCCGCGGAACCGGCGATCGGCGACCCACGCCGACTGACGGAAACCTCGATCGTGAAGGCCTGCTCGGGCGTCTTCGCGCTCGAAGGCGTGCCGACCTTGGCGAAGTTGGTGAGAACCGGGTTGGCCCGGCCTATGACCAGATCGCCGCGCCGCGAATTGACCGTGAATGTTCCATAGAGGTCCGGCAAGGGAATCGTACGCAGCCCTGAAAAATCCTGCAACTCGGCCACGGATTCGAAGGGTGCATGCTTGAAGCCGCCCGCGACCTCGATTTTCTCCTGGGCAGCCGCCGCGAAGATGCTGGCGCCGCTGCGGGAATATTCGACCGCGATCGCAAGCCGGTTCGACATCTCAGAGTCGACGCCGAGCGAGGCGAAACCTTGGGCGAGCAGATTGTGATCGGCGGCGTTGAGATCGATCAGCCCCGAATGCCCCTGCAGCCGCGTTACGACAGCCAGGTCGCCGACCGCGCAGGAGATCGGTTCGAAATTCAGCGGCAGCCCGAGATCGGCGCCGTCTCCCGACAACCGCGCCGCCAGCACATTGGTCAGCCCTTCGGCAAGCAGGCCAAGGCGCTGGCTTTCGGTCTCGTTCGAAGCAATCTTGAGCCGGGTCCAGGCGGTCAGGGCGAAGGTCGAGGTGATGGCGGAGACGATGAGGAGGAAGACGAGGACTGCGACGAGGGCGAAGCCTGCGGGTTGCGGAACTAAACCTTCGCAATGGATCGCCCCACCGCTTGTGAGGCCTCCGGGGGAACCCATTCGCAATATCACGCCTTCGTTTCAATGTAGAGTATTGTTTCATCGTCCATCACATTGCAATACATTGCTAATATGTTCTCAAATGGTAAAACATATCTATCCGAAAGAAGGGATTCAACACCGTCCGATGTTACCAACACCGGTGAAAAGAAATTCTCCCTATTGGCGTCGATTGTTTCAAACTTTGCTGCCTCCACTGGAAATAAATAAGTCGGAAAACCTCCGACTGATATTACGTGTCCGCCGGAAATTTCGATACTATGCCTTGACTCTACGCCGACATCGGCGGTGTAGTCAAGAAAGATAATAGACTTAGCGTTATCTGTTTCAATTAAACGTTTAAAATACTTCCTTCTTACATCATAATATTTTTCCAAAATGATTGGATACACGGGGCACGATGTAAAATCATTTATTATATTAATTTGATAGTCTGCGCGAAGAAGAACTCTCGCTTCAATATTTTTATTTTTTAGGACTGAAGTCAATATTGTGTATGACGGAGCCCAGCCGCCAAGGTCGTCAATGAAACGTTCAATCTCGTCCCTACTCAGTGTTCTTTCCGTGTCAGCCTGAACGGTCATTTGTAAATCCCTTATTCTTTTGGCACCCAACCGTTTCCATAGTTCTCCCAATGCTTGCCCGATGGATCCACCCAGCCCACATGCGGTGGTTTGCCTTCGGGATGATCGCGATCATCGTGAGCGCTTTCCTTACCCTTGGGCGTGCCAGGAGCCGGGCGTGTCCAGCCCCCTTCTCTACCGCCCACCGGCGCCCCAGGTTTTCCTTTCCACTGCCAGCCTTCTCCCGGCGGAGGAGTTCCTGGATCCCAATCACCCGGGCCGTCAAATGGCGGCGTATAGTCCGGCGGCCCCGCCCCTTCATTGTTAAGCACGGGATCCGGCCAAGGCGAGCCCAGAAGACCAGGCAACCCCGGCACACAACTACAGAGCATAGGATGGTCATAACACCACTGCTGCGCATCTTTCAGTGGAAACGGCTTTGGGCTGAACGGCCCCAGCGGCGCGGGAAAAGGCACTGGGATCGCATTCTGCAACCCCTCCGGATCAACATTCATAAACGGACTGTTCTTCGCATACGCCCACCTTGACGGGCCATCGGGCATACCGAGCGGGTCCGGCTGTAGATAGCGCCCAGTGCTCGGATCATAGTGCCTATGCCAATTGTACGAAAGCCCCGTCTCCACCTGGAACCACTGGCCGGGGAAACGTTGGTTGAGCGTAGCGCTACCGATGATCGTGCCCACCTCGCCATAGGGCAGGTATCTCGCCTGCCAGACGATGTTGCGGCTCTCGTCTGTCATCATGATCGGCCGTTCGAGATGATCGGTCAGCACATAGTACAGCGCCGGCGTCGCACCGGTGTTGTCGATCATGGCCAGTGGCCGACCGTTGACCGAGACATATTCGGTGACGAGGGTGCCCGAGGCGTCGTATTCGGCGATCACATTGCCATCGAGGTCGTGCACCATATGCAGTGTGGTCGAGGAGGCGCTGATGGTGCGCGAGACCAGTCGCGACTGATAGTCATAGACATAGGCGCCGCTCGCCGCGCCGTTGGTGGTGGCGCCCGCCAACTGGCCGGCGGCATTGTAGGTGTAGGCCTTGGTCAATGCCGGCGACACAGTCGCGTCCTGCGTGATGTTGCCGGCAAGGTCGGACTGGAAGCCGCGGCTCGGCGCGCCGTTGGTGACAATGCCGGTCAGCCGGTTCGAGCCGGGCTGTTGCGTATAGACATCCGTCGAGGTCACGCCCCCCAGGGTGATTATGCGCTGGGTGATGTTGCCGACGCCGTCGATCGTATAGGTGAGGCTGCCCCACGGGCCGTCGGCCTTCTCGATGAAGCCGTTGGCAGTATAGGTGTAGGTCTCGTTGTTGGCGGCGTTGAGCTGATCCTCGATGAAGGTCAGGTTGCGCTTGTCCTGGTATTGCAGCGCGCGCCGGATGAGATCCTGGCCGAGCGACTGGTCCTCGACGCCGTAGCTCACGATGCGGCCATCGGTATCATAGTCGCGACTTTCCCTCAGATCGTTGGCAAAGGCCGTGATAGAACGTGGGCCGAAGGGCGCGTACGTGCCCCACAATACCAGTTCCGTCGGCGACGAGATAGCATCCGGGCTGGTGCGGACCTGTTGCACCTCGCCTGCCGCTCCGCGGCCATATTCGACGACACGGCCGGACGGATAGGTCATGCTCAACAGGTTGCCGGCATCGTCCCAACTGTAGGCGATCGTGTAGGATTTCACCCCGATCGTGCGCACTTCCTGAATGACACGGCCGAGCAGGTCGTATCGGTAGGAAACCGTGCCGGCGGCATCGGTGACGCTCGTCAGGCGGCCCTTGCCGGGATTGCCACCGGTCACGCTGTCATAGGTGTAGGCAACACTAGAAGCGGTCTCCGACGGATAGCTCCGCGTCGTGATCCGTCCGGCATAGTCGTAGGTGTAGATCGTAATGACGCCGCGCGCGTCGGTCTTCTGGGTGACCTCGCCGTCGCGATTGCGAACATAAACCGTCGTGCCGATATCGGGGCTGCTCTCCTGGATCACCTCGCCCCAGCCGTTGCGGACATAAATGGTGGCGACATTGCGTGGATCCGTAGTGGAGGTCGGGTCGTCGGTTGCGCCGAAACCTTGTGTCGTCGTGCTGTTGCGCTCATCGGCAAGGCTGATCAGTCGGTCGAGCCCGTCATAGGCTGATGTCGCAGCATTGCTGTTGGGATCGGTGATCGAGGTCGGGTTGCCGACCTTATCGTAGCCATAGGTCCACGTCGCTGGGCCGACGCCGATGACCTGCCGCAACCGGCCAAGTTCGTCGAAGGTCGTGTTACGCTCGAAAAACACCTGCGAATTGACGTCCGAAGCCTGTTCGCCCGTGCGGTTGCCCATCGCGTCATAGGTGTAGGTCACCTTGTCGCCAAGGCCATTCGTCACTGAGGTCACACGGTTGGCGCCATCATATTCCATCGCCAGCACCGATCCATCGGGATTGGTGATCGTGGTGACGTTGCCGGCATTGTCGTATGCGTATTCCGTCCGGCTGGCGATGCCGGAAGGGTCGTCCAGCCTGGAGGTCAAGCGGCCCCTGGCATCGTAGGTGAGTTTGGTCACCAGCCCATTGGCGTCCTGAATCTCCGTCGGCTGGCCACGGCCGTCGACGGCATTGACTGTCGTCACATTGCCGACCTCGTCGGTGGTGGTGGCGAGATAGCCTGATGTATCATAGGTGTAGGAGACCGTGTCGCCGGTTCCCGGCAGCGGCCCATCGGCCGAAGACAACAGGCCGGACGTCGTATAGGTGTAGGCCCAACTGCGTGTCTGGCCGTTCGTCGAATAGGGAACCGTCTGCGCGCTGGTATCGGTCTGTGTCACGCCGGTCAGTTGGCCCGCCGTGTTGTAGGTGTAGTCAACCGTAAGGCCCGGCGCGACGATCTGCTGCGGGGCATTCACGGTCGCGTGCCAGGTGATGGTGGTCTGGCGCGCCTCCGGCAGACCATAGGCCTGCGTGATCTGTGTCGGCCGGCCGCGGCTGTCCCTGACATAGCTGGTGACGCGGCCCTCCTCGTCGGTCCACGACGCGATGAAACCCGCGCCGTCGTAGGTCAGCGCGCTGGCGGATGCCGGACAATTGGTCGAGGCCGCGCCATCGACGCCGGCAAAGCGGATGTCCCAGCTGCTGCCGGGCACGTAGTCGAATTTGTAGACCTTTACACGCCCGAGCGCCGTGGTGGCGGTTCGGGTGAGTTGGGAGCCGGACGTGCCGTAGACAACCGTTACCCGATTGGCGCCACCGGCGCCTTCGGTTGAGGTCGCCCGGCCATCGGCATCGTAGGTATAAGTCGCAACGCGCACGCCGCGATGGTCGCTGACGCCGGTCAGGAATCTCGGATAGGTCGTGTCCTCATAGTGATAGGCATTGGAATCGACCACCGTGCCGGATGCATCGCGCCACTCCACGCCGACAAGGCGTCGGATTACATCAGGCGACGGAGCCGTATCCGTTGGGGCCGGGTCGTAGAGATAGGTCGCCTTTGTACCGTCCGGGAAGGTGATGTCCTTGATCGCTTCGGGCATCCGCTGCGGCCAGGTAGCATTTGGATCGACCATCGGATAGTAGATGTGCCAGGTGAACGACGCCGTACGGCCGAAGCTGTCGACGATCGAGGTGAGCGCCCCATCCGTGGAATAATTGAATTCCCAGCCATAACCGTCACGCTCGCGCATGGTTATGGGGCGGCCAACTCTGTAGCTCGCAGGGCTGAAATTGACGGGCGACATCGTTGTCAGGGTCCAAACGCGGTCGTCGGGACCGGTCAGCTTCCATTGCCTCGGCACAGCCTTCATGTCGGCAAGGTTGCTCGGCAAGCTTCCCATGAATTCTAGCCGGTAGTCGTCCGGGACGGCCCCCATCGCAGCCTGGGCTTGCCATGTACCGTTCGCCTGCAGTTCAAAATTATATCCGGACCCATCCGGCGTCAGCAGAGTGACCTTGCCGGTCGGCGCACTTGGCGACCCCGAAAACGCGCCCAGATGCAGCTCATAGTCAAAATTGAATTGCCAGCCGACAGACGGTGTCAAAGCAGGCTGATTGTAGCTGCTGACCCTGCCACCGGCGAAACTGCGATATTGTCGCCCGATCCGGAACAGTCCGTCCTGCGTCGCAAAATCCTCAGCCTGATAATATTTGGCGCCTGAACCCAGAACGATCGGATTGCCTTCAGTGGGGTTTGAGCACACAGGAGGGACTTCCGGCGGAACATTTTGGACACACCGATCATCGATCGTACGCTCGTAGCCACTGTCACAAGCGAAGGAAACAGTCCCGGGCAGAATGGTCGTGCAGCCAAATGGACCATAGGGGCAGGTGCCGTCCTGATAGTGTGTCCAATGGCAACGCTGCACATTGGGATCTTCCGTGGGGAACGCCCCTGTGAAATGGCTGTAGCCCGGATGGGGAAGCGGCAGATGCCAGTAAGCCCAGATCGAATAGCAGGCGTCCCTGGCAGTGGGGTACGTCCCATTCCATCCGCCATGCGGGGTCGCCTGAGCGGCCGGAGCGGTCGCAAAACCAAGAGCGATGGCCACGAACAACGCCGCTAGGAGTCTGGCGCGGACCCTCGAGCCCCGGCCGAGCCCAGCGACGAAATAGCTCCCCGTCAGCCTAGAGATAGCAATTATTGATTTAGAAAAGAATAATTTAGAAAATGATACAAAACCGAGCTCATGTGACTGACAAAAAGCCATCACACATCTCCTCCGCCGCGCATATTTTTGAATACACTTGCCAAAAATGCTTTTGTCAATACAGACATTAAAGAAAACTCGGCACAGCTAAACAACTGCGACGCATCACCGCCCAACAAGAAAAATGAATGCGGATTTCGCCAGCAAATAAACTATTTTTCAAGGCACAGTTTGCCAAGCATGTGGAATAAACCACGATACAAAATAACTTAAACTATTTCAGTGACAAATAAAACGTTAAACATTGATATAAGCCAAACGCATCTTCCACCATCGCGAATGCTTGCAGGGTACTCATTTGTACCAACAGCCATACCATCAAGCCCCTGCCTTCAAGTCAAGCAGCACCAAACACGCCGCCCTACACGATGAAAATCCCGCGCCACCTTCACGAGCTCCCCGGAGCAAGGATCGCCACATTGCCCCTGCAGTTGAACCGGTAGCATATCCGTGAAAGCCTGTTAAGAGCTCGAGAAAGAAATAGATCAAAGAAAATTTGGTCAATACATGCAATTTCTCTAATTTACACTTTTATGTATTGCACATGTATGAGTACGACTCAGTTCGCCGTCCTGGAGCCAGAATTCTCCAACCATGCCAAGTATTTATATGGCATCACAGCCAATAGGGGCCGGCCATATCTCCCAGAAGGATCGCTGCGCGCAGCACCTGCCCGAGAGCATCGGCCTCCCTGTTCGATATTGCCGAGATAACCGGAATCATGCCGCGCCCCGATTTGAGGCTCGTTAGGCTCCATAGCCGACCCCGATGAGTAAACCTCGTTAAACAGTCGGGCTAGTCTAGACAGCAGCGGGGAATGCCGACGTTTCGCAAAATGGCGCATGCGCGCCACGCCTCGCTGAGCGTCGCCGATAGGAGAAGAGTGCTTCCTCGATAGTGGGTCTCGCTGTGTAGCGCTCTCCCGCTACCACTTCAAACCCACTATCGTGTCCGACGGCCGATTTTGACGTTTCGGCCAGTGTCACGGTTCTCGGACGCATCGCCGATGCGCTCGGAATGGGGCTCGAAGCTCTCATTCGTAAATCGCAGAGCGGTCATTAAGATTAGGGGCCGCGCATAGCCGCTCGCGAGCGCGCCTCAAAACAGGCGCCGTAGCGAACGAGCGGCGGCTTTGCGCACTGAGCAGCCGTATTTGACGGCCGTTGCTAGGTGGCGGGATTTGAGATCCATCCGAGAAAGGTTGAATGCATTGCCAACGGGATGGCCGAGCTGCCGGGCTGCCCGCGCTCGAAAGTCGTACCCGGGCGGCTCTCGTTTAATTCGAGTTGCAGACCCCCCTGCCCTCAACAGGCACGGCTGACGTCGGCGCAGACAGTTGTGGTATCTCATGGCGCATGGAACACGCGGATCGACGGGGATTTTGTGAAGGGCGAAGCTGACGGCGCGACAGCTTCGCTGGCCCTGTTCCAGTGCACGGTGTCGGCGCTCGGTTACTGATTTGGCCTTAAAGGTGAGCCCTGGCAGGCCACCCTGCGCAGATTTTTGCGAAAAACGCGCAAGGTAAGTGGCATCACCATAGGGCGCGAGCATCGGATCGGTCCATTTTTCGAGAGTGGCGTCGGCATCGAGTTCGAGAGCGCGTTTCACCGCTTTTTGGGCGTGATGCTGGCACCCGGCGTCAGGGAAGGTTCCATAGCGTCGACTGCTCAGGTTGACAAAAGGGACCCCGTCGATCTAAGTTCGCGTTAGTGGCTACTAACGCGAAATATTGGGCAGCGCTCGGTGACCCCACACGGCGCACGATCTTCGAACTGCTGGTCGACCAGCCCAGTTCGGTCAGCGGGCTGGCCAATGCGCTGCCCGTGACAAGGCCGGCGGTCTCGCAACACCTGAGGGTCCTCAAGGATGCCGGGCTGGTCGCCGACACGCGCTCCGGCAAGGAACGCATCTACCGGATTGATCCGGATGGCCTCGCGGCCTTTCGGGCAGAGATCGACCAGTTCTGGGTGAAGACGCTCGCGGGCTACAAGCTGGCCGTCGAGGAACCGACTAAGGACGAGACATGATCAAGCAACCAGGGCCCGCTCCCGTTAGGCATTCCGTGGTCGTCGAAGCGACAATCGCGCGCGCCTTCAAAGTGTTCACCGAGGATTTCGGCAGCTTCAAACCGCGCGAGCACAATCTGCTCGCGGTACCTATCGCCGAGACGATCTTCGAGCGTCGGGTCGGCGGTCACGTCTACGATCGCGGCGTGGACGGCAGCGAGTGCCGCTGGGCCCGCGTACTGGCCTACGATCCACCTCACCGGCTGGTTCTGAGCTGGGACATCAGCCCTCGATGGCAGATCGAGACCAACCTGAACAAGACCAGCGAATGGGAAGTCCGGTTCACGGCCGAGACAGAAAAAAGAACCCTGGTTGAGATCGAACATCGGAATTTCGAACGCCACGGCGAAGGCTGGGAAGGTGTGCGCGGTGGAGTTGATAGCGATCAGGGCTGGCCGCTGTACCTGCAGCGGTTCCAAGACCTTTTCACCGTCGAGCGGCCTGACAACGCAGCCGGTTAAGGGGCGTGACCCGGAAGCTCGGTTGGACCCACCGCGATTCTTGGGAGTGGAGACAAAATGGAAGTCTATTGGTTAAGCATCCTCGGCGTGCTCACCCTCTGTTTGCTGTCGGTGGTGTTGGCAATCTATTCTGGTTCGTCAAAGGGATTTGCGGGGGCACTTTCCGGGCCGGTGATCCCGGCAGACGACGAAAATCTGCTCTATAGGATCGATCGCGTCCACATGAATTCGGTCGAGGCACTGGCGCCCTTTGTCGTGCCCGCGGTGCTAGCGATGATGGTTGGCGTCAAACCGACCATTTTGGCGGCGCTTGTGGGCGCCCACCTGGGGATACGCCTGCTCCATCTGGGAGTCTACTTGCGTGGCGGAAATGCCGCTAAGGGAGGCAGCATCAGGACGATCCTGTACGTCTCTGGCGCACTCGTCACCCTTCTTCTCCTACTTGTGACTGGATGGGCAGCACTCAATTGACACGTTGGTGTCACGACTCCGCACATTGCTTTTCAGCAGAGACTTAGAAGCTGGTCTCGTGCGATGCGTGGCCCTGGCCCATCCATTCACCCTAGCGTTCACCGCCAGCAATGCCTGCTTGCAGGAGTTGGCAAAGCCGGTCCCAACCCCATGAGGCACAAAGCCTGCACTCGAAGCACGAGGGCGACGTCGCCGTGATGGCCAATATGCACACCGCGATGTCCGCCAAACGACCGTTTGCTAAACATCGCCCAACACCAACTCCGAGCCGCATATTCTGTCGTTGGCGTGTCGAGGAAACGTGTCGGAATTTCAACTGTCCGGCAACAAGCTGACAGGTCGCTTTTGGCCAAGGCCAGACGTTGAAGAGCACGCTGCGAGCCCAGTGTTTGCCAGCGGATGCACTGCGCACCTTGTAGATTCCAACATGAAATCGATATCTTAATATCAAATCGCACATTGTAGCAAAAGCGCGCAATGTGCAGCAAGGGGCGAAAAACCCAGAGAATACAACCGACCGACCGCCGTATGTGCGGTCTTTTATCTTGCCATCTAAATCGGTCGTACTTTGCGAGACTTGCTATCTATCGTCGTTCCTCCTCTATGCTACGATAATACACTATTCTATGCTCTATGTCACGATCCGTATTCTGGCGTCGACCCCCGATGCGCCGTGCAGTCTTCCGCGATCTGCGACGGGGTCTGCCAGTTGCATGAAAGCAGCACTGGAACCGTCGTGGCGTACTTTTCCATCGGACTGGGGGGCAGCGTCACAGGCAATCCGGCGCGGTCCGGCCGTCTCGCGATCGGCGCGGCCGCAGGAAAGATAGCGTGCGTTCCGTCGTTCCTGGTCTGCATCGGTCCTCATCCGCTGGAGCGGATCTCTTGTGTCAGGTGGCGCCCGTCAGCGTGTCGGCGTCATGCGTTTCAATTTCCGTTGCACCGCTCATCGATGCGCCCCAGCGGCCTGCGATCCTTGCGATGAGCGCGCCGGGCGACATCTCTCCGGGTCGCCGCGGAATCGCCGACATAGAACGCTCCGTCGGTCAGCTTGCGCGCCACGGCGACACAGGCCTTGCGGTGGCATGATCGTTTGGCGATCGCCCGGCCCCAGCTCTTGACCTTGTCCGAGCCCTCGAAGCGCGTCATCAGCCCCGATGCCGCCTCGTAAAGCGAGCGTCGCACATCAGCATCGCCAGCCTCCGATATTCGGCCCTGAACGTCGATCGAGGTGCCCGACTGCCAGCGCCGCGAGGTCAGTCCGAAGTAGGCCGCGACGTCGCGTGAGCGACGGAAGCGCGACGGATCGTCGATCGCCGTCATGAACGAAAGTGCTGTGATGGGGCCGACACCGGGGATTGCCATGAAGCGTCGGCACAGTTCGCTGCGTGCCACCATTTTCACGACCAGATCGTGCAGCCGGCAATACTGTCTCCACGTCGCTGCGCGCGCCGCCAGCATGGCGTCCATCAGCTCGGACGACAGCGGATCGTCCGCCACCGCGGTGCGCACCGCCTGCTCGAAAGCCCCCTCGCCCGACCTGCCCAGTCGGATGCCGAATGCCTTCAGTGGATGGCGGATGGCGTTCTCCAGGTCGCGGAACTTGGCTTTCAGATTGCGCCGGTGCGTCTGCAGAAGCTTCGTGCGGTAGCAGCTTTCCGACTTGATATGGGCCTGCCGGAACCAGCCGGTGCGCATGATGTGGGCGATTCCGAGCGCATCGGCCTTGTCGGTTTTGTTGCGCTGCGCCGACATTGCGGCGCGCACGTGCCGCGTCTCCAGGCAGACGGCCGGAAGGCCGAGTTTCTTGAGTTCCGGATGCAGCCAGGACAGCGTCTTGAGATAGACGCCATTGGCTATCGCCTCGTCGGTCATCTCGAGCTTTTGCCGACACCACGCGTCACGCGTGAATCCCGCGCCGCTGGTCGTCTCGAGGTTCCAGGTCTTGCCGTGGCATCGTCGGTGAACTTGACGAACACATGCAGCGGCGCCGTCGACAGCGTGACATTGAGGCCGAGCCGCTACCCGAGAGTGACGAACAGCGCCGGCATCGAGACACAATTGCCTTTCCGGGTCGCGAGGTAGTTGACCAGCGACTGAGAGCCGGGCTTTTGGCCATAGGAATCGGACAGGTCGTATTCGAACGGCCGGCTATTGTTCCACCAGCCGCCCTCGTAGAGGAAGGTGCGCAGAGCCTTCATCTTCTCCATGCTGGTCGAGGCAGCTTCGGGCCGAAGTGTCGCGATCATTTTTTGACCGTAACGAGCATGCTGTCGATCTCGGCAAGGCGGCAACCATCGGTCGAGGGATCGACGAACTTGTCGATCGCCAGCTTTGCCCGGCCAAAGTCCATCCCGGCTGCGGGCGCATCAAGCAGGGTGCGGACAAAGTTGGCCGGGTTCGGCGCGGCAGCCCCTTGCGCGTCCGAGGGGCGAAGGCCCGCCAGCACCATCACGCGCGCGTTTCGACGGATGACCAGAACCTCGATCTGCACCGCGACGCGTTGATACGCGCGGGCTGCACCAAGATCTCCGCCCCCGCCTTCATCACCTCGACGCTCTATGAGGCTGACGGCCAGACCAAGGAGATCAACTACGCCAACGGGGTGAAGACGGCCTTCGTCTATTCGCGGACCCGGCGCAGCGCCTGGTGCCCCGGCTCCTCGTGCCAGAACACCTGGCGCAAGTCGCTGGTCGACCAACTGCCCACAGTAGGAGCAGGCGTAGAAATTGTCCTCCACCCGTGCCGGCTCGGCGCCATGTCGCTTGCCGGGAATAGGCGGTCCAAGATCGGGAAGGTTCGTGCATGCCGGTTCGAACGATCCGCCTGGGTGAAAGTTCCTGGGCTCAGCAGGGAACATTTTCTGCTTTCCTGAGTTATGGCGCCGGAAGTCAAGGGTTGTGACCCTGTCCCCGAAGCTTCCAAGCCCGTCTCGGGTGGTTGGGTGCGAGACGGGCTGTTCGCAGAAGGGAACCTTAAGAGACGTCCCGAGCGCGCGCAGAACCGACTTCCTTCATTTGGATTTCAACCGAAGTCCTAGGGCGGGCGTTCGAGCATCTCCATAGCTATTGGCGCACGCTGACCCGCGATGTCGCCGACACGTTCGTGATTGAATCGGCATCCCCCGTGACGAGGCCGCCGCCATCGATGCGGACGGTAACTTTACCATCCTCCTTGTCGACCCGGGTGACAAATCCCCTGACTTCTATTTTCTGACCTGCCGTGGCCTTTGCCGGCGAGTCGACCGCAAGTGGGAAGTTGTAACTCGGAAGGCTTACGCTCGACACGCCGCTCTCCATCACTTTCAGGATGGTGGCTGTCAACGTGATCTCGTCTCCAACTTTCGGCGCTCGCGACATACGGTGCCTCATGTTGCGGCGAGTGAAACATTCAACTTACCTAAAATGTTCTGGAACTATTTTAGCGCAAGCTAATTGAATCGCGTGTTTGCGAGTCCTGGGTATGCGTCTGAAATTCATCAAGCCGATGGAGCCTGAACTGGTCGATACCCCG
>NZ_VFTA01000047.1:0-37149 GCF_007003935.1 Mesorhizobium sp. WSM4310
GGGGTATGCCCTTTTATAACCGCCGCGGCTTTGGGGCCGCGGCGTCGATATCGAACGGTATTGCGCCGTTTAGTTGCAGGCGGCGACGCTGCCGGCGGCAACGCCCGCGCAGACTTCGTCCTTCTTGATCCAGCCGGCATCGATGACGACGTTGAGATTGTCCTTGGTGATGGCGACCGGGGTCAGGAACAGCGACTTGACGGTGTTGCCGCCAGGCGTCGTGAAGTCCTTCACACCGGCGATATCGGTCATCTTCTTGCCGTCGGCCAGCTGCGAGGCGATCTCGGCGGCGTTCTTGCCGAGTTCGCGCGCGTCCTTCCACACCGACACGGTCTGGGTGCCGAGCGCGATACGGTTCAGCGCGGCATGGTCGCCGTCCTGCCCCGAGACCGGCACGGTGCCAGCAAGCCCCTGCGCCGTCAGCGCCGCGACGACGCCGCCGGCGGTGCCGTCATTGGCCGCGACGACCGCGTCGACCTTGTTGTCGTTGGCGGTCAGGAACTGCTCCATGTTCTTCTGGGCGTTGGCAGGCAGCCAGCCGTCGGTATAGGCCTCGCCGACATTCTTGATCTTGCCGCTGTCGATGGCGGCCTTAAGCACTTCCATCGAGCCTGCGAACAGGAAGTCGGCATTCGGATCGGCGCCCGAGCCCTTGATGAAGACATAGTTGCCTTCCGGCTTGGCCTTGAACACCGCGCTGGCCTGCAAACGCCCGACTTCCTTGTTGTCGAAGGTCAGGTAGAAGACGTCCTTGTTCTCGATCAGGCGGTCATAGCCGACGACCGGAATGCCTTCGTCCAGCGCTTTCTGCACGGCCGGGCCGATGGCCGAGGCATCCTGGGCCAGGATGATCAGCGAATTGGCGCCCTGCGAGATCAGGCTCTCGACATCGGTAAGCTGCTTGCCGGGATTGGACTGCGCGTCGGCGGAAATGTACTTGTCGCCGGCGGCCTCAATCGCCTTCTTCATGGCGGCCTCGTCGGTCTTCCAGCGCTCTTCCTGGAAGTTGGACCACGAAACGCCGATGACCTTGTCTTTCGCCTGCGCGACCGACGCAAGCGTCAGCGACATGGCGACACCCGCCAGGATGGCGGCCGTGAATCTCTTCATGATATTCCTCCCTGCGCCGCGTATGGCGCGACCAAACTGGCCCTAAGGCCGGCACAGAGGCCCTATTTTTTCGAGCCTCGAAAAAACACTGATCCAACACCGGAACGCTGTCAACAACGATTCTGATGGATTTTGATGTCCCTCTGAATTTTTTTCGAGCTTCGCAATAAATAAATGACAGCACCGGCCGCTTCTGCCAGTATTTGACCGTGTCGCCGGCAGCGTTCGAGGGAGGCCGGAAGAACCGCGGCGACCGGGAGGATGTGAAAAAACATGTCGGTCGGAATCCGCCACGACGATCTGCGCCGGCGCAACCGCGCGATGGTGATCGCGGCCGTGCGCCAGGCTGGCCGGCCCTCACGCACCGAGATCGCCGCGACCACCGGCCTCAGCCATTCGACCATATCGGCGATTTCCTCAGACCTGATCGGCGAAGGCATCCTGGCCGAGGGCAAGCCGAGCGAGGCCGGCGCGCTGAAACGCGGCAGGCCGCAGGTCGGCCTCGGCCTCACTCCGGAGGCCGCGGCTGTGATGACCGTGGTGCTGTCGCTGAATTTCCTGTCGGTCGCAGTCATCGACTATGCCGGCCAGGTGATATCGGAAGAACAGCGCCGGCTGGACACGCTGACCATGTCGCGCGAGGCGCTGATCGGCGAATGCGTGGCCATCGTAAGGCGGCGCCTCGAGGATCCCGACATTGACGTGCGCAGCGTCGCCCGCATCGCGTTGGCGATCCAGGGCATCACCGATACCGAGGCCCGGGCGATGCTGTGGTCGCCGATCACGCCGCAGACCGACATCGCCTTCGCCGACATACTCGAAGCCGAGTTCGGCATCCCCGCCACCATGGAAAACGACTGCAACATGATGGCGGTGGCGCTGCGCAGGCGCGATCCCGAGCGCTACCGCGACGACTTCATCGCCATCCTGCTTTCGCACGGCATCGGCATGGGGCTGGTGCTGAAGGGCGAGCTGTTCACCGGCACCCATTCCTCGGGCGGCGAGTTCGGCCACATGATCCATCGGCCCGGCGGCGCGCTCTGCCGCTGCGGGCGGCGCGGCTGTGTCGAGGCCTATGCCGGCAATTACGCCATCTGGCGCAATGCCAGGCAGCTCGGCGAGGACACCGAGCCGGTGGCCGATGTCAGCGACGCGCAGATGCGGGCGCTGGCCGCGACGGCACGGGAACGGGACGGGCCCGAGCGCGAAGCCTATCGCAAGGCCGGCGAGGCACTGGGTTACGGCCTCGGCAGCCTGTTCGCGCTGATCGATCCGGCGCCCGTTGCCATGGTCGGCGTCAGCGCCGCCGCCTTCGATCTGATCGAGCCGGCATTGCGCGAGGCGATCGCCCAGACCGCCGGTGGTCAGCACTCGGAATCGATCTCCTTCGACACCGAACCGAACGAACTGCCGCTGATCCGCGAAGGTTGCGCCATGCGCGCGCTGACCTTCGTCGACCAGGAGATTTTCGCGCCGGGCGTGCAGGCAAGAACGGGTGCCGGAAAGAACGTTGCCTGACGGTCAGGGCGAAACTCGATCATTCTGAACGACCGCGTTCGGCCCGTTGCGACATCAATTGGCAATGTGTCTGCCTGTATGATCTGCTGATGTCCCGTTCGTTGGTGATCAACTTCAACATAGATCAGGCCGAGTTTTACGGCCTCGTCCATCGTGTTCGCAACTTCGGCGAGGACGTCTACCGCTTCCTGCGAACCAACGGCTGGGGCGAAATTATTATCGGCGAGGTCGACGCGGCCACTACGCAGCTGATCATTCGAGACATCAAACATTCAAAGCTCCAGCGCGTTGCTGTATGGGTCGAAGAGGAGATGAGGCGGCAACATCTGTTGGGAGAAGTCGAAGTCCGCTGATCACCCTCTTCACGGCATTGGCGACTACCTGCTGATTGGAGTTTCGATCTTGGAGCCTCATCCCGATTTTATCGGGATGAGGCAAGCTCTAGTCTTCCCGGATCGCGTAGCCCGCCCCACGAATGGTACGGATGACATCCGGCATGCGACCATTGTTGACCGCCTTGCGCAACCGGCCGACATGCACGTCCACGGTACGCTCGTCGATGTAGATCGTCTCGCCCCAGACATTGTCGAGCAGCTGGCTGCGCGAGAACACGCGGCCAGGATGGCGCATCATGAATTCGAGCAGGCGGAATTCGGTCGGCCCGAGCCGGATCTCGCTCTTCTTGCGGTAGACCCGGTGCGATTCACGGTCGAGCACGATATCGCCGACCTTGAGCACGCTGGACAGCACTTCCGGCTTGGCGCGGCGCAGCAGCGCCTTGATGCGGGCCATGAATTCCGGCGTCGAGAACGGCTTGACCAGATAGTCGTCGGCGCCGGTGGAAAGCCCGCGTACACGGTCGCTTTCCTCGCCCCGCGCGGTCAGCATGATGATCGGCAGCCGCTCGGTCTCGGGCCGCATCCGCAATCGCCGGCAGAGTTCGATGCCGGATACCGCCGGCACCATCCAGTCGAGCACGAGCAGGTCGGGCACGTTCTCCTGCAGGCGGATTTCGGCTTCGTCGCCGCGTGTCACCACCTCGACCTGGTAACCCTCCGATTCCAGATTGTAGCGGAGGAGCACGCCGAGCGGCTCCTCGTCCTCCACCACCATGATGCGTGGTGCGATCATCGGTTGGTTACCCCTGCGCTCAGGCCGCCGGCGCCGACATCGCCGTCTCGTCCTGTTTTGGACGGTTGGCGGGCAGCTGCGTACCGGTCAGGACATAGTACGCATTCTCGGCGATGTTGGTCACGTGGTCGCCGATGCGTTCGAGATTCTTGGCGCAGAACAACAGATGCGTGCAAGCCGTGATGTTGCGCGGATCCTCCATCATATAGGTCAGCAGTTCGCGGAAGACGGAGGTGTATTTGACGTCGATGCGCTCATCGTCGGCGCGCAGCTTCGCCAGTGCCGCGGCATCGCGCGCCGCATACTCCTCGATCACGCCCTGCACCTGGATCAGCACCAGCTGCGCCATGGCGTCGATGGAATGCGAGAGGTCGCGCGGCGTGGCGCTGAGGCCGACAGTGCCGACGCGCTTGGCGATGTTCTTGGCAAGGTCGCCAATGCGTTCGAGATCGCCGGCCATGCGGATCGAGCCGACGACATGGCGCAGATCATCGGCCATCGGCTGGCGCTTGGCGATCAGCGTGATGGCGCGGTCGTCGAGTTCGCGCTGGCGCGCATCCATGATGGCGTCGTCGGAGACGACGCGCTGGGCGAGCGCATTGTCGGAGTTCAGCAGCGCCTTGGTGGCGCCGCCGACCATCGAGCCGGCGAGATCGCCCATGTCGCTGATCAGCCTGCTGATCTGTCCGAGATCCTCGTCGAAGGCTGCGACTGTGTGTTCGGCCATGATCCTGGTCCTCGTATGCGTGCGATCAGCCGAAGCGGCCGGTTATGTAGTCTTGCGTGCGCTTCTCGCGGGGCGACGTGAAGATCTTCTCGGTGCGGTCGAATTCGACCAGTTCGCCCAGATACATGAAGGCGGTCTGCTTCGAGACGCGCGCCGCCTGCTGCATGTTGTGGGTGACGATGACGATCGTGTAGTCGGCCTGCAGCTCGTCGATCAGCTCCTCGATCTTGGCGGTCGACAGCGGGTCGAGCGCCGAGGCAGGCTCGTCGAGCAGGATGACTTCTGGCTTCACCGCCACGGTGCGGGCGATGCACAGCCGCTGCTGCTGGCCGCCCGACAGGCTGAGGCCGCTAGCATTGAGCTTGTCCTTGACCTCGGTCCACAGTGCCGCGCGCTTGAGCGCCTGCTCGACGCGGCCGTCCATCTCGGCCTTGCTGATCTTCTCGTAGAGCCTGACGCCGAAAGCGATGTTCTCGTAGATCGACATCGGGAACGGCGTCGGCTTCTGGAACACCATGCCGATCTTGGTGCGCAGCAGGTTGAGGTCCTGCGAGCGGTCGAGAACGTTCTGGCCGTCGAGCAGCACCTGGCCCTCGGCGGTCTGCTTGGGATAAAGCTCGTAGATGCGGTTGAAGACGCGCAGCAGCGTCGACTTTCCGCAACCCGACGGGCCGATGAAGGCGGTGACGCTGCGCTCGGGCAGCGACAGCGTGATGTCCTTCAGCGCCTTCGACTGGCCGTAGTAGAAATTGAGGTTCTTGACCTCGATCTTGGCCTTGGTCGCCGCCTCTGCGGCGATCGTCATGTCTGGAGACAACATCTGGCTCATTTGTCCTCTCTGCGTCCGGTCAGGCTGCGCGCAAAGATGCTGAGCGCGAGAACCGTCAATGTGATTATGAGTGCACCGGTCCAGGCCAGCTGCTGCCATTCCTCATAGGGGCTGAGAGCGAACTGGAAGATGGTGACAGGCAGGCTGGCCATCGGCGCGTTGAGATTGCTCGACCAGAACTGGTTGTTCAGCGCCGTGAAAAGAAGCGGTGCGGTTTCGCCGGAGATGCGGGCGATGGCCAGCAATATGCCGGTGACGATGCCCGAAAGCGCGGCACGATAGGCAACCGAGCGGATGACCACCCAGCGCGGCGCGCCGATCGCGGTGCCGGCTTCGCGCAAGGCGTTGGGCACCAGGTTGAGCATGTCCTCGGTGGTGCGCACGACGACGGGGATGACCAGGATGGCGAGTGCCACGGCACCGGCGATCGCCGAGAAATGCCCCATCGGCCGCACCATCAGCTCATAGACGAACAGGCCGATGATGATCGACGGCGCCGACAGAAGGATGTCGTTGATGAAGCGCACTACCGTGGTGAGCTTCGAGAAGCGGCCATATTCGGCCATATAGGTGCCGGCCAGCACGCCGATCGGCGTGCCGACGATGATGCCGATGATGGTCATCACGATGCTGCCGTAGATGGCATTGAGCAGGCCGCCGGCGTCGCCGGGCGGCGGCGTCATTTCCGTGAAGACCGAGAGGGAGACGCCGGCCAGGCCCTTGTAGAGCAAGGCGCCAAGGATCAACGCCAGCCAGGCAAGGCCGATGCAGGCGGCGATGACGCACAGCGCCATCATCACGCCATTCTTGCGCTTGCGGCTCTGGTGAAGCGATGCGGCTGTCGACATCGGTCAGGCTCCCGTGCGGGCGTCGATGCGCATCAGCATGTAGCGGGCGATGGCAAGGATCAGGAAGGTGATAACGAACAGGATGAGGCCGAGCGCGACCAGCGAGGAAGTGTAGAGGTCGCCGACCGCTTCGGTGAATTCGTTGGCGATGGTCGCCGAGATGGTCGTTGCCGGCGCAAACAGCGACGTCGAGATGCGGTGCGCGTTGCCGATGACGAAGGTCACCGCCATCGTTTCACCGAGGGCGCGGCCGAGGGCGAGCATGACGCCGCCCATGATGCCGATGCGGGTGTAGGGAATGACGACCCGGCGCGTGACCTCCCAGGTCGTGCAGCCGATGCCATAGGCCGATTCCTTCAGCACCGACGGCACCGTATCGAAGACGTCCTTGGTGATCGAGGTGATGAAAGGCAGAATCATGATGGCCAGGATCATCGCCGAGGTCAGCAGGCCGATGCCGTAAGGAGGGCCTGCGAACAGGCTGTTGAGGCCCGGAATGCCGTGGAACACGCTGATGATGAAGGGCTGCACCGTCGTCTGCAGAAACGGCGCCAGCACGAACAGGCCCCAGATGCCGTAGATGATCGAAGGGATGCCCGCCAGCAGTTCAACCGCCATGCCGATCGGACGCCGCAGCGGGCGTGGGCAAAGCTCGGTGAGGAAGATGGCAATGCCGATGCCGAGCGGCACGGCGATCAGGATGGCGATGGCCGAGGTGATGATGGTGCCGTAGATCGGCGCCAGGGCGCCGAACTTCTCCGTCACCGGGTTCCAGCTTTCGCTGGTCAGGAAGGAAAAGCCGAAGGTCGACAGGGCTTGCCAGGAACCGGCAAACAGCGAGATCGCAACGCCGCCGAGCAGGACCAGCACCAATATCGCGGCGGCGCGGGTTGTCGCGTGGAAGATTGCGTCGGTCAGTGCGAACCGTCGAACGGTGGCATCGCGCGAACTTCTAACGGCTGGCAAGGCTTCCTGGACAGCGCTCATGTCAAGCTCGGCTCTTTCGGTTGAAGGAAAAGGAGCGCCGCGGGCGCGGCGCTCCTTTGGAGGATGTTACTCGCCAACGTAGACGGGCTTGCCGCCGGCCTGGATGTCGGCCTTCCACGAAGCCTTGACCAGGTCGACGACGCTGTCGGGGATCGAGACGTAGTCGAGCGCCTTGGCGGTTTCCTTGCCGTCCTTGTAGGCCCATGCAAAGAACTTCAGGGCTTCGCCGGTGGCAGCGGCATCATCCGGAGCCTTGTGGATCAGGACCCAGGTCGAGGCAGCGATCGGCCAGGTGGTGTCGCCGGGCTCGTTGGTGATGATGACGTTGAAGTTCTTGGCGCCCTTGAAGTCGGCATTCGAAGCGGCAGCGCCGAAGGATTCGAGCGACGGCTCGACGACCTTGCCGGCTGCGTTCAGCATCTTGGAGTAGGACAGGTTGTTCTGCTTGGCATAGGCGTATTCGACGTAGCCGATGCCGCCGTCCGTCTGCTTGACGGTGTTGGCAACGCCTTCGCTGCCCTTGGCGCCGACGCCCGTCGGCCATTCGACGGCGGAGTCCGAACCGACCTTGTCCTTCCAGTCGGGCGAGAGCTTCACCAGATAGTTGGTGAAGTTGAAGGTGGTGCCCGAGCCGTCCGAACGATGCACGACGGCGATCGCGGTCGACGGCAGGGTGAGACCGGGGTTCAGCGCCTTGATCGCGGCATCGTCCCAGGTGGTGATGGCGCCGAGATAGATCTGGGCGAGCGTCTTGCCGTCGAGGACGAGTTCGCCCGGCTTGACGCCGGTCAGGTTGATGATCGGCACGATGCCGCCCATCACCATCGGGAACTGCACGAGGCCGTTCTTTTCCAGATCGGCGTCGGACATCGGCTTGTCGGTGGCGCCGAAGGTCACGGTCTTGGCGATGACCTGCTTGATGCCGCCGCCCGAACCGATCGACTGATAGTTGAGGCCGATGCCGGTGTCCTTCTTGTAGGTGTCGGCCCACTTGGCGAACACCGGATAGATGAAGGTCGAGCCAGCGCCGGAAAGATCAGCTGCGATGGCTGCGGAAAGGGTGAAGGTAGACGCTGTAGCCATTGCGATCGCAACGGCCGCCGAGCGGATGAAATGTCTCATGTGGCCTGCTCCTGTTCGGAAGATGGTCTCTCGGCGCCATTCCAAACCAGCGCCCGCTGAGGCCAATAGCCTTGGATTATTACAGTCGCATGACAGTTTCGTGTCAGCCCGGTAACGCGTCGCCGGCTGTGCAAAAGGCGGTCGCGTCGGATGGCCGTGGCCTGATCCGGGTTTGCGCCCGGAATCAGGGACTTGAGCCATCCACCGGCCGGAGCCGCCGCCGGATTCGACGTGGCTTTCTCGGATGAAGAAAATCCGGACGGGAGCGCGTTGCTCAAGGCCAGAGCGTGTCATGGCCGGGCCATCGCCAAAAACAGGTCCGTTGGGGTAGGTTGACGCTGTTTGTTGCCGGCGGTCGCTGCTCCCGCCCGTAACTGCAAGGGCGGAATTCGATTTTGCCATTGTCCCGGCTCGGCGCCGGCTTTGGTATGGTGCGATCGCACCATAGGCATTGCACGCAGGGGTAGCAGCATCATCCGCGATTGATTCGGATCCTTGGAACAGGGCGACGCCGTGCTATCCCGCGTTGCGCTGGACCTGGCGGCCGGCGCCGAGCCAGCGCTCGACTTTGTCCAGCAGGGCCCTGGGGCTGATCGGCTTGGGCAGATAGTCGTCCATGCCCGCCTCCAGGCAGCGTTCGCGATCGCCCTTGAGCGCATGCGCGGTCACGCCGATGATCGGCACATGCGTGCCGGTTTCCTGCTCCAGCCGGCGGATCGCGGCGGTCGCTTCGAGCCCGCTCATCTCCGGCATCGAGACATCCATCAGGATCATGCATGGATTGAGCTTGCCGAAAGCCTCGAGCGCCCTGCGGCCATTGCCGACGATCTCGAAACCATGGCCGGTCTCGCCAAGGATCTGGGTGAAGACCATCTGGTTCACCTCATTGTCCTCGGCCACCAGTATATCCAGCCTGTGTCCATCACCGCCAGTGACGGGCAGCCGAGGCCGAACCGGCGGCGGCTGCAATTGCGCGCGTTGTTCGGACAGCGCCAGCGGCGGCGGCTGGGGAGCTTTGGGCCTTTCGGCTGCGAGCGGCTGGACGGCCTGGCTGTCCGTGGCGTGGCGATGACGCTGGATAGTCGCCACCAGCGTCTCCAGAAGCACCGAGGAGCGCGCCGGCTTGATCAGCTGGGCGTCGATGCCGAGATCGCGGTAGCTGGTGTTGGCAAGCGACTGGTCGACCGAGGTCAGCATGATGATGGGCGTGTCGGCTAGGCCTTCGGTGCTGCGCACGACACGCGCCATTTCGGCGCCGCTCATCTCGGGCATCTGGTAGTCGAGCACGACGCAATCCACACGCACGCCATAGGCGGCGGCCGCGATCAGCACCTTGAGGCCCTCCGCGCCGCTTTCGGCCGCGCAGGAATCGAACGTCCACGAGGTCATCTGCTCGGTCAGGATGGCCCGGTTGACGGCATTGTCGTCGACGATCAGCACGCGTGCGCCCGTCACATCCACTGGCATGATGCGCTGCCCGCTCTGTCCGGCCCTGGGCAGCGTCACGGTGAACCAGAAGGTCGAGCCCTTTCCCTCGGCGCTCTCGACGCCGATGGTGCCGCCCATCAGTTCGACCAGCCGTGAGGTGATGGCAAGGCCAAGCCCGGTGCCCTCGTGCCGCCGTGTCGAGGAGGTGTCGACCTGGCTGAATTTTTCGAACACCAGCTTCAGTTTTTCCTCGGGGATGCCGATCCCGGTGTCGGTGACCGAGATCGTCAGCCTGGTTCCGGTCGGAACCCTCTCACCGGTCACGTCGACCAGCACATGGCCTTCGTCGGTGAATTTCACCGCATTGCCGACCAGATTGGTGACGATCTGCCGGATGCGGCCGACATCGCCGATGAACAGGCTTTCGAGCCTCGGCTCGACACGCACGATGAGTTCGAGATCCTTTTCCTTGGCGCGTGTCGACACCAGCGTCGCCACGTCCTCGATCGCCTCGGCAAGGTTGAAGGGCGCCGGATCGAGCACCATCTGGCCGGCATCGATCTTGGAGAAATCCAGGATGTCGTTGATGATCGTCAACAGCGCGTTGCCCGACTTGACGATGATGTCGGTGAACGTTTTCTGCTTGGGATCGAGATTGGATTTGGCCAGGAGTTCAGCCATGCCCAGCACACCGTTCATCGGCGTGCGGATCTCATGGCTCATATTGGCGAGGAATTCCGACTTGGCGCGGTCGGCGAGCACGGCACGCTGGCGCGCCTCGCTGAGCTCCGCCTCGCGCATTTTCAGTTCTGTGATGTCGGTGGTCGATCCGATCAGGTAGAGCGAACCGTCCGACGCGATCATCGCGCCCTTGCGCGCGAACTGATGCCTGACGCTGCCGTCGGCAAGCCGCACCGTCTCCTCGACCTCCTGGGTGTCGCCGGTGCGCAGCACGGCGAGATCGCCGGCCACGAAAGCCTCGCCGTCCTCCCCGAAAATCTCGATGTCGGTCTTGCCGATCGCATCTTCCCTGCTGAGACCGGTCAGATCGCACCAGCCCTTGTTGACATAGAACTGCCTGAGATCGGAGCGCTTGGCGTAGATCGACACCGGTACATTGTCGATCAGGCTGCGGAACACCTCGTTCTCGCGCATGCTCTCTTCCAGAGCCTTCTCGCGCGCCTTGACGTCGGTGATATCGGTGCTGGAGCCGACCAGATGCACCGATCCGTCTGTCGCCACCAGGCGGCTCTTGCGCGTCATCAACTGCCGCACCGTGCCGTCGCTATGGGTGACAGGTTCTTCGACCTCGAGGCCCTGGCCGGTTACGACGACCTGGGTGTCGTCATGGCTGTAGCCTTCCGCGTCTTGTGTGCCGAACAGCTCACGGTCGGTCCGGCCGATGACGTCTTCCTTGGCGATGCCGGTCAGCGCGCACCAAGCCTTGTTGACGAATTCGATGCTCAGGTCCTGCGCCTTGATGAAGGCGGCCACCGGCAACTCGTCCATCACGTGGCGGAAGAGATCGATCTGGCGCATCGAGTCGCGCAGCGCCGCCTCGCGGCTCTTGATGTCGGTGATGTCGACGCGCACGCCGATGAACGTCCCGTCATCGGTGCGCATGTCGTAGACCTGGTACCAGCGCCCATCGGCATTGAGGCGCTCGTAGGAAGAATTCGGCAGGTGGTAGCGGGCCAGTATGCTGTCGAGCCAGCGTTCGGGTTCGACCCCGTACAGCCTGTCGATCCCGGCATCGCCGCTCGAGCGGAAATAGCCGACCGACTGGCCGAATTCCAGCGCCTCGCGGAAGCTGCAGCCAGGCTGCCAGAAGGGCTTCAGCGCCGGCAGCGTGTCCTGCAGTTTGCGGTTGGCGAAGACGAACTTGTCGTCGCGGTCGTAGATGATGACGCCGGCCGGCAGCGATTCCAGCACGCTGGCTAGGTACTTGCGCGCGTCCTGTGCCTCGGTCTCACGCCCCTTCATGTCGGTGACGTCGACATAGGAGATGAGCCGCTTGCCGCCGGGCAGCGGTGCCAGCGACGCGACAAGCGTGCGCCCGTCATTGTGCGGCAATTGTCTGGAGCCGGCGACGCCGGCCCTGATTTCGGCTTCGCGCTCGGCGGTATGACGTTGCCAGGCAGCGTCATCGGCGCCGTAAGGGTCAATGGCGCGGCTGGCTTCCATGAGTTCGCGAAAGGCCGAGCCGATCCCGGCGCGGCCTGGATCGATCCTCCAGAAGTCGTAGAAGGCGCGATTGATGACTTCGGCGCGCATATCGGCATCCAGCACGAGAACACCGATCGGCATCTCATCGACCATGGTGCGGAGATTGACGAAGGTCTCGGCGATTTTGGCGTTGGCGCCTTCGATCTCGGCGTCGCGACGCTTGAGTTCGGTAACCTCATAGTAGGTCAAGAGCCGCTTGCCGCCGGACAGCGCCGTCACCGAGAACATCATCGTCCTGCCGCCGGCATGGACAAATTCGCGAGGCGCGACGGAGCCGGCGCGAATCTCCTCGATACGGCCGGCGAGGTAGCGCTGCCACTGCTGTTCGTCGATATCGCCATAGATGCCGTTGCGGCGGTTGAGTTCCATCAACTGGCTGAAGGGAGCGCCAACGGTTACAACCCCGTCCGGAATGCTGGACAGGTCGCGATAGGCCTTGTTGACGATCAGCGTGTCGAGCTTGCCATCGAGCAGCACGACGCCCATGTGCATGGCGTCCATCGTCCGTTCGAGGTCGGCAAGATGCCGGTCGGGATCGCTGCCCGACGACCGGTTTTGCTCCATGGTCTCGAAGGCGCCGGCCAATGCGGTGACGTTGCGGCCTATGCCGCGGTAGCCGGCAAATTTTCCTTCGTTGTCGAACCGTGGGAAGCCTGACGTCAGCACCCAGCGGCAGGCGGCGCCGCCTCCCTTCAGTTCATAGACGAAGTCGCGGAACGGCCGGCGCGCCTGCAGGTCCTCCAGATGCGCCGTCGCGCTGTGGTTACCCTTCAGGACCTGGTTGAGGAAATCGAAGCGGAACCGACCCAGCACATCAGCCGGATCGATGCCGGTGGCCGCCTGGTAGGTGGGTGAAAGCCAGGAGAACCGCAGTTCGGCATCGGTCTCCCAGACCCAGTCCGAGCCTGCATCGAGCAGTTGGCGAAGCGCGTCGGGCGAATCCATGTCCGCGCGTGGCGGCGCGTCGCCGCGATGCACTGGCTTTTCGGGCCCACGCTTGCCGCGCGCGCCGACTTCGTCCGCTTCCGCCATCCTGTCCCCACCCCGAAAATCAAGGCCGAACCCTCCCTCCGCGGTTCGTCGGCGGAATGTGCCCGAGAAGCATTAACGATCCGCTAACCTTAACGGCGCAACCGGCACGCTCTTCCTGCGTTATTCCGTCCGGTTGTCGGGCGGCCCGAGGCCGCGTTATAAGCCGCGCAGGGGTGTTGCTAATGTATCGACGGATAGGGCCTTTCTTGCTGGGCGTGGCGCTGCTTTTCGGCAGTGGCTGTGCGCGCAGCTATGACGGCACGGTCATCATCCCGCGGCCGCTCGACGCCAGGCGCTTCTGGGACCGGCCGCCACCCAATGTCGACTACACGCCGCCGGCCGACAACGGCGCCTTTCCGGTGCCGCCACAGCCGCCCGGACAATTTGCCGAACGCAAGGTTTCGAAACCTGCCGGGCACAGACGGCATCAGACGCGATATTCACCGCCGCCTCCCCCGCCGTCGGGCCCGGAAAAACAACTGGCATGCAGGAACGTGAGCGCACCAGGCGAGCGCGTTCGCATGGTTTGCGAATAGGCGCAATTCGGGGAGAGTTCCCCGCAGCCTTACAGCGATGCCGCGCCCTTCTTCGGTTGCTTCGCGCCAAGCTTGTCGAGCGCAAGGCGAACCTGGCGCAAATCGTCCTGCCAGCCGTCATCATCACCCATGGAACTCTCAGACGCGGCCCGTTGCAGGCCGCGCGCCTCGGATTCGATCTTACGCAGTTCGGCGACCTTCTCGTCATGGGTCAGGGAGCCGTCTTCGACGATCTCCAGAACCCGCATTTCCCTGAACGTGGCCATGGTTTTTCTCCCGGCTGATGTCGATCACAACGCCGTGAGCGCCCCTCCGTTCCAGACGGGCCCCATAGCCGGCTTCATCATGACGGCGCGCTGCAGCGCCTATCCCGGGCCGGCGACTATCGGAATTGCCGGGCCGTGGGCTGCCCGAGCGAACGATCAATCCGATGTTACCGAAGCTTGACGCTGAACCTTTGCCTGACTGCCGCGTTCAAGGCACAGGGAGAACGCAGATGTCGATCCACTTCACGGTATCGGAACTGACAAGAGACCTTCTTCATTCTCTCGGGCTGGACCACGAGCGCGCGCCACGACCGCTCAATCCCGAGGAAAACCTGTTGCTTGAGTGCTATCTGGCCGGGCACATCCCGGAATCGGCCTGGCGCGACTATGTCTTCGAGACCCCGGATCTGGCGCGGCACGCCAAGGCACGGCGCCCGAGTCACTGAGCAATTGGCTCCGAAGCGGCCGCGCCAGCCGCTATTTCTTTGGGGAAACCAGTTGCAACGTGAAGACGTTGCCACCAATGCCTTGCGCCAAAGCCGGTGAAAAACTCAGAGGCGTGCAATTCTTGACGGCGGCGATGGCCGCGTCGATGAACGCTTTTCGCGCCTTGTCATCGCCGGTCACCTTGGCGGCGGTCGGCCGCGGCGGACCGATCAGCGAGCCGTCGCGCTTGAAGCTGAAACTCAGGGTTACTGTGGAATTACCCGCGTCCGCCGGCGGCGTCCAGCATGCCTGGATCGCGTCCCCGACATCATCCATTGTGTTGAGCACTGCTGCTTGTGCAGGCAGGAGCGTCCCAGCCAGCATTCCACCGGCGATCGTCAGCATTGCCGCCACGCATTTCATCGCAAGCCCTCATCTTATTCCAAGCCGGATCCGCTCAACGGGATGTTAGAGGCAACGTCGGCGATGACAATATCCCGACGCGAAAAGTTGACCTTCCGGCGCGGCCCTATCATCGCCGCGCGAGGTCCCGGCATGGGGTCCGAAAAAGCAAAAAAGGCCGGCACGGAGCCGACCTTTCCTTCCACCGATAATGCGCCAGTACATCCGTGGTCGCGCGGTGAATTCCCGCCAGTAGACAGGGCTTTGGTTAACGAATCCTTAAGCTGAAGCCTTCGCCTGCGACCGCACATAGGCGATATAGCCGCGCACGTCGCCGGCCGGCTCGGCATAGGCCTTGCCGAGCTTCTTCTCGATGGCCGCCATGTACTCCTGCGCCCATTTGGGCAGCGGGTAGTCGATGACCGCCAGGAATTCGAGAGTCGCCGCCAGCCTTATGTCGGCGATCGACGGGTTCGTACCGCCGATGAACGGCTTGCCGTCCCTGAAGAAGCTGTGGAAGACCTCCAGCGGCTCAGCGATCGCCGCCATCGCGGCCTTCTGCGCTTCCGACTTCTTGTCGGGATGGGCATCGCTGTGGCCGACCTCGCCGGCATATTGCGGGAAACCCAGCGCCGGATAGGTGGCGCGCGCCACATAGGGGTAGAGCGTGCCGATCAGATAGAACATGGCGCTGTCGATCATCGCCCGTCTGGCCGGCGCCTTGGGATAGAATTTCTCCAGCCCGTGCTTGTTGGCGAGATACTGCATGATGGCGCAGCTTTCCCAGAGCACGCCCCTGGGCAACCCCTTGTCCTCGATCATCGGCGTCAGATGCGCCGGATTGCGCGCCAGATATTCGGGCGAACGCGTGTGGCCCCAGGCGTCGGTCTCGGCGGCGTCGAAGCCGGCCGCGCGAGCAAACACCCGCACCGTCATGTTGTTGACGCTCGGCTTCAGCATGCTGAGCTTCAACGCCGGCTTTTTCGCCGACTTGGCCTTGGCGGTCTTGGCCGCCGACTTTTGCGCCGCCGGTTTTGCCGCGGCTTTCGCGGCCACCTTCGGCGCAGCCTTTGCGGCTGCCTTCACCGCCGGCTTCGCTTTTGCCTTTGCCTTGGCAGCCGATTTCCCAGCACTCTTGGTCACTGTCTTTGCCATTTTTTGTCCTCCCTTTGTTTCGTTGGCCGTCAGTATGGATTCTTCGGCGCCCGGTCATCCGACAAGGTCGCGCGGGAGCTCTCGACAAGCGCCTGGATCGCGTCCGCAAGATGCACCTCGGCGATATTGTAGTCGCCGCGCCCGACACGCAGCCTGTGCGCCTGCATCAGCACATCGGCATGAGTGAAACCCGCCGGCGGTTCGAAGCGGTAGGACGCGAGTTCGATCAAAAGGCCAAGCGGATCCTCGAAATAGATCGAATCCATGAAGCCGCGATCCTTGACGCCGCTGTGCTTGATGCCGCGCTCGTCGAGCCGGGCGACCGCCTGCAGGAAGGTGACCCGCGACACCGCGAACGCGATGTGGTGGACGCAGCCCGGATCGGTCGGCGTGCGCCGCTTCAGCGGCACGCGGCTTTCATCGGTGAAGATGGTGATCAGCCGGCCGTCGCCCGGATCGAAATAGAGATGGCTCTCGCTGGCCTTGTCGAGGTTGGGCTGCTCGAAGACGAAAGGCATGCCGAGCACGCCTTCCCAGAAATCGATCGAGGTCTGGCGCCCGGCGCCGACAAGGGTGATGTGGTGGACGCCTTGTGCTTGCAGTTTCTGCATTGGCCTTCTCCCCGCGGCATCGATTGGTCGTCAGGATCTGCCTGGCACCAGGCGTTCTGCGCGCCGCCTGAGCCGTGCCCTCGAAATCCATGACGTGATGCTAATGCAATCGGCCCCGCCGCGCCAGAAGCCGCAGGTCCCATCGTTGCAGGACGGCGATATCGCCTTGAAATTTGGATAAGGCTGTTTCCTTCATCTATTCGGCCGATGCGGCATCTCATCTTGAGGACTACATTGAAAAATGATCCTACGGATCTATGAGTAGTCCGAAGCCAGTCCCCTTTTGCGGCTACTCCAAGGGCCCCGCTTGACTCCCGGTCGGCGGGGCTTTTCCGTGCATTCGCCTGCACGACCTTGCGGCGCAAAAGCCGATGGTCGAGCAGCCCGGAATGAGCCCCGATCAAGGATTGAAGACGTGCGAAGCGGTCAGCCCGGCAAGCAGCACGCCCGCAAGGAGAGCGATGATCGAGGCGAGGAACCAGCGCAGCGTGACCTGATAGACCGGCTCGTCGTCGTCGCGCGGGAGCAGCGAACGCCACAATGAGACGAGTTGGAGGACGATGGCCAGGGCGAGCAGGAGCGTCGCCAGGATCGAGGCCGTCGTCCATCCGCCATCAGCTTCGAAATTCCAATAGCGTAGGAAAAGAAGCGAAAACCCGAGCAATACGGTGATGGCGGAGATCACACCCTGTCGGTAGCCGACCGGCAAGGGAACTCTGCGCGCCTCGGTCGCCTGGAAACCCGGCTCGTTGGTCTCATCGGGATCCTGACGCTTGGGTGTGTCGATCATGGAGGCAACATCTATTTTGACAGGCCCTTGGAAGTCGGCCCAGGTCTTGTTCGATCGATACGACCGGGGAAGCGCTCCGGGCTGTCATCATCATCCCTGTGCCTTCCTCGCGCAAGGTGAGCGACATGATGGAGGCGATTCACCTGGAACCTACTGAGCATAAGGAAAGGAACGATTCGACCGGCGTTCGCGTTATTTACGATCGAACCGATGGAGGTAACCGTGAGGAAGCTGATACTCGTATCCGTGCTCGCGTTTGCTACCACAGCAGCCGTCGCTTCTCCGACCCAGGCGCAGTTCCTCTTCTCGCCATTTGGCGGCTATTATGGTGGTTTCGGAGGGTTCCCTTTCCCCTATCGCTATAGCGGTCCGTACTACGATGACCCGTACTACGAGCCATATCGCCCATACTACCGATACCACCACAGGTACTACCACCGCTACTACTACCCGCAACGGTACTATTACCACCATAGACACTACTATCACCATAGGCACTATCACCACCACCACCACCACAGGTACTATTAGAGGTAGTCCATTGGGCATCTGCCCGCTTCACCGTCGGCCGGCCTAAGCGCCAGGTTAGGCGCGTGGCCGACTTGTGTTTCCAGTATCAGCCGCGAGAAGGTCGGACATCACCTCACGGGCATGAGCTATGTCTTTGCGGGGATCGCCCCCATCAGCTTGCCGGCTGCCATCCAGGTCGGAGTAGCGACGCTGATCGCCTGGATCGCGCAGACATTTTTGCAGCTGGTGCTGCTTGTCGGTAATCATGGTTGGCCAAAAGGCTTCGGTCGCCGCCTCAGACAAGCAGGCGCCGCAGACCTACAAGGATGCCGAAGCGCTCTTGAAAATCCAGGATGAGGTGCACCGGCTCGTCGAGGTCAACAACAGCCTGACCGAGGAAATCCATCGCGCCGTTACGGCGAAGGGGACACCGGCCGCTAGCCGCCACCCGCAGTTCCCACCTGGGCAACCCCCTGAGCGGTATCGACCAGACAGCATATTTGACCGTTACTTGACGGTCTTGATCCACATTCAGCTAAATCATTGAGTCTCTTGGTACGCCCAAGGGGAATCGAACCCCTGTTCCCGCCGTGAGAGGGCGGTGTCCTGACCGCTAGACGATGGGCGCGCTCAAGAACCGGCGATATAGGCTGATGGCTGGGAAAAAGCAACTGGGGTTTGGCCTGCTTTACCACATCCAAGAAAAGCTGGCCGCAAGCCTAGCGTTTCGGCTCGATCAGGTCCCAGAGATTGCCGTGCAGATCGGCGAAAACCGCGACCGTGCCATAGGGTTCGAAACGCGGCGCCTCGCGGAATTCGACACCCTTTTCCAGCATCGCCGCATGGTCGCGCGCAAAGTCGTCGGTTTCGAGGAACAGGAAGACCCGGCCGCCTGTCTGGTTGCCAATGCTTTGCCTTTGCGCCTCATCCGCGGCCTCGGCCAGCAGCAGCCGGGCGCCCTGCCCGTTGGCCGGCGCTACCGTAACCCAGCGCTTGCCGCCGCCGAGATCGACATCCTCGAGGAGCAGGAAACCCAGCCGCCCGACATACCAGGCGATCGCCTCGTCATAATTGGCGACGATCAGCGCCACGGTCGCGACGCGACGATGTCCGGCGGAGCCTGTCATGCCAGAGGTCCATTCATTGGTTGCGGCCGGCCTATTTGTTGCGAATTGCGAACTGCCCGATCAGGCGGCGCTCGGCGATATCATAGACAAAGATCGCACGGCCGCCGTCGGCAAGCTCGGCGTCGATCGAGACGCGATTGCCGGACAGCGACTGGCTGACCACTTTCGCCCCGACCGGCAGCACGATGTCGCCGCTGAGCGGTTCGCCGGCCGGTACCTGGATGTCACCGGCCAGCGGCGGGTTTGCCGGCGGTGCCTTGCGGGCTTTGTAGACAATCGCCGCGATCACCACCATAAGAGCCAGCAACAGCAGGCCGAGATTGATGGCCATGAAGCGGACGAGTTTGCCACGCATCTTTTCGACCTCGGGGTCGAGCGGCTTTTCCTGATCTTCGTCGGCATCGGGCCGGGCCATGGCAAATATTCCGGAACGGTTTTCGATGAGCGCTCATAACGAACAGGCCCCCGAATTGATAGAGGATCGATTCATCGCGGCCGAGCCGACGGTGCTGGTGGTGGGCGCGGATGCGGCCGGCCAGCGCCTCGACCAGTGGCTGGCGGCCAGCCTCGGCCCTGACATGTCGCGCAGCCGCGTGCAGATGCTGATCAGGCAAGGCGCCGTCAGCGTCGACGGCGAGCCGGCCGACGAGACCAAGCGCAGGATGATCGCGGGCGAACGCGTGTCGGTCGCCATGCCGGAACCGGAGCCGGCCGCGCCGCAGGGCGAGGCCATCGCGCTCGACGTGCTTTATGAGGACGACGCGCTGATCGTCATCAACAAGCCGGCGGGACTGGTCGTGCATCCCGGCGCCGGCAACTGGACCGGCACGCTGGTCAACGCGTTGATCCATCATTGCGGTGACAGCCTGTCGGGCATTGGCGGGGTGCGCCGGCCGGGAATCGTCCACCGCCTCGACAAGGAGACCAGCGGCGTCATGGTGGTGGCCAAGACCGACCGCGCCCATAAGGCGCTGTCGGAAGCCTTCGCCGATCACGGCCGGACCGGCGATCTCGAACGCGCCTATCTGGCGTTGGTCTGGGGCATACCGCAGCGGCCGACCGGAACGGTCGATGCGCCGCTTGGCCGCGCCGCCGACCGGGTGCGCCGCGCCGTGGTGCCGGAAGGCCGCGACGATGCCCGCCACGCCGTCACCCACTTTGCCGTTCAGGAGCGTTTCGGCGAAAGACAGCAGGAATTCGCCACCGCCAGCCTGGTCGAATGCCGGCTGGAAACCGGCCGGACCCACCAGATCCGTGTCCATATGGCCCATATCGGCCACCCGGTCATCGGCGACCCCGACTACGGCCAGGCCTTCCGCACCAAGGCCAACCGGCTGCCGGAACCCCTGAAAAGTCAGGTCAGGGCATTTTCCCGGCAAGCCCTGCATGCCTGGCTCCTTGCATTTCGCCATCCCGATACCCATTTGACGATGAGGTTCGAGGCGCCGATGCCGAGGGACATGGAGGAACTCGTCGGCGGCTTTCGCCATCTCTGACCCGCCATCAACAAGCTCGAAATCGACCATCAAAAAACTTGACTGGCATTGTTCACTTCAGCGTGACACACTGTTTCGTGTTGAACAAATGCCTGTCGTTTCTGGTTTTGTTCCTGTATAAGACCTTTATGTCGCGAGCGAGCCTTTTGGTGTTCGCGTCACATGCCCGCCGCGTTTCGGGGGCATCACTCCAATAGAGAGGGGGCGCTATCATGGCCCAGTCACTACCTAGCATTGTTTCCGGCGAAGGCGGCCTCAGCCGCTACCTGGAAGAAATCCGCCGCTTTCCCATGCTTCAGCCGCAGGAAGAGTACATGCTCGCCAAGCGTTATGCCGAGCATGAAGACACGTCCGCCGCGCACAAGCTCGTCACCAGCCATTTGCGGCTCGTCGCCAAGATCGCCATGGGCTATCGCGGCTACGGCCTGCCGATCGGCGAGGTGATCTCGGAAGGCAATGTCGGCCTGATGCAGGCCGTCAAGAAATTCGAACCCGAGCGCGGTTTCCGCCTGGCGACCTACGCCATGTGGTGGATCAAGGCCTCGATCCAGGAGTACATCCTGCGCTCGTGGAGCCTGGTCAAGATGGGCACGACCGCCAACCAGAAGCGTCTGTTCTTCAACCTGCGCAAGGTGAAGGGCAAGATCCAGGCGCTGGATGACGGCGACCTCAAGCCCGACCAGATCACCGAGATCGCGACGCGGCTGAACGTTACCGAGGCAGAGGTGGTGTCGATGAACCGCCGCCTGTCGGGCGACGCTTCGCTCAACGCGCCGATCCGGGCGACGGAAGGCGAATCCGGCGAATGGCAGGACTGGCTGGTCGATGACCACGAAAGCCAGGAAGAGATGCTGATCGAGCAGGACGAGCTGGAAAACCGGCGCGGCATGCTGTCAGGCGCTCTTGCCGTGCTCAACGAGCGCGAGCGGCGCATCTTCGAGGCCCGTCGCCTCGCCGAGGAGCCGCTGACGCTGGAAGAGCTGTCGGCCGAGTTCGACATCAGCCGCGAGCGCGTGCGTCAGATCGAGGTGCGCGCCTTCGAGAAGGTGCAGGATGCGGTCAAGGCCGCCGCCAAGCGCCAGACCCAGGCGCTGCGCACCATCGAGGCACAGCCGGCGGCTTAAGCCAGCTTCGGCGACAAAACATCAAGGCGGCGTCAGGAAACTGGCGCCGCCTTTTTCGTGAACCTCGGCCGGTGTCACGATCGCCTCAAAGCGCATCCAGCGGAAATTTCAGATACCGCCGGCCATTGGCTTCCGGTTCCGGCAGCCGGCCGCCATTCATGTTGACCTGCAGCGCGTGCAGGATCAGCCGTGGCATCGGCAATGTCTTGTCGCGAGCCTCGCGCAGCGCCACGAATTCGGCTTCGCTGCGCGCGGCAACGAGATGGATATTGCTGGCCTTCTGCTGGCCAACCGTGCTCTCCCACAAGGGCTCGCGGCCACCGGCCTGATAGTCATGGCCGACGAAGACGCGCGTCTCATCGGGCAGCGCCAGTATGTCCTGGATCGAGCGCCACAGCCGCGCGGCACTGCCGCCGGGGAAATCTGCTCGCGCCGTGCCGCTGTCGGGCATGAACAGCGTGTCGTGCACGAAGGCGGCGTTGCCGATCACATAGGTGATCGAGGCCAGCGTATGTCCGGGTGAGAACAGCACCTTGACCGGGACTGTTCCAACCAGGAAGGTCTCGCCTTCCCTGAACAACCTGTCCCACTGCGAACCGTCGGCGGGAAAATCCGGCCAGTTGTAGATCGCCTTCCACAGGTTCTGGACGTCGACGATCCTGTTGCCGATCGCGGTCTGCGCACCGGTCTTCCGTTTCAGATAATGCGCTGCCGAGAAATGGTCGGCATGCGGGTGGGTATCGAGGATCCACTCGATCTCCAGCCCGTTCTCCCCGACGAAATCGAGCAGGGCGTCCGCGCTCTTCGTTCCCGTCGCGCCGGATTTCTCATCGAAGTCGAGGATCGGGTCGATGATGGCGCATCGCCTTGTCGCCGGATCGGTGACGACATACTGAATGGCCCCGGTCGGCTTGTCGTAAAAGCCCCTGACCTCAGGTTTTGCCAAAGCCAAGTCCAACCCGAACTCCCCAACCCAGCCGGCAGGAACGATTTTCTCCGCCAAGCTCCAACAGGAGCATGGTTATCCACCCAGACGGGCCAGTCAAGCATGACTTGGCCCGCCTGGGTGGAAAAGGCAAAAACCGTTCCGGCGCCCCGTTTCAGGCGGACGGCTGTTTGGTCTTCCTGAGATAAGGCAGGATGGTGTCAAAGGCGCCAAAGCGCTTGATCGCATCCTCGTTGGAAACGGCGGCGGTGATGATGACGTCCTCACCCTGCTTCCAGTTTGCCGGCGTCGCCACCTGGTGCTTGGCGGTGAGCTGCATGGAATCGACCGCGCGCAGGATCTCATCGAAGTTGCGGCCCGTGGTCATCGGATAGGTCAGCACCAGCTTGATCTTCTTGTCCGGCCCGATGACATAGACCGAGCGCACGGTAGCGTTGTCGGCGGGCGTGCGGCCTTCCGAGGTCTCGCCGGCGCCGGCGGGCAGCATGTCGTAGAGCTTGGCGACCTTGAGGTCCTTGTCGCCGATCAGCGGATAGTGCACCGTTTGGCCGGTCGCCGTCTTGATGTCGGCCTGCCATTTGTCGTGGCTGGCAACCGGATCGACGGAGATGCCGATGATCTTGACGTTGCGTTTCTTGAACTCGCCTTCCAGCCCGGCCATCGTGCCGAGCTCGGTGGTGCAGACCGGTGTGAAATTCTTCGGGTGGCTGAAGAGGATCGCCCAGCCGTCACCGATCCAGTCGTGAAAGCTGATCGTCCCCTGCGTGGTCTCGGCCGTGAAATCCGGCGCGATGTCGTTGATACGAAGGCTCATGGTTCCTACCCCTGTGAATGCCGCCTGTTGGCGGGCTGCCACCCTTTTATCACTCCATCGGCGACGTTCAAAACGGTCAGGTCGCCGCCAGTGAAGCAGGCCGCGAAAAATTTTCGCCTTTTCCTGGGGAATGTGGAAATTTCGCTGTCGGCGTCGCTAAAGTCTAGGATTTCACCGCCAGCGACGTGGCGAGATCTTCCATCCGCTGCGCCAGCGCGCCAAGCGCGTTGGTCAGCACGCTGTCGCTCTTGTCGGCCTTGGTCAGCGCCTCGTCGCGCGTCTTGCGCAAGGTCAGCACTTCGCTTTCCATGCCCTTGACACGCTTCTGCAGTTCCGAGAGTTCGTCCATCACCATGATGCCGGCCATGACAGTCAGCCGCTGGTCGCCGATCTCACCGAAAGAATCCTTCAGATGCGAGACATAACGGTCGAAGCGTTCGGCGAGGTCGATCAGATGCTCTTCCTGGCCTTCGTCGCAGGCCATCCGATACTGTTTGCCGTCGATTGAAACCGTGACCTGTGCCATGGGCCAGCTCCTATCTGTCCAACACGGCGCGGATGGTTTCCATGGCGGTCACCAGCCGTCTCGATACTTCCTTGTTGGCGTCCTCCAGCCGTTCGGCGCGCGCTTCCGAATTGTCGAGTTCCTGCGCCAGCCGGGAGCGGTCGGCATTCATCCGCTGCACCTCGGCCTCGGCTTCCGAGTAATCGCGTTCATGCTCCAGCTTGGCCGCGACGGCGTTTTCCAGCCCCTCGATGGCTTTGCCGAGCCTGGCGATGACTTCCTTGAGTGTGGTTTCCCCGGTCATGGCCTTCGTCCTGTGCCCTGCCCATCACCGAATCGTTCGCGTTCAGAACGCGTTATCCCTGAAACATTAGGCACCGGGTGAAGGCAACGTCAACAAAGCTCTCACGACTGTCCCCTGCTAACGCTAATGTAGGGCCGCGGCCAGCATCACAAGACCGGCAAATCTGCGCCCGATTTGTTGACTAAAAGCCCGCGCCTGCTATGTGTCGCGCACCTTTTCAAGGGCGCTCCCAAGCCCCCAAACCCCCACCTTTGGAGGAACCATGACGTCGCGTGAACAACATGACCGGATGGCCAATGCGATCCGCTTTCTCTCCATGGATGCCGTCGAGAAGGCCAATTCCGGCCATCCCGGCCTGCCCATGGGCTGCGCCGACATTGCCACGGTGCTGTTCACCCGCTTCCTGAAATTTGACGCCAAGGCCCCGCACTGGGCCGACCGCGACCGCTTCATCCTGTCGGCCGGTCATGGTTCGATGCTGCTCTACTCGCTGCTCTATCTGACCGGCTACGAGGACATGACCCTCGACCAGATCAAGAATTTCCGCCAGCTCGGCTCCAAGACCGCCGGCCATCCCGAATACGGCCACGCCGCCGGCATCGAGACGACCACCGGCCCGCTCGGGCAGGGCCTTGCCAATTCGGTCGGCTTCGCGCTTGGCGAGCGCATCATGAACGCCGCCTTCGGCAACGACCTCGTCAGCCACTACACCTATGTGCTGGCCGGCGACGGCTGCCTGATGGAAGGCGTTTCCCAGGAAGCCATCGCGCTGGCCGGGCATCTCAAGCTCAACAAGCTGATCGTCTTCTGGGACAACAACAACATCTCGATCGACGGCCCGGTTTCGCTCGCCGACAACACCGACCAGGTCGCCCGCTTCCAGGCCTCCGGCTGGAACGCCAGCCATATCGACGGCACCGATCCGGAAGCCATCGCCTATGCCATCGAGGCCGCCCGCCATTCCGACAAGCCGACGATGATCGCCTGCAAGACGACCATCGGCTTCGGCGCCCCGACCAAGGCCGGTACCAACAAGGCGCACGGTTCGCCGCTCGGCGCCGACGAGATCGCCGGCGCGCGCAAATTCTTCAACTGGGGCTCGCCGCCCTTCGAGATTCCGGCCGACATCCTCGATGCCTGGCGCGCCGCCGGCAAGGCCGGCGCCAAGCCGCGCGCCGACTGGGAAGGCCGTCTCGCCAAGGCAGAGCCGAAGCTGAAGGCCGAGTTCGAGCGCCGCCTCGCCGGCAAGCTGCCGTCCAATTTCGACGCCGTCATCGCCGACTACAAGAAGAAGCTCTCGGTCGACAAGCCGAAGGTCGCCACCCGCAAATCGTCGGAAATGGCGCTTGAGGTCATCAACGGCGCCGTGCCGGAAACCATCGGCGGCTCCGCCGATCTGACCGGCTCCAACAACACCAAGACCAGCCAGACCAAGAACATCACGCCGGACGATTATGGCCAGCGCTATGTCCACTACGGCATCCGCGAGCATGGCATGGCGGCGGCCATCAACGGCCTGACGCTGCATGGCGGCCTCATCGCCTATGGCGGCACCTTCATGTGCTTCTCCGACTATGCCCGCCCGTCGATGCGGCTGTCATCGCTGATGGGCATCCGCTCGATCTTCGTCATGACCCATGATTCCATCGGTCTGGGCGAAGACGGCCCGACCCACCAGCCGGTCGAGCATCTGGCGGCCCTGCGCGCCATTCCCAACCACAATGTTTTCCGTCCGGCCGACGCCGTGGAAACCGCGGAATGCTGGCAGATCGCGCTCGAATCCGAAAAGACGCCGTCGACGCTGGCGCTGACCCGCCAGAACCTGCCGACCGTGCGCACCGAGCATTCGGCCAAGAACCTGAGCAGCCAGGGCGCTTACGAACTGGCCGCGGCCAGCGGCGAGGCGGCGGTGACGATCTTCGCCACCGGCTCCGAGGTCGAGATCGCCCTCGGCGCCCGCGACCTGCTCGAGAAGCACGGTCACCCGACCCGCGTCGTGTCGGTGCCTTGCTTCGAGCTGTTCGACAAGCAGAGCGACGACTACCGCAAGAAGACGATCGGCAACGCGCCGATCAAGATGGCGATCGAGGCCGGCATCCGCCAGGGCTGGGATCATCTCATCGGCTCGGACGGCATCTTCGTCGGCATGACCGGCTTCGGCGCCTCCGGCACGATCGAGCAGCTCTACCCGCACTTCGGCATCACCGCCGAGGCAGCGGCCAAGGCGGTGGAAGCCCGCCTGCACGCCAAGTAAGGCTGTGCAGGCCGCCCAAAACTGTGTCGCGGTTTGGGATGACGGCAGGCACCAAACAAAAACGCCCCGGCGAAACCGCGCAAAGCGATTTCGCCGGACTGGCCCAACCTAATCGATTTAAATCTACATCGCTTTGGCTGGATTCTTTGCCCGTCCGCCGCTATGAAGCTGCGGACCCATCGTCAGCCTTCCAGCTCCCAGGGAGAGAAAAATGACCGTCAGAGTTGCCATCAACGGATTCGGCCGCATCGGCCGCAACATCCTGCGCGCCATCCATGAATCCGGCCGCAAGGACATCGACGTCGTCGCCGTCAACGATCTCGGCCCGGTCGAGACCAATGCGCACCTGCTGCGCTACGACAGCGTGCATGGCCGCTTCCCGCATGAAGTGTCGGTGTCCGGCGACCAGATCACCGTCGGCAGGGAAAAGTTCAAGGTCACCGCCATCAAGGACCCGACGCAGCTGCCGTGGAAGGAGCTCGGCGTCGACATCGCGCTCGAATGCACCGGCATCTTCACCGCCCGTGACAAGGCCGCCGCGCACCTGACCGCCGGCGCCAAGCGCGTGCTGGTCTCCGCACCTGCCGATGGCGCTGACCTGACCGTGGTCTACGGCATCAACCACGACAAGCTGACCAAGGACCACATCGTCATCTCGAACGCGTCGTGCACCACCAACTGCCTGGCGCCGCTGGCGGCCGTGCTGCACGAGACGGTCGGCATCGAAAAAGGCATGATGACGACCATCCATTCCTACACTGGCGACCAGCCGACGCTGGACACCATGCACAAGGATCTCTACCGCGCCCGTGCAGCGGCGCTGTCGCAGATCCCGACCTCGACCGGTGCGGCCAAGGCGATCGGCCTCGTGCTCCCCGACCTCAAGGGCAAGCTCGACGGCATCTCGATCCGCGTGCCGACCCCGAACGTCTCGGTCGTCGACTTCAAGTTCATCGCCAAGCGCGCCACCACGGTGCAGGAAATCAACGAAGCGGTCATCGCCGCCTCCAACGGCAAGCTGAAAGGCATCCTCGGCGTCACCCATCACCCGAACGTCTCGATCGACTTCAACCATGATCCGCACTCCTCGATCATGGCGCTCGACCAGACCAAGGTGATGGACGGCAACTTCGTTTCGGTGCTGTCGTGGTACGACAATGAGTGGGGCTTCTCCAACCGCATGGGCGACACCGCCGTCGCCTTCGGCAAGACCATCGCCTGATCGCGGGGCTCCGTCTCGCGACATCGAAACGCCCGGCTTTGACCGGGCGTTTTTCGTTTGCCGAAGCAGCAATCGCAAAACCGTCGAAAATCAGCGGCATAGGGTAAAAAACCACCCCCGCGCCTTGCACTGGCCATGCCTTCGCCCCACTCTCGCGTAATCGGGAAGACAGAGGAATTCGAGGGGCAAGTCACGGATGGAGCATGCGATCTATCTCGTCACGCTGGTCGGCACGGCGCTCGTTGTCGCCGCCGCGTTTTCGAGCCTGATCGCCTTCCGCTTCGGCGCCCCCCTCCTGCTGCTCTTTCTCTGCATCGGGCTCGCCACCGGAACCGACGGCCTCGGCATCGAATTCGACAATGCCCGCATCGCCTATTTTGCCGGCTCACTGGCGCTGGCGGTCATCCTGTTCGATTCCGGCTTCGGTACACCGCTCAACGCCTTGCGGCAGGCGGCAGGCCCGGCGCTCTCGCTGGCGACCTTCGGCGTGCTTCTCACCACCGGCCTGTTCGGCGCGGCCGCCTACTATCTGCTTGACCTCAGCTGGCTGGAATCCTTGCTGCTCGGCGCCGCCGTCGCTTCGACCGACGCCGCGGCGGTGTTCTTCCTGCTGCGCGCCGGCGAGATCAATCTGCGCGAGCGCGTGCGCTCGACGCTCGAAGTGGAATCCGGCACCAACGACCCGATCGCCATCTTCCTGACCATCACCCTGGTCGAGGTCATCGCCGCCCACGCCAACCCCGAAACCAATGTCCTGGTCACCAGCCTGATCCTCGGCTTCCTCGTCAATATGGGCCTTGGCGCCATCCTCGGCGCACTCGGCGGCCTTGCCATCGTGCGTCTCGTCGACCGGCTCAATCTCGACCACGGCCTGCTGCCGATCTTCGTGCTGACGCTGTCGCTGATGGTCTTCGCCGCCGCCGGCGCCGTCGGCGGCTCCGGTTTCTTGGCGGTCTATATCGCCGGCCTCATTGCCGGTAATTCCGACATCCGCGCCGTCACCATCCTCAAGCGTTTCCAGGACGGCATGTCATGGCTGGCGCAGATCATCATGTTCCTGATCCTTGGCCTGTTCGCCACCCCTTCGCAATTTCCGGCGATCATGGTGCCGGCGATAGCGCTTGGCCTTTTCCTGATGTTCGTCGCCCGCCCGATCGCTGTCTGGCTCTGCCTGATCCCGTTCCGCCTGCCGCGCCCCGAAGTCGCCTTCGTCTCCTGGGTCGGCCTGCGCGGCGCCGTCTCGATCCTGCTCGCCATCACCCCATTGCTTGGCGGGCTTGAGAACGGCCGCACCATCTTCAACGCCGCCTTCATCATCGTGCTGGTGTCGCTTGTCATCCAGGGCTGGACGGTCGGCCCGCTGGCGCGTCGCCTCGGCCTCATCGTGCCGGCGCGCCTCGGACCGCTGGACAAGGTCGAACTCGAACTCCCCGGCTCCGCCCACCACGAGCTCCTCGCCTATCGCGTGGCGCATGGCAGCCCGGTGGCGCGCGGCGAGCGCATTCCGCGCTGGGCGCGGCCCTCGCTGGTGCTGCGCGACGGCCGCTCGATGCGCTTTCAGGACATGGGCCGGCTCGCCGCCGGCGACCAGGTCTACATCTTCGTGCCGGACCGCTATCCGCGCCTGCTCGACAAGCTGTTCGCCAGCCGCGCGGTGGTCGACCCGGAAGACGCCGATTTCTTCGGCGCCTTCGCCGTCGACCCGGCGCGCTCCGCCGCCGAGCTAGAGGCAGCCTACGCGCCGGGCCTGACCGAGGCGGAGCAGAAGCTCACCGTCGGCGCTCTGGTCACGGCGCGGCTTGGCGGCCATGCCGAATATGCCGATCGGGTGCTGATCGGCTCGATCGAGCTGATCGTCAGGGATGTCGACGACAAGGGCAGGATCACGGGTCTGGGTCTTTCCTTCGAGCCGACCGCACCGGTGGCGCGGGTGCCGGTGTTCCTGAGCGCCGGCGAAATGGGCGACCGTCTCAGCGCCTTCATCCGCAACTGGCGCAAGCCGACCGAGACGCAGGAGGCGGCAGCACAAAAAGACGAGCCGCCCGAGCCGCCGGTCGAAAAGGCCACGACGGGGAGCTGAAAAGAGCGATCGTTTGCCTTGCCCCGTCATCATCGGGCGATCTTCACGGACTATGTTCCCGCCCGCCTCAAAATTTCGCACCGCGCCGCGGCCAAAGCCTTGCATCGGCACCGATGCGGGGTATGGTCCCGGCGATTTTTCCGAGGAAAGGAACCCGCATGGCCGCCTTCAAGACACTGGACGATATCGGCAACATCAGCGGTAAGCGCGTGCTGGTGCGCGTCGACCTCAACGTTCCCGTCGCCGACGGCAAGGTCACCGACACCACCCGCATCGAACGCATCGCGCCGACCATCGCCGAACTGTCGGGCAAGGGCGCCAAGGTCATCCTCCTCGCCCATTTCGGCCGGCCCAAGGATGGGCCATCGCCGGAATTCTCGCTGGAGCCGATCGCCAGGGCGACGGCCGAGGTGCTCGGCCGCCCCGTCGGCTTTGCCTCGGATTGCGTCGGCGACATAGCGGGAAGTGCCGTCGCGGCCATGAACAAGGGCGACGTGCTGCTCTTCGAAAACACCCGTTTCTACAAGGCCGAGGAGAAGAACGACCCGGCCTTCAGCGAGCGGCTCGCCGCCAATGGCGACATTTTCGTCAACGACGCCTTTTCCGCGGCGCACCGCGCCCACTCTTCTACTGAAGGGCTGGCGCATCTGCTGCCTTCCTTTGCCGGCCGCACCATGCAGGCCGAGCTCGAAGCGCTGGAGAAGGGGCTGGGCAATCCGGTCCGCCCGGTCGTCGCCATCGTCGGCGGCGCCAAGGTCTCGACCAAGATCGACCTGTTGATGAACCTCGTGAAGAAGGTCGACGCGCTGGTGATCGGCGGCGGCATGGCCAACACCTTCCTTGCCGCGCGCGGCACCGATGTCGGCAAGTCGCTGTGCGAGCATGACCTTGCCGCCACCGCCAAGCAGATCATGATCGAGGCGGCCGAGGCCGGCTGCGCCATCATCCTGCCGGTCGACGGCGTCGTCGCCAAGGAATTCAAGGCCGGCGCCGCTTGCGAGACTGTTGCCATCGCCGACGTGCCGGCCGACGGCATGATTCTGGATGTCGGCGAAAAGACCGTGAAGACGATCGGCGAATGGATCGACCGCGCCGCGACCCTGGTCTGGAACGGCCCGCTCGGCGCCTTTGAGATCGAGCCGTTCGATCACGCCACGGTGGCGGCGGCAAAACACGCGGCCGCGCGCACCAAGGCCGGCAAGCTGGTCTCGGTCGCCGGTGGTGGCGATACGGTGGCGGCGCTCAACCGTGCCGGCGTCGCCGATGACTTCACCTATGTCTCGACCGCCGGCGGCGCCTTCCTGGAATGGATGGAAGGCAAGCCGCTGCCAGGCGTCGACGTGCTGAAGCGCTAAGCAATTCCAGCAAAAGCGTGAGACGGTTTTCCCGGGAAAAGCGCGTAGCGCTTTCCCTTGGGAATTGCGTCGAGACTCAAGCGCATTTTGCAGCCAGGCGGAAACGCCTGGCGGCGCAGACATGCGGCAGGAACAAGCAAGGCGATCGACACAAAGAGACGCCCGGGACTTTCAATCGATTCGAGCTTTCCGATGCCATTCCTTTGGCGGTAGACTTCCGTTAAGCGCGGAACGAACCCCTCTCAGGAGAAGCATGATGAGCGAACGTCTCGAAGACATAGCCGCCGCGATCGTGGCCAACGGCAAGGGCCTGCTGGCCGCCGACGAAAGTTCCGGCACCATCAAGAAGCGTTTCGATGTCATCGGCGTCGAATCGACCGCCGACAGCCGCCGCGACTATCGCGAGATGATGTTTCGCGCCAAGGACGCGATGACCAAGTACATCTCCGGCGTCATCCTCTATGACGAGACCATCCGCCAGAAGGCCGCCGATGGCACGCCTCTGGTCGACATCATCAAGGCGTCAGGCGCCATCCCCGGCATCAAGGTCGATGCCGGCGCCAAGCCGCTCGCCGGCTTTCCCGGCGACACCGTTACCGAGGGCCTCGACGGCCTGCGTGAGCGCCTTGCCGACTACTACAAGCTCGGCGCCCGCTTCGCCAAATGGCGCGCGGTGATCGACATCGATACCGGCAAGGGCGTGCCTTCGGCCACTTCGATCAGCGCGAACACCCATGCGCTCGCCCGCTATGCCGCCCTTTGCCAGGAAGCCGGCATCGTGCCGATCGTCGAGCCGGAAGTGCTGATGGACGGCGCCCACGACATCGGCACCTGCTACGAGGTCTCGAAGGCGACGCTGATCAAGCTCTATGATGAACTCCATGCGGCGCGCGTCGTGCTCGAAGGCACGATCCTCAAGCCCAACATGGTCCTGTCGGGCAAGAAGTCGGGGACGGTGGACAGTCCCGAAAAGGTCGCCGAGATGACCATAAAACTGTTCCGCGAGACGGTGCCGGCGGCGGTCCCGGGCATCGCCTTCCTCTCCGGCGGCCAGGAGGACGAGGAGGCAACCGCCAACCTCAACGCCATCAATGCCATCGGTCCGCATCCGTGGAAGCTGACCTTCTCCTATGGCCGCGCGCTGCAGGCTGCCCCGCAGAAGGCATGGAGCGGCAAGGCGTCGAACGTCGCCGCCGGCCAGGCCGCCTTCACCCATCGCGCCCATATGAACTATCTGGCTGCGCTCGGAAAATGGAAGCCTGGCCTCGAACAGGCCGCCTGAACCCCAGCTTTTCCATCGCCGTCCAAACCCGGGCCAACGCGCCCGGGTTTTTGCTATCCGCGATTTGGGGGAAGACCTCCTCATCCCTATTTCCTCTGGGCGTTGCCGGCGGTGTCGGTTTGCGCTCGTCCCGAACGTCCTTGGGATGAGAGACAGGGAGAGGTTCATGCATCGCAACAAGGTCGTTTCACGCGAAGACTGGTTCCAGGCGCACAAGGCGCATCTGGCGCGTGAGAAGGAACTGACGCGGTTGCGCGAACGTGTCGCGGCCGAGCGGCGGGAACTGCCCTGGCTGAAAGTAAGGAAGGACTACGTCTTCGAGACGGAGCAAGGGCCGATGAAACTGGCCGATCTTTTCGCCAACCGCAGCCAGTTGATCGTCTATCACTTCGTGTTCGCGCCAGGCTCCACCCATCACTGCGAAAGCTGTGCCTTCGTCGCCGACCATATGGACGGCGCCAACCGGCATCTCAGGCATCATGACGTGTCGCTTGTCTCCATATCGCGGGCGCCGCTGGCCGAGCTGCAGCCCTACAAGCAGCGCATGGGCTGGACGTTCGACTGGGTCTCTTCCTATGCGTCGGACTTCAACTTCGATATGCAAGTGTCCTTCACCGACAAGCAGATCGCGTCCGGCGAAGCGGTCTACAATTTCGAAACACCGGTGCTGACGTCGAAGGACCTGCCCGGCACCACTGTCTTCTACAAGGGCGAAACCGGTGACATTTTCCTGACCTTCATGTCGCGCGCCCGCGGCAGCGAGCAGTTCATCGGCGCCTATCAGTATCTCGACATTGCACCGAAAGGTCGTGACGAGACCGGTCCTTACGGGACCTTCATGGACTGGGTGCGGCTGCACGATGAATACGGGAACAGGTCGCTGCGGGGCGATGAATGCCCTTAGGGTACCGGCCGGCGATGCAAGGATCCGTTCACCTCGGCCCAAACATGCGCTAAGCCTGCCGCAGATCATTCCACGGTTCCGCCATGCGCTTCCCGGCCTCTCTCACCTGGCTCGCCTTCCCCGTCTATGTCTGGCAGGGGCTCGGCGTGCGCCGCCGCACAACGCGCATGCTGCCGGCACAGGGACCGGTCATGCACGAACTCGCCGGCAAGGCGCCCGGTATCTCGCTTCTGGTGCTGGGCGACTCCTCGGCCGCCTCGGTCGGCATCGGCAATTCCGAGGACGGGCTTGCCGCGCAGCTCGCCGTGCTGATCTCGCAGCGCACCGGCCGCGCCGTGCGCTGGCGCGCCGCCGGCTTCAATTCGGCGACATCGGGCCAGATCCGCGACCATGTCCTGCCCAACCTGTCGGCCGATCCGTGGACGCATATCGTGCTTGCCATCGGCACCAACGACACCAAGAATTTTCATTCGGTGCCGCGCTTCAAGAAGGAGTTCGGCGGCTTGCTCTACGGCCTGCGCGCCAAATGGCCGGAGGCACGCGTGGTGTGGTCGCCGGTGCTGGAGTTCACGCGGGCGCCGGCCATGCCGCCGCTGCTCGGCAAGATCCTCGAGATCCGCGCCACCGCAATGAACCGGATGGGTGAACGGCTCTGCCTTGAACGCGGCGCGGTGCCGGCCCCGCGCTTGCCGATCACCAATCCCGAACAGGGTTTCGCCTCGGACGGCTTCCACGCCTCGGAGGCGGGCTACCGAGCCTGGGCCGAGCATCTCGTCGGTCTGGTGCTCGCCAGCTGAACACCGACGGCCGAGGCGGCCCGCAGACCTATGTCAAATGCCCGAGCACGGCCGCCAGCGAGATCGCGGCCATGGCCAGCAGCGCCAGCTTCCAGAAATCGCCGCGGCGCTTGAGCCCTGGCCAGCCGATCGGTTTGATCAGCTGGATGACCATGAAGCCGACGATGACAAGGGCGAGAAGTTTCGTCATGCCGCCTTTGACCAGCAACGCGGCCCGCTGTCAAAGCCGAGAAGGAACGGGCGCCGCGTTACCCAACCGGACCGCGGCGCCCTCCGTTTTGGGAGGACGACCTACTTCAGCGGCTTGAGGCCGGCTTCGATCGAGGCGCGCTTCGGTTCGAGGAACGGCGGCAGGGCCAGGCTTTCGCCCAGCGTCTCCAGCGGCTCGTCGGCGGTGAAGCCCGGCCCGTCCGTGGCGATCTCGAATAGGATGCCGTTGGGCTCACGGAAATAGAGTGAGCGGAAGTAATAGCGCTCGACCTCGCCGCTCGACGGCAGGCGGAATTCGGCCAGGCGGGCGGTCCATTGATGCAGCGTCTCCTGGTCCGGCGCCCTGAAGGCAACATGATGAACCGCACCGGCGCCCTGCCTTGCGGGAGCCAGCGCGGGCTGCACGGCGACATGAAGCTCCGCCGCCGGCCCGCCAGCGCCCATTTCGAAGACATGGACCTGGCCTTCGCCATCCGGCGAAGCATAGTCGCGGCCCTTGCGCATGTTCATCACCCTGGTCAGCACCGCCTCGGTGTTGGTGATGTCGGGGACGCTGATGACGATCGGCCCGAGCCCGCGGATCTGATGCTCGGCCGGCACCGGGCTTTGCGCCCAGGGATGGCTGCCGCCCTTGCCGCCATCGCTGACGAGCCGCAGACGCTGGCCTTCGGGATCCTCGAAATCGAACGACGGGTAGCCGCCGATGTCGGCAATCTCTCCTGTCGCGATGTTTTCGCCGGCCAGGTGCTGTTTCCACCAGGCCAGGCTCTCCGGGCTGCCGACCCTGAGGCTGGTCCGCGCGATGCTGTGGGTGCCGCGCCGCTCGCGGCCAACCGGCCAGTCGAAGAAGGTGAGGTCGGTGCCCGGCGTCGCTTCGCCGTCGGCATAGAAAAGGTGATAGGCCGACGTGTCGTCCTGATTCACCGTCTTCTTGACCAGCCGCAAGCCCAGCACCTTCGTATAGAAATGAAGATTGCCCGGTGCGTTGGCGGTGATGGCCGTCAGATGGTGGATTCCTGTCAGTTGCAGGCTCATGGTCGTCTCCCTGGTTTTGGGGAAGAATTTTCTCCCTTCATATCAGAACTGCGGTCACCTCGCTGAAGGCCGCCTATCCTGACAGTTCGTCGCCGTGAATTGAACAGTGTCGGCTCCATAGGCACCCCGGCGGTGAACAATCCCTCATCCGCAAGGCTGGGTCGAAGATCACGGCCGGGGACAATTTCCGCCAGCCGGAACGATCGCCGCGCGCCCTGCCATCCTCCTGACAGACTGCTGTCAGGAGGGGTGTGCGATACTGCATCCAGTTAGAGAGAGGAGAATAGCCATGAACGGTTTCACCATCCTGCGCGGCATGCAGCACTATGTCGGCAAGGTTCGCACCATGCGCAACGAAATTCGCACGCAGCGTTTCATGAACGCGCTGCCCGCGGACATCCGCAAGGATATCGGCTGGCCCGATGTGTATGTGGAACGTCGCTCTCAAGGCAATTGAGGCGAATTTTTCGACATCGATATTGGACATGGGCGCGCCAATGCCCAGATATAGCTGCGGCGCGCTGGGGGACGGAGCGAGCTTATGCCTGATCAGAAGACAATCGGCTTCGTCTTCATCGAAGGTTTTGCCGACTGGGAATATGGATTGCTGGCCGCCTCGGCGGTTGAGTGGTTCGGTGCTCGTGCCGTGTCATTGACCCCTGGAGGCAAGCCGGTGACCGGGATAAGCGGCTTTCGGCTGACGCCCGACCGCTCGGCCGGCATCGACGAGAATGCCGATCTTGACGCAGTCGCCGTCATCGGTTCCGACCAGTGGGCGGGCAAAACACCTCCGGATGTCGCTCAATTGCTCAATGCCGTTGCAACGCGCGGCGGCGTCGTCGGCGGCATCTGCGCTGGCACGCTGGCGCTGGCCCGTGCCGGCATGTTCGAACAAGCCAAACATACCAGCAATGGCCGCGACTGGATCAACGGACACGAAGCCGGTTATGCCGGCGACAACAACTATCAGGACGTGCCGCACGCGGTCGCTGACGGCAAAATCGTCTCCGCGCCGGGTTCGGCGCCCGGCACCTTTGCCCTTGCCTTTCTGAAGACGCTCTATCCCGAGCGAGGCGCCGATCTCGCGCGGATGCGGACGCTGTTTGCCAGGGAATATGCTGAAGCCTCCTGACAGTATGCTGTCAGGAGGGATGTGCAACGATGAGATAATGCGCATGGCCGGCCGAGAGAACGACCGATGAAAAGCTGGAACGACAGGCTGAACACGCCTGGCACCAACGGCGTGAAACCAACGCCGCGCACGGTGGGTGACGTGGTCGAGGGCCAGCCGATGCTGGTTCCGACCGCGCGCCAGGTCGACGCTTTCATCCGGTCGATTCCCGAAGGCGTCGAGATGGATGTCCGTGCGCTGCGCACGGCGCTCGCCATCGAACACGGCGCCGAAGTGACATGTCCGGTGACCATTGGCTATCATCTGCGCACGGTCGCCGAAGCCGCCAGGGAAGACCTCGATCGCGGCATGACTACGAGCGACATCGCGCCCTTCTGGCGCGTGCTCGATGCGAGGACGCCGACAACGAAGAAACTGTCCTTTGGCGCGGAATTCATCGCCGCGCAGCGCAAGCGCGAAGGACTGAAACCGTAATGAATGTCGTCAGGAGCGGCTCCGGTCCAGGAGCCGCCCTAGCAACAACACTGGGGAAGCAAACGATGCGCCGCGCCGACAGGCTCTTTCAGATCGTGCAGCATCTGCGGGGTGGCCGTCTGGTCACCGCCCAGAAGCTCGGCACGTGGCTCGAGGTTTCCGAGCGAACGATCTATCGCGACATTGCCGACCTGCAGTCGACCGGGGTGCCGATCGACGGCGAGGCCGGCGTCGGCTACATGATGAGGGAGGGCTTCGACCTTCCGCCGCTGATGTTCACGCGTGACGAGATCGTGGCGCTGGTTGCCGGCGCGCGCATGGTGCGCGCCTTTGGCGGCGCCGCAATGGCACGCGCCGCCGACGAGGCATTGGTCAAGATCGGCGCGGTGCTGCCCGATGCCGAGAAGGACCGCATCGCCCGCACCGAGATCCAC
>NZ_VFTA01000048.1:0-36911 GCF_007003935.1 Mesorhizobium sp. WSM4310
TCCACATGGCAGCCTAAAGTCAAAAACGCCTATCAGTCGCCTCGCCCTGATCGAGGACAACCTGTTGAAGCTCCACATCTAGGGCATGCGAAAATAGAAAATAACGGGCAAAAAGATGCGCCTTTTCCGACTCCGAGCCTAGATGGTTGAAAGCCTCGAAGTACTCCTTCGTCCGCTCGAGGAGATCTCCCGCATAAAGCGCCAACGGCTGTGACACGGTGACCCTCGGGCGCGCCTTGACCTTCGGCGTCTCAGGTCCACTCTTGGCCATCTCAGATTATCGGCTTAATTCCGGTGCCGGTATGCGACAAAGCCGAACAGAGTAGCCGCTGCGACGTTGAAGATTGCCCACAGCTCGCGCGGCAAATGAACCGGCATGAACGGGTTGAAGATCGCTGCCGCTCCAAACAGCGCCCAAGCCAGGGTGCGATTTTCAGGGCCTGATCGCCACACCATGGCTCCGCAGTAGATCCCGGCGAAAAAGACCACCACGCGGAGGAATTGGTAATAGCCGTACGGCCATGGCGCTACCGCCAGCAGCGAGGCAATAGCTACACAGATGCAGACCAACCGGACCGTTCCGGCCGGCGTCGAAAAGCATTATTTTCAGCAAACTTGATCCTCAAACGCCCAGCACGGTTGTTAGTGGAGTTTCGGCGCCCGCCATATATTTGAAAAGCCAGATTGCCCAAGTGATCGGCCAAATGAACGCCAACATCGCATCCAGGCTCAAGTTAATCAGGATTTTTACGACCACTGATGCATGGCCCTGCCATGTGTCGACGACATTCATCACGTAGGTGATCGGCCCGCCCAGCATGAAGAGGAGGCCCAGCGGAGCTGACATGATGTTCTTCAGCATGTTTGTGTCCCTCAGAAAGGCGTGACCTTCAGTGACAGTGATACGCGCCGGTCTTATGGTTGGTATGGCAACCGTTGGCATCAGTGCCGCCACTGTGTGCAAACGCGCCGGTCGCGCAAGCGATTATTGCAGCGGCCATAGCCGCGAGAAATGTTGTTTTCATTTTATTGCCCTCCCAAAGTATTTCAGACAGAGCACTATTGCCGGTCGGGCACAAGCTGCTCGTGGCACTGTGAACACAAATAGGATAGATGCTCCTCTGTGCAGGCCAAGATCGGGCGAGGAGAATACTTTGGATGGATTGCGATTGATGCACGTCCCGTTGGCGATCCTGCTGACATGGCCAAGGGTGGCGACGGCAAATGAATGCCTCTCGAAGTACACCAAGACCGACGTCTGCGCCTACGCAAAAAAAATGCAAACCGAAATGGCTCCAGCATTGCCCATGCTGATCAGTTCGAACATCTCCGTTCGGAGCATCATCGCAATCGGGCCAAGGATCGTTTTCAACGCCACCTGGGCTCAGACCGATGCGGAAGTAGACGCCAAATTGTTGGCTGCTGGCGTCTCGCGGCCGGTCTATGTCCAGAAGATCGATGAAATGACCAAAAACTATGTCTGTCGTGCGGAGGAACTATCTGCCTTCGTTCGCCTGGGCGGTGAGATCCAGTACACGTATACGACTGTGGATAATTTCCCAGTCGCGAACCCGCTCGTAGCACTCTGTCCTTAGAGCATCGCAGCACGGCTCATGACATGACTAGTCGCGGCCGATCAACCAGTTGATCAGCAGCCATGATCATTTGTTGGAACTCAATTGAGCCTGATCCGCACTAGCAAGTGGATAGAAGTGAATGTGCGGTTGCCCTTTAGCTCTACTATGCATAGAAACCACTCTGCCGGGGGGCGTAAAGTTGGGGTTGTGAGTGCGTGGGCTCTAAATTCGAAAAACTAAATAAGTTGCGTGACTCACTGCGAGAATCCAACCACGATTTTCGGGCGAGCACTCAGCTATTCAACAGCCTGGACCCTGCCAAGATCGACGGCGACCTGGATGTCATTAACCGCGGAAAGCAGCGCGGCGAGGTGAACCAACCCCCGAAAACGGCAAAGAATCTCGACGATGTCGAACATGCCATCGTGGAACGCGTTGAGGATGAGAAGAAGGCTGCGCATCACACTCTTGAGGACAACCTGCAACTCCTTGGAGGTCGTCTTGCCGGCCTCGATTTCGAGGAACAATTCGGTCTAATCCGTCAGACGAATGCCGCTAGCGTTTCGGACTTCAAAGCCTCGGTCGCCGTGGGCCTCGATGAACTTCACGGCCTGAGAAGGGCCCTGAACGACGCCGAAAAAGAGCATGCATGGTTTAAGGAGAAGCACGGTCTCGTTCGTGCCGCGCGTGTGCAGCACGGTGCCGCTCACATTTTCCGGCTATCGCTTCTGCTATTTCTGTTTCTGGTCGAGACAGCGATGAACGGCAACTTCCTGGCCAAGGGCAATGAGCAGGGATTTTTTGGTGGCATCCTTGAGGCTGCGGCATTCTCTTTCATCAACATCGGGGCGGCTTTGCTCCTGGCGGTTTTCTGCGCTCGTCTCGTCACCCATCGGTCGTTTTTCGTAAAATTCGTTGGGATCATTTCAATCCTTTTCTATATCGGCTTGGCGATTTCGATAAACTTGGCGCTAGCGCACTACCGTGAGGTCAGCGGCTCGCTCGCTGACGGCGCCGGCGCTGAGGTCATCCGTAATATGCTCGCCAATCCAGCGGGTCTCACGGACATCAAGTCCTGGTTGCTGTTTGCGATCGGCCTGATGTTTTCGCTTTTCGCTTTTATCGACGGCTGGTTCGTGCTCGACCCTTACCCAGGCTACACTGGCGTTGAAAATCGGCTCGTTCGACGGCGCGATGACTACATCGATCGAAAGAAGGAACTGATCGAAGAGCTGCAGGATGTCCGCGACGACCACAACGAAAAAGTGGAGGAAATCGTCAAGCAGCTTGGTAGTCGCCGGCGCGAGCACCGCGCGATTGTCGATCATCGATCGAGGCTTCTGGCTCTTTTTGCGCAGCATCAAGACCAATTGGAGCGAGCCTGCAATCAGCTTTTGTCGATGTATCGGGAAGCCAACATCCAGGCGAGGACCGAGCCGGCGCCCAAGCATTTCGGAACGCCCTACAAACTTGATCGCATCAAGCCATACGTCACCGGCGAGCGGGAGTGGAATGAGGGAGATGTTGGCGCATCAATTCGCCAGGCGCAGGAGGAACTCAACGAGCAGGTTCGTCTGATTGGTCAGGAATGCGAACGGGGAATTGAGCAGTACCGAGATCTTGATAAGCTTCACCCGGACAGCGTGAATGTCTAGGCGAACCCGCAGACGCAAGAAAGGCAATGCGGGTACCATTGCCGCGGCCATTGCCCTTGGTGTGCTATCCGTTGCGATGTTGGCCGGCTTCGGCTGGATGTGGACCAGGTCTGGCAATGGCCATATCGACGCCAACACGAATTGCCCATTGGACGGACCCTCCAGCCTGACCGCCGTCCTCATCGACGCCACTGATCCAATTTCGGCAACGACGATGGCTGATCTCAAGAACGAGTTCCGAAAGACCATTGGGCAGGTCGAGCCGGGTGGGTATGTGAGGATTTATACCCTGAGCTCGGCGCCTGGTGAGCTGACGGTGATGTTCGATGGATGCAATCCCGGTGATGGGTCGACCGTCGATAGTTGGACCAACAATCCTGCGCGGCGTCAAAAGAAGTGGGAAAACGCCTTCGGCGATCCTTTGAACAAACTTCCCGATGAAATCCCGAATGCGGCTTCCGCGAGCCAATCTCCGATCATGGCTGGAATTCAGAAAATCAAGCTGTCGCTCTTCGATAGCAGCTTGGCCAAACAGGGCAGTCCCAAGCGATTGGTGGTCGCCTCTGACATGATCGAGCATACGACGATTTACTCGCAGTACCGATCGGGACTGGATTACCAAAAATACCTCAACAGCGCCGCCGACCGCACATATGGGACGTCGCTGGATGGGGTGGGCATCACAATTCTTTATATCGATCGGGCAAAGAAGCCATTTCAGACCCTGGATCACGCGGAGTTCTGGACACATTGGGTCCAGAACCATCACGGCGAGTTCGAAAAGCTGGTTGGCTTGGATGGGTTAAACTGATGGCGAGAGCGCACGACAAACCTTTGCTGGATCATCCACGTCTGCCGGTCGTGGTTTTCGCGGCATTGACACTCGGCGGGTGTGTATTCATCGCCATTGCAAAACTCTCAGGCGTAAATCCGATCGTCGCGGCGGTAGCACCGGCCTGCCTGATGTTTTTCTATCTCGGGGTTTCGATCTTTGCTGGAAAGCTACAACTGCACGACGAGCAGACCGGCGATAACCTCTACTATATGGGCTTCCTGTTCACCCTGACGAGCCTTGGGGTCTCGCTGTTTCAGTTTGGAACGGAAGGCTCAACCGACACGATCGTCCAAAATTTTGGCATCGCGATCACGTCGACGATCACCGGTATTGCTCTGAGGGTTTTCTACAATCAGATGCGGCGCGATCCCGCGGACATTGAGCGAACGGCGAGGCACGAACTTGCCGACATGACACGGCGTGTAAGAGCCGAGATGGAAAGCGTAACCAGGGAGTTCGCCGACTTTCGTCGTGTCAGCCATCAAATGCTCGAAGAGGGCTTTGCAGAGATTGCCGAGCAAGCGGCACGCAATGGGGAGCACATTCGATCTGCCCTGGACAATATTGCCATGGAATCGATCAAGCCTGTCCAAGAGGCGTCTGCCAAGCTCAGTGACGCGTTGCAGCACAATTTCGGGCAAGTCGAAACCCAGTTTGCTTCGATAGCGAACCGCGTTGGAGCTGCAGCGGATTTGCTGGATAAAGCCAACAGCTCGATGTCCAACTCTGTTGGAAAGCTCGGTAATCAAGCCGACAATATGGCTGCCAAGCTGGAAAAGGTGGTTGTTCCTGATGAGGTGCTGAAGAACGATCTGGCGCCGATGGTCAAGCTCCTGGGTAATGCTGTCGCACAATATGCGATAAAAACCGAAACAGCCTCGCAAGAGCAGCAAACGCGGATGACCGGTCTTGCCGACGCAGTGATCAAGGTGGCGACTGGAGTGGAGAGAGCGGCAGCGGCCGCAGAAAAGACCGCAGAAACTGTCCAAGCGCAGCAGCGTTTGACTGAGGAGTTCATGGCTGTGATGCAGAAACACAGCAATGAAACACGCGGCCTCGTCGCAACCCTTACACAACATAGCCTCCCGGCCGTGCGCACTCCCCAGCCTCTGAGCAATGCGATAGCGAACGATGTCGAGCGAGTGGCGGCACCTTCCACTGTTGCCTCCCCTGTGGAGACGCCAATCAAGGTTTCGGATGACACGGAGGGCGACACCTTCCGATCGTTAAGCAGTCCGGCGGAGGTGGAGAAGGGTGAACCGCCAAAGAGAGCAAGTTGGTGGGGCAGGTGAGTGAGGTTAGCGGAACAGCCATTACGTTTGAGCGCAAGGGCTATGGCCGCGGCCTGATACTCGGCCTGACGATGGCTGAGACGATGCTGCTTCTCGTTTTCTGCCTTTTGCTTGCTGCAGGCGCGCTCATCGCCAAGACAAAGAAAGAGGCTGCGGCAGCGCAGAAGATTGCGCAGTCCCTCAATGAGAACGCTCGCAAGCTTGACGAGGAAAACAAGCGGTTGCTGGCTCAGCTGAATGCCATGGTCAAGCCTGCAAGTCGACGCAATGTACCAGATCAAGAATGGCGTGAATTGGTCCGGGCCAAAGAGGCCGCAGAGGCAATCAAAAAAGTGGGACTGACCCTTGAGGAAGCGGTGAAAAGCGCGCCGGCCGCCAAAGTCCTCTCTGACAACGACGTCGACGTTGATCAGGCCAAAGCCATGATCGAGAAGATGAAGGTTCTGCGCGAGCTCGGCTACGTTGGCACGGGCAAGACGTCCAAGGATCTTGCTGACGCACTGAAGAAGGCAAGGAACGAGGCCTCTGCTGACAAGCCACACGATTGGCCACCGATCATCAGTCTTAGCGAGCTCGATGGCTATAATTTCGATACTGGAAGTGCGGAGCTTTCCGGTGGCTTCAAAACGAAGTTGCGGCAGATGTCGAAGACCATTGCTGGAATTGCAACTTCCTATGGTGTGGACGTCATTGAGGTGATTGGCCACACGGACGAGCAGGCGATGTCCGGTGACTCATCGAATATGGACAGAGGCCTTCAGCCCGTACTGGCGCGCAAGATGGACATTGGCACACTCCATCCTGCCGACAATGCCGGGCTTGGATTAGCGCGAGCGATCTCCGTCACAGGCATCCTGCGCGATATGCCGGAACTGAAAGGCTTCACCATCCTGCCAATGTCCGGCGGCCAGTTGATATTGCCTGGCGACCGGCTCACCGACGGCGCACAGGCCGGCGACGTCAAGGCGAGGAGGCGAATTGAGATCAGGGTCAGGCAACGTTCGCGAGAGACAGATATTGGACTGGTTCCGGTACCAAAGTTGTGAGGCGAACTGCCCTTGGGTTTCGCTCACAGGGCTTGGGGGGGATTGCGGGGATGGGGTTTTACGTTCGAAAATCGATTAGTGCGGGACCTTTCCGCTTTAACTTCTCGTCTGGCGGGGTTGGCGCGTCCGTTGGCGTGCAAGGTCTTCGTATCGGGACTGGCCCACGAGGGCATTATATTCATGCAGGCGTCGGCGGTCTCTACTACCGAGGCACTTTGGGAAAGCGCAGCGCCAAGCAGACGCTGCAACTGTCTGAATTCCCATCTGGGCCAAAGCCCCATCCAACATCCTCACCCGTGGAATATGTCAGCGGTGGCGTCGTGATGAGAGAAATCGAGTCCGCCGATGTGATCGAGATGCGTGATGAGACATTTGCCAATGTGCTTGATGAAATCAATGCGAGGCAATCGCAGACGCGAATGTCGCTCATCCTGGCCGTGCTGTTTGGGATCGCCGGATTGATCGCAGGCGCAATGCTGGGAGGTGGGGTGGCGCTGATCGGTATTGCTGCCTTTTTGCCGGGCATGCTTATTGGCAACTGGTTGGACAGCTACCGCCGGGTGAGCGTGCTCTACTATGATTTGGAGCAGGACGCGGAGGCGGCCTACGGGCGACTTGTCGCCGCCTTTGACACGCTCACACGCTGCGCGGCGAGTTGGCATGTCGCGGCTGGTGGCAAGATAGAGGATCTGACGACTTGGAAGCGCAATGCGGGAGCCACGATGTTGGTCGATAAAAAGTCGACGACGCTCCAAGCTTCCTTGCCGACGGTTGTTCGCAGCAATGTCACACCACCGTCGATACACGTCGGCCGGCAAATCCTTTATTTCATGCCAGACATGATTTTGGTGAAGGACGGAAACCAGTACGGTGCCGTTGGGTATGGAGACCTCAGGACGCAATTTGCCCCCAGCAATTTTATTGAGACCGGCAAAGTTCCATCTGATGCTGAGATCGTGAGCTATACCTGGGCTCATCCCAATAAGAATGGCGGACCCGACAAACGCTTCAGAGATAATCGGCAGATCCCTGTCTGTCGCTACGAAGCCTTGCGGTTTTCTAGCCCATCCGGGCTCAACGAGCTGGTGGAATTTTCCAAGACAAACGTCAGCCAGCCCTTTTGCCAGGCTCTATTGGCACTCGCGCAAATGCACCGAAACGCTGGTGGCCAGTCCGGCTTGCTGAAAGCGCGCTAAGGAATTGGCTTGGTCAGCAAATGCCTTCGCACGGAATTCCGTCGCCGTCCCGGTCCAATTTGGGTCCCCAGCTACAGTTATTGAGATACCAGCGCGCCTCATCGCATGAGGAGATTTGCTTACAATAGCGACGCGGTTGACACGAATAGCTCTGAGCTATTTGGCGACGGCCTGTAAGGCCGTAGGATGTGTCATTACCGGGTTTATTGTTGGCTGCATGTGTTGCTCGCCAATCCCAAGGGGCTGTGAAAGTGCCAACCCAGATGCCAATCTTGGCCCTTTGGGCATCTGCCTGTTGTGACGCGTAACTACCATGGCTGTATCGAGGCCAATCCAGGGCATAACCCTGTTCGACCATCCAAGACGCAATGCTAGCACCGTCCGCCCGCTGACAATCACCAACGAAGCGGTTGTAACGATCCCACGAAACAAAGTTGCACTGGATGGGTCGGGATTGACTGAGGAAGATGTCCAGTGCTTCTGCGGATTTGCGGCCGCATGGGTATTCTTGCCCGCTTGCGTCGCTGCAGTTTTGGCTGCTTTCAGGTGCGTCGATGCCATTGAAACGAATACGCTGTCCGTGGATCTCGATCGTGTCCCCGTCAACGATGGACGCTACGCCGACGATAGGCTTCGGTTTTGACCCGAGTGCGCTTGCTGTATTGGGTCCCGCGATCTGGTTGCCCCACCCTGTAAAGTAGGAGGTGACATAAGCGCCCACTGCTAGCGTGATCACCAGGATCGCGGCTAATGATTTATGTGAAAAGAAACGCTTGCGCATAATTGAAACCCGGCCGCGTCTTGGCCGCGAGCTGCGGCGATGGGAATAGCGATCGCGATTCAATTTTCGATCCTTTGCGAAGCTGCCAAATGTTTTGCTAGCGCGTCTTTGACTTCTTGGCTGCTGCTTTCTTGGGCGCGGCTGCTGTGCGACCGAGGCCAATCGATTTTGCCAATCTGGAGCGATTGGCTGAATAGTTAGGCGCGACCATGGGGTAATCGTTGGAGAGGCCCCATTTTTGGCGATAGGCGTCGGGCGTCAGTCCAAAATGCGTGTTCAAGTGTCTCTTGAGGGACTTGAACTTTTTGCCGTCTTCGAGGCAGACGATGTAGTCTGGAGTGACTGAGCGCTTGGGGTTGACCGCGGGAACTTGGTCGGGTTTTTCCGGTTCGGACGGCTGGCCGATACGCGCTAATGACGAATTGATGCTGGCAATAAGGTCCGGCAATGAGGAGACCGGCACTGAATTCTTGCTCACATAAGCCGCAACGATATCGGCGGTAAGCTCCATCAGCGCGGTGGCCGTATTTTGGATTTCGTCAGTCACTTCATGGCTCCGGACTTCTGCAGTGAAATCCCGATCTATTACTTATCGGCTAAAAAAACCAGTAGAGGGAGGATACTAAATGCCAGGCGCTAATAGTGATGAATGTTAAAGCGCCAATCAGAATGCGGAACCACGAGAGACGGTGGATTGATTGGGCGCGGCGTTTTCTTTGTATGACCAGGAAAGCGGCTTGAGGCTCACAGGCGGATGCATTTAGATTTGGACGAGTAGGACCTACGCATGACATTTTCGAAAGACCCGCCGCCGGAGGTTAAGCCCCAGAAGGATAAGGCAAAGACTGGATCTGAATTGGACCGCGTTCCAAGTGCGGGAGCCATTCGGGTCCGCAACGGACTCTCTGTGTCAGAAAAAGACATTGTGGAGGCGGCTAAATACGGGGGCAGGGAGCGAGAATCCTCGTCGGATAGCGACTAGGCAAAGGGGGCCAAGAATGCAGGCTCTGACCCATATCACACGTCGCAATATTGGACGGTGTCCAGAAGTGATCGCAGTCGTTTCTAATTGAACACGGCTGTTTTTTCTTGCGCGAACGCTCTACGCGGGCTCTAGCTGGTTCTCCTTTCAAAGGGGATGTAAGTCTTGGACGTAAAACAGTCAGTCTTCCAAAGCGATCTCCCTCTAAAGGAGAAACTCGAGCGCGCCAGGATGGAGTTGCTCGATCTTTCCGCCCGCAATCGACTTTTGAATGTGCCGCGGTTTTCCAAGAGCGCGAAGACGATCGATATCGTCGATGAGAAGTCGTCCGAAATTTATCGATTGCTGGTGACCGAAGGAAAGGCTTTTACCTTCCTGGCCGGCAAGCCCGATAGGCCGAAAGCGGGCCAGGATGAAAGCAGCCCTCCAGACGAAGAGATCGACTATTCCCCCGTCGCTCTCGCCCAACCAGAGGACGATGGAGTCGATAACAGAGGGATATCCGCGCGGCACTCGGACACCAAGCTGCAGACGCGTATGACCCCAACTGGGCTGCAGCGGCGGCTCCTTGATCTCTACCATGATGCCCGCACACTCGAGGAAGAGCAGGGCGTCAATATCCTCTTTCTGGCCCTTGGAATGCTGAAGTGGATTGACCCGAACAACAAAGAGAACATCCGTCAGGCCCCCCTCATTTTGGTGCCGGTTCGGCTTGAGCGAGGGGCCGCTGGAGAAAAATTCCGCCTACGAGCCCGGCCGGAAGATCTTACCGCAAACCTCTCCTTGGAACTCTATCTCGACCGCATTCACAAGCTCGCTCTGCCGCGTTTTGAGGTGGGAGATGACTTCGACGTCTCGGCCTATCTCGATGCCGTTGCCGAAGCAATTTCGACCAAAGAGGGTTGGGAGGTGCTTCGCGACGATATGGTGCTCGGCTTCTTCTCGTTTGCGAAGTTCTTGATGTACCGTGATCTGGATCCGGATCTCTGGCCCGATGGCGCAAAGATTATCGAACAACCGAAGATCCGCTCGCTTCTTTCAGATGGTTTCGAAACACGCGAGCCGCTTATGTCGGACGACATAGCGATTGATCCGCACATTGCGCCCGCCGAAATGTTGCATATCGTCGACAGTGACAGTTCTCAGACACTGGCGATCCATGACGTCAGAAAAGGTCGCGACCTCGTTATCCAAGGTCCGCCTGGGACAGGAAAATCGCAGACGATCGCAAACATTATTGGGTCGGCCGTTGCCGACGGAAAGACCGTGCTGTTCGTGGCCGAAAAGATGGCAGCGCTGGAGGTCGTCAAGCGACGGCTTGACACTGCTGGGGTGGGGGACGCCTGCCTTGAGCTGCATAGTAACAAGGCGAACAAGCGCATGATGCTAGAGGAGCTGCGGCGAACCTGGCAACTCGGATCGCCCAGGGGCCAGCTTCCTTCTTCCCTAACTGATCGCTTGCTGGAGGCTCGCGATAAACTCAACGCACATGCTGCACGAATGCACGTTGCGTTCGGAGCGTCCGAACTCACTCCTTATCAGGTTCTCGGCCAGCTAACCCGACTAAGGCAGGTCGGTCAGAAACCAGTGGACATCGAACTTACGGATGCCACAAGCTGGACAACTGACGGCGTTTCGCAACGTCGCAAATTGCTCGATGAGGTCTCTCAGCGGATCAACGAGATCGGCTTGCCGATCCACCACCCGTGGCGGGGAGTTGGCCTGGATGTCGTTCTTCCAACGACCATTGAGAGGCTCGTCCCACGCATCGCGGCGTTGCTGGACCAAGCCAAGGCACTGCACGCCAAACTGGTCGGTATCGCTGAGCGGATCAAGGCCGAGCCTCCGAAAATTCTCAGCGACAGCGGCGAGATAGAAGATCGCGCTGAGCTTCTCGCGTCCGCGCCTGGACTTCCTGCCGAGGCGCTCGTCTCGCCGGTATGGGATGAGCGTCCGAAAGACATTTCATCGCTTCTCTGGTCAGGAACGGATTTCGCCCGCAAGTCCGAGGAACTTTCGGAGCAGTTGGCGGCAACGGCTATCGACACGCCAATTGAAGGTCTCGAGACAGAGCTTGCAAAGCTTCCCTCGGAATTTCCGAAAGATGGTTTCCATCGTGCGCGACAGCTCACCATTCTGCTCCCACGCTTGAGGGAAGAAGCTGAGCGCCTGAATCAGGAACTCGGATCGGCGATATTGCCAGACACGTTGGCAGGCTTGCTCAGGCTGGCCGTGACCGGCGAGCGAGTAGCGGCAGCACCTGACGCAAGTCCGGAGGCCTTCGCAGCCACCGTTTGGGACTCCGGACTTGAGCAGGCAGGCGACCTTGCCGACAGCGTAGCGACGCTTGAGGCTGCCAGAGCCGACCTTCAGGGCAAGGTTGTTGACGCGGCGTGGAGCACCGAGGTGGCCGCGGCGCGGCAGGCGCTCGCCACACACACGGGAATATTGAAAGCATTGAACGGCGACTACCGTCGCGCCACAGCACTTGCGCGGACTATTGTGGTCGACCCTAGCGCGCCTGCGACGCAGATAGTTGGTCTCCTCGACCTTTTGATGAAGGGTCAGGCTGCCGCAGCAAGAGTCCGCGAAGGCGACGCTTTTGGCCGTTCCGCCTTCGGGGCAGATTGGCGTGGGGAGCGATCGGCTTCCGCGCCACTGCTCGCGCTAGTGGAGTGGATGCGGACTCTACGAGGGCTAGGCCCCGAACCTCGGATTATCGCCGGCCGGATGGCGGAACGCTCCGAGGCCGGTGCGCGTGCAGCGCGCGTTCGCAAGGTTATCGAAATCGGTCGGCCAATTATCGAAGGTTTCTGGAACGATCTCGGGCACCTCGCGTCATCCATGCTAGGCGACGTGGCTTCCGCCGAGCGGGCCTCGCTGCAACTGATGGAAGCGAAGGCGAGCACTGTAGCTCAAGCCGATGATGCGTCACGACAGGTTCTGACTGACGTTCCGGATCTAATCACTGAGCGGGTGGAGCTACTGCGCCGACTAGGCAGACTACAAGCACTTGCTCAAGGGATCGATGCGGGAGAGAGCCTTGGCAAGTTCGTATTCGGCTCGTCGTGGCACGGTCGAGGATCCGATTGGGCCGCTCTCACGCAAGCCGAGCTTTGGCTGAAAGAAAATGGCTCGATCCGACATCTGGCTGCGCGGTTGCCTGAAAGAATCGAGATCGCAAACTCGGCACGTTCAGCACGTGAAGCGGCCCAAGCGGCAGCGCGGGAATTGAAGGCGCTTACAGGGGATTTGAAAGCCGATGCTCCCTCCTTGTTTGGAGTAGTCGATTTTCCGGACGTCGCGATAGGCGAGGTCGTTTCTCGGCTGCAGGGTTGGCTCGATCATCAGGAGCAGCTCTCGAAATGGGTTGCCTATGAAGAGCGATCCGAAACGGCCCGAAAGGCTGGACTGGGACAGTTGATAGACGGCCTAGCCAACGGCCAGATTACAACAGGATCGGCTCGATCAGTTTTTGATATGGCCTACTACGAACGAATGTTTCTGGCGATGGCGACCGATGAGCCGGAGCTGGCAAGGTTCGACGGGGAACTGCATTCCAGGGCTGTACGTGACTTCGCAGATCTGGACCGCCAGCGCATCAAGGCCGGCGCCATCGAAGTTGTAACGGCTCATCACCGGAAAATTCCTTCAAGAGACGGCGGAGCTGGACCTGTCGGACTGCTTCGTTCTGAGATGGCGCGCAGACGAGGCCACATGCCCATCCGGCAATTGATGCAGAAGGCAGGCCCTGCCATCCAGGCGCTGAAGCCAGTGTTCATGATGAGCCCGCTTTCGGTGGCGCAATTCCTGTCGCCCGGCCGGATGTCCTTCGATCTGCTCGTGATGGACGAGGCGTCTCAGATCCAGCCCGTGGACGCACTTGGCTCGGTCGCCAGGGCCAGTCAGGTGGTCGTCGTTGGCGACGAACGCCAACTGCCACCCACGACATTCTTCGCGAAGATGACAGGCTCGCAGTCTGAAGATGACGAGGGTGAGGGCGCGCAGGTCGCCGACATTGAAAGCATCCTCGGCCTGTTCACGGCCCGCGGCTTGCCGCAGCGTATGCTGCGCTGGCACTACCGTAGCCGTCACCAATCTCTAATCGCAGTATCGAACAGCCAGTTCTACGAGAACCGGCTTTTCATCGTGCCAAGCCCTTATACCCAAGAGGCAGGTATGGGGTTGCGGTTTCATCATGTGCCGGAGGGGGTCTTCGATTCCGGCGGCACAGGAACCAATCCGGTAGAGGCGAGAGCAGTAGCGGAGGCGATCATCCGTCATGCGAAGGTGAACCCGCAAGAGACTCTAGGCGTTGCAACATTTTCGGTTAGCCAACGCCGCGCGATCCAGGATGAACTCGAAGCGCTGCGGCGACTAAATCCCGACACCGAGGAATTCTTTCACGCTCATCCAAGCGAGCCATTCTTCGTCAAGAACCTCGAAAATGTTCAAGGCGATGAGCGCGACGTGATCATGATCTCGGTGGGGTATGCCAAGAATGCCCAGGGATACATGGCCATGCGTTTCGGCCCTCTTGGCGCGGAAGGCGGCGAGCGTCGGCTCAACGTCCTCATAAGCCGCGCCAAGCGCAGCTGCGAAGTATTCGCGTCCATCACAGACGAGGACATCGACCTGGAGCGTGGCAAAGGGAAAGGCATCTTCGCCTTCAAGCTCTTCTTGCACTACGCGAGAACAGGGCGAATTTCGCTTGCCCAAGTCACGGTTCGCGAAATGGATTCAATCTTTGTAGAACAGGTAGCCAACGCGCTGATCGAAATGGGTTATCAGGTTCATGCTCAAGTGGGCATTGCCGGCTTCTTCATCGACCTCGCAGTTGCGGATCCAGAGAGGCCAGGCCGCTATATTCTTGGCATCGAATGCGATGGCGCAGAATATCACTCATCTCGCTCGGCCAGAGATCGAGACCGGCTTCGGCAGTCGGTTCTGGAAGACCATGGTTGGATCATCCATCGCATCTGGAGCGCTGACTGGTTCCAACGGCCTCGTGAGCAGCTGGAGCGAACCATACTAGCGATTGAGGCCGCCAGAAAAGAACTCGATGAGCGGGCCGAATTGGGGGTCCAGAGAAATCGAGCTGTAGCCGTGCAGGTTGTTACGGTCGACCGAGGCAACGTGACGGAAATCGGTCTCGAAAGCACAAACGGATCCGAGACACCCAATCGAGCCTACGAAGAGGCCGAACTAAAGCGACCGGGATCGTTCGAACTCCACGAGACGCCCAGCGGAATCATGGCCGGACTGGTCGAGCAGGTCGTGGCTACAGAAACGCCAATCCATGTCGACGAAATAGTTTCGCGTATTCGGGACGCCTGGGGTCTGCAGCGGGCCGGTGGCAGGATTCAGGATGCAATCGAGCGGGGGGTAAGCATAGCACAGAGAGGTGGTTCAGTAGCCCGTCGAGGCAACTTCTGCTTCAAGCCAGGTGTTCCTGTTCGTCTCAGGGATCGCAGTGGGGTCGTGTCCGCTGGATTGCGCAAGCCCGAAATGATTGCGCAGGACGAGGTCGCCCAAGGCGCTATGGAAGTCGTGAAATCCAACCTCGGTGCGACAGAGGAAGAAATCGCCACAGGCGTTGCCAGGATGCTGGGCTTCAAAGCCACAAGCGCACAATTAAGGCAGCTGATTTCAGCTGGGGTCGCCGATTTGGTTGCCAAAGGAGTGTTACGGTCCCAAGACGGCTTGTTGGTGGCCGGCGAATCCGCGAGCGAGAAATTAGCTGAAGTGTAACGGGGCGCTGCAGCGCCCTCGTTGCAATTTCTGTCGAAGCTCGGAACACCTCTTTTGCTGGCGGAGGCCGAATGGCATTTCGATTCGTACACACGGCCGATATTCATCTCGACTCGCCGCTTCGTTCGCTGGCGATGCGAAATCCCGATCTTGCCGGGCTGGTGGGCGACGCCAGCCGCCAGGCATTCGTTTCGATAGTGGATCTCTGCCTTGAGGAACGTGTGGCCGCGTTGGTCATTGCTGGCGACCTATACGATGGCGACCAGACTTCAATGAAGACAGCGCGGTTCTTGGGCGCGCAGATGACACGCCTGCACCAGGCCGGCATCATGGTTTTCAAGATCCGCGGTAATCATGACGCCCTGTCGCGGATTTCCAAACAGCTGGTATTTCCCGACACCGTTACCATCTTTGGTGGTCGTGCTCAGTCGGTATTGCAGACAGCCGGCGGTCTGGACGTCGTATTCCATGGTTTGAGCTTTGCGAACCCTAAGGCGCCGGACAGCCTGTTAACCAAATATCCGGCGGCTCGTGAAGGGGCCGTCAACATAGGCATCATGCATACCAGTCTGGCTGGATCGCCAGGTCACGACGTTTACGCGCCCTGCAGCATCGCTGACTTGCACGCCCACGGTTTCGACTATTGGGCCCTCGGCCACATCCATGCTCGCCAAGTCCATCCTGGCGCCAGTGCCGTGGTGATGCCGGGAATACCGCAGGGGAGGGATATCAACGAGGCCGGTGAGAAATCAGTCACCCTGGTGACGGTGCGCCACGACCGTTCGGTGGAGATCGAGGAACGGCTGACCAGCGTTGCGCAGTTCGAACGGGTGAGCGTCGACCTTACCGGAGCGGTGGAGTGGCCCGAGGCCGTCGCGCGTGTTCGCTTCGCACTCGAAGAGATGCGGGCAACCGTCCGATCGCGTCATGCTGTGGCTCGCATTGGCCTGACAGGAACGTCACCACTGATGTGGGCGCTGATCCGCGACAGGGACCTCCTTCTTGCCGAAGCCGAACAGGCTGCGGAACAGCTAGGCCATACGTGGGTGGAGAAGCTCGAGCTTGACCTCGCGCCGCCTCGGACGGAGACCGCCGAGGATATTGCTGATCCGATTTTCGAACTCGAGCAATCAATGCGTGCCGATGCCACCTCGGAGGCCTTCCGCGCTGAGGCGAGGGCGTTCGTCCAAAAGATGGTCGCCGACCTTCCGGCCGACGGGCGGGATTTTGCTGGGACGGACGAAGCCGGGCTGGAACAGTTCCTCGATCAGGTGCTTTCCAAGGGCGCGGACTTGGTGACTGCCCGCCTTAAGGCCGGTGGATCGTCATGAGGTTGCGGCGCCTTGACCTCATTCGTTATGGAAAGTTCACCGATCGTTCGATCGACTTCGGACCCAAACCGGAATCCGGACCTGATCTGCATATCGTGTTTGGCCTGAATGAGGCCGGCAAATCGACTGCGCTTTCGGCCTATCTAGACTTGCTGTTCGGCATCGAGGAACGGAGCCGCTACAACTTCCTGCACGAGTACAGTGCCATGCGCATCGGCGGGGTGCTGGAACTGGCCGGCTCCGAACACACGTTCACGCGTACGAAACAGCGCAGTAATTCGCTATTGAATGCGACGGGCCAACCGGTAAGCGAGGTGGCGATCACGGCGCATCTCGCCGGTCTGTCGCGCGACGCCTACACGACGATGTTCTCACTCGATGACGAGACGTTGGAAGCCGGCGGAAAATCTATCCTGGAGTCGCGGGGCGACCTCGGCAAGCTTCTGTTCACGGCCAGCGCCGGTCTTGGGAACGCAAGTGATACGTTGAACGCCCTCGAGGCCGAAGCAGACGCTCTGTATCGGAAGCAGGCGCATGGAACCGAACTGGCGCTGTTGAAGAAGCGCCTTGTTGACGTAAAGTCGCGCAGGGATGCGATCGACACCCTTGCATCAACCTACGAGGGCCTGGAGGCCGAACGTCTCGATGCAGCGCAGCAGTACGGCCGAACCATCAGCGATCGGGCGGTGCTGGTGGCCAGGCTGGATACCTTTGCTCGTTACGTGCGTGCTGCGCCGATGCTGGCGGATATCCGGCGCAAGATTGCCCGGCTGGATCAGCTGCCGGACATCGCCTCCCCAGCCCGGACATCGACGGGAAGTGTCACCGAACTGATCGATGACGATGCCAGCCTCAGAACGCGGCTGTCCGCAAACATCGACGAGACCGAGCGCCTGGCGGAAAAAGTCACTGCGGTCGACGAGGACGAACCGATCCTGTCGATTTCCGAACGCATTCGCGGGCTGGCGGAGAGCAAGGTGCGCCATACCGCGGCTGGCTTTGACTTGCCCACTCGCAGGATGGAGCTGCAAATCCTCAACAACAGCGTGGCGAGCTGCCTTGCCGCCTTGGGCCGATCTTCCGAGGCGGATCCTGGCGCGCTGCTTCTGCCTGCCGTCACCGTTGGCGTCGTTCGCGCCATGGTCGAGCAGAGGTCCGGGATTGCTACCGGGATGCGTGCCGCTCGCGACGAAGCCGCGGCGGCACTCGATGCGCTGCAGGTGGCAAGGCAGCGGGTCGGCGAGGAAAGGGCGGTGCCCGAACCTGCCAGGGCAAGGCTGGGCTCGGCTTTGTCGAAAGCGCGAGCAAGCGGACACCAGGCAGAGATTAGGACGGCTCGCGAGGCGGAAGATGCGGGAACAATCCGATGGAAGGCGGCGCTCGCGCGCTTGCGTCCATGGAACGGAGATGCCCTCGCTCTCGCCAACGTCGCGGTTCCGAGCGCCGGGCAGATTGCCGCCTGGAAGACGGTAGCGTCAGAACTGGCAAGGAACACCGCCGTACTTGCCGAACGCCTTGCTGAATACGAGGGCAACCATGCCATGCTCGCCGCACGATTGGATGCCCTTCGTGCCTCGGGCGACATTGTCGACGATGAAGCGGCTACCGCCATCCGCCGAGTTCGCGATGATGCGTGGGCAACGCACCGCGCAGCGCTGACCGGTGACACCGCTGACGACTTCGCCGTGGCATTGGCGCGCGATGACATTGCCAGCGCAGGCCGGCTGGCCGGCGCGGCGGATCTGGCTGAGATCCGGGCAACTACGCGCGAGCTGGCCGAGGCCGCGGCCAACCTGTCACGCAACGGCATCCAACGCACACAGCTCGGCAAGGATGTGGATACCCAATTGTTGGAAATCCGCGCGGCCGCCAGGGACCTGCTCGGAGACGCCGTGGAACCTTCGTCTGAGCGCCTGATCGAAAGGATCGAGGATCAGATCGAGGCGCGCAGCGATGCGCTCGCTGCCTGGGAGCAGATCGAACTTGCTCGCTTGAAGGCCGAGCGAGCCGCTGACGCCGGCGAGCAGATACGCTTGGAAATGAGAGCAGTGCTGGGAAGCGTCGGCATTGTATCAGAGTCCAACGACACCCTCGAAGCAATCATGGCCATCGCGGAGCCGTTTCTGGATCGGCAGCGCAAGGTGGACGCCGAGTATGCCGAGGCGCTCAGAATGGTGAGCTCCAAAGAAGAGGATCTAGCGGCACGACGGGTTGCAGTAGGTGTGGCGGAGCGTCGCGAGGAGGAATGGCTGGCCGGCATTACCGAAGCACTCAAGGGAACTTGGCTCGAAAGCGGGCTCTCCGCATCCGGCGTCGGCACTGTGCTCGATCAATTGGCCGAACTTTCAAGAAGCCTGCAGGAACGGGACGACCTGCAGCTGCGTATCGACAAGATGGAGGCCGACAGGGCCAATTTTCTGGTCGAGGTCATCGCCGTTGCGGTTGAAGCCGACGAGCCGACGAAGGATACCGACCCGGAGCAGTTGGCCATCCGCCTTGCCGAGCGCCTAGAGCGTGCCGAGCGGACACGTGAAACGAAGGCAAGCCTCGGCAACGACCTGAAGCGCCTCAAGGAGGCGCGCGACATCCTCGACACTGAGATTTTGGCACACGAACGCCGCAAGAACGAGGTGCTGGGCGTCTTTGGTGTCGCCACTCTGCCCGAGGTAGTCGAACGCGATGAGCTGTTGCGTGAGCGCGATGGCTTGCGCACCACCGTCGCCGAACTTGAGGAACGGATAGTGGCGGAGCTCGCGGTCGACGGATTCGAGCAGGCCCGCTCGATCCTGGACGCGATCGATTTCGACGGCCTCGCGGTCGAGAAGGCTGAGGGTGAGCAGCGGCTTCGCCTGTTCGATGAAACCATCCAGCAACAGCTGATCCGGCAGACGCGCGCGGCCGACAAGCTGGACGCCATCGGCGGTGATAGTGCGGTTGCACGCCTGGATGCTGAACGGCGCACAACCCTGCTGGAAATCGAGGAGAAGGCCGTTCGCTACATAGAGCTGAAGCTTGGCATCATGTCGGCTGGCAATGCTTTGCGGATCTACCGTGAGAGCCATCGCTCCGGCATGATGGCGCGCGCATCAGACGCGTTCAAGCTAATGACGCGTGGCCAGTATTCGGGGCTGACAACCCAGCCTGTAAGAGGTGGTGAGGTTCTCATTGCTGTGCAGGGTGACGGGCAATCCAAGGTCACCGAAGCGCTTTCAAAGGGTGCACGATTTCAGCTGTACCTTGCCCTAAGACTCGCCGGTTATTACGAGTTCGCGCAATTTCGGCCCTCGGTCCCATTCGTCGCCGACGACATCATGGAGACGTTCGACCATATTCGCTCGGAGGAGGTTTTCAGGCTGTTCGGAGCGATGGCAAACACAGGTCAGGTCATCTACCTGACGCACCATAAGCATCTATGTGAAATAGCTGAGGCTGTCGTACCGGGAACGAGGATCCATCAACTCGCACAGTAATTTTCTCCGGAATACGTGAACGAACCAGTGAAGGACGCCGAATTTGACGGCAAGTATGCGCCCAAAGTCAGACGTTCCGGCAAACTTCGCGTTCGTCCAAAAGCGGACATATCGCCCGAGCCATAGACGGCCCCGATGTGCCCATAATGGACGTCCTGCAAATTCATTGTCCTGCCGAATCTGGACTTCGAGAGCTGGCCCTAAACAGCAATTGTATCGCGCCTAGCCGTCCTATCGCCGGGGCGCCAATTGTAAACAACGGCGAACTATACCAATATCGTTACTGGCTTCTTCCGGTGCGACTCGGGAGAACGGGATGGGCAATGAACGCGAAGACGCAAACGGGAAAACACAGCGCCGCTGGCCAATACCTCGGCTATGCGCTTCAACCTGTACGCCTTTGCTTTCACCTGCTCAACGCGCCTAGCGGCGCCTTGGTCTCTCTTGAACATTTAGACGATGTGGCGGTTCACCTGGTCGGCGGCGAAGTCGTTCTTGAGCAAAGCAAGAGCGCACTGAAGCAAAATCCGATATCCGACTGGGCTGCGGACCTGTGGAAGTCTCTGGCCAACTGGCTCAGCTTCATGGCGGCGGGAGAGATCGACCCGGCGACCAGCCATTTCCGGCTATATGTCACACCGGTGAAGGCGGGTGCCTTCGCGATCGCGCTGAACGACGCGAAAACAGATGCCGACGTGGAGGCGCTGGTCGCTAACCTCGCCAAAGCCCACAGCAAGCTGAAAGCTGCACCGGCATGCGACGCCGACGTCCAAGCTTTCCTGAACGCTGATGCGGCTCATTGCGCCGCCTTGGTCAAGAATCTCGCCGTTATCAGCGTCGATGCAGATCCCGTCGATCCGATACGCGCGATCTTCAAGCCGACGGTCTCTCCGCTCATCATCGACCTAGTGTGCGAACGCGCGATCGGCGCTGCGAAGGAGGCGGCGGACAGGCTGATTAGAGCTGGCAAGCCCGCCATCTTGGACGTGGACGCGTTTCAGGCCGAGCAAAGAGCATTTGTTCAGAAGAACAACCTTCCAGGGCTGCTGTCGTCTTTCACCAAGCAACCGCCTGTCGAGGCCATCGAACAATTGATCGCCGACCGTCCCGCCTTCGTCCGCCAACTCGAGCTGATCGAGGTGGGAGACGAAGCGTGCGTCCGGGCTGTTAGCGATTACCTTAGGACGCTCGCCGACATCTCGATCTGGGGCGAAAGCGGGCTAATCTTTGAGAAGAACCTAAGTGACTGGGACGATGATCTTGTCGGTCGCTATGAGCACGTCAGTGCAGAGGTGCACGACATACAGGCCGGACACCCCGCAACGGTTCGTGGTAGAATAGTTTACAGGCGCTGCGCGCAGTTGCAGCCTCCACTCGATGGTCGAGTCGTCCCCGGTCATTTCGTCCACGGATCATTCAACGCCCTTGCCCACGGCCTGCGCCTCGGCTGGCATCCCGACTACCAGACTCTTTTGGAGCCAGCGACTTGATTGAGGCTGGCCGATCGCACCTACCGCTCAGCGACCTCGCCCTTGTCCAGAATCCAGGACTTGGGGCTTTCGCATTGTGGCAATTTGGCCAAGGTTTCCAGGCTGAGGACGAACGTCCAGCGCCGTTCGCCTTGGCGTTTCTCGTGCTGCCAATCGTCCTGCATCGCGCAACGCTCGAAATCGTGACTTCGACAAACCGACCCTCTGGACTGGCGCTCTTCGCGGCCAAGCTCGGGAAGGAACGGGAACAACTCCTCGCCGTCCACGAGCGAGCGCTGCTGCTGCGTACTCTGACATTGCAATCGGCCGCTGTCGGTGTGAGCGGGCGGCTGCTGTCCGTGGATTACAAGGATGCTACTTTAAGAGCAAACGTACCAGAACCGAAACCGAGGAGGCTCGTCCTTCCAGAGCGCGTCAAGCACCTCGGACCTGCCTCGGAGAAATTGGGTTTCTGGTTTTCGAACCTGGGGACCGCGCAGGTGGCCAACCTGTTACGGGTGGAGTTCTAGATGTATTTCCAGCTTCGAAAACTGATCCTTTGGCCCCGCAATGGTGCAGCGCCGCGGGTCGTCAAGTTCGAGCCCGGTGTCGTCAACGTCATCAGCGGCGCGTCGAAGACCGGGAAGTCCGCCGTTATCCCTATTGTTGATTACTGTCTGGGCTCGGAGAAATGCGCGATTCCGGTGGGCGTAATCCGCGAGAACTGCAGCTGGTTCGGCATTCTGATCGAGACGCTGGAGGGCGAAAAGCTCTTGGCGCGACGCGAACCGGGGGACCAACAGAGCACAGGCGACATGGTGCTGCTGGAGGGCGCACAGGTCGAAATTCCGGAGACGATCACCGACAAGACCACCAATGTCGACACGGTCAAGCGCGCGATGAACCGCCTGGCAGGACTGACTGACCTCGACTTCGAACCAGGTACAGAGAATGGATTCAAGCAAAGGCCAAGCTTCCGCGACCTCATGGCCTTCACGTTCCAACCTCAGAACGTGATCGCCAATCCCGACGTGATGTTTTTCAAGGCCGATACGACGGAACACCGGGAGAAGCTAAAGACCATCTTCCCGTACGTTCTGGGCGCGGTCACGGCAAAGATTCTCCAGGCGCGGTTTGAGATCGATCGGCTCCAGCGCAACCTCCGCCGGAAGGAGGCTGAGCTACGCGCGATCGTGTCGGCAACTGGCGCTTGGCGGGCGGAGGCGGAGGCGTGGCTGCGTCAGGCAGTCGAACTTGGCCTAGTCGATTCCTCCACTGAAGTGCCGAAGGACTGGAGTGACGTTGTTGACCTGCTTCGGCGCGTGTCGAACAGCAACTCAAGTCTTGCTCGACCAAGCCTGGCCGGCATCGATGTGGTGCTGACGCGTCTGGAAACCCTTCGTGCGTCGGAAACTGAAATCGCCGCGCGACTTACCGAGCATCGTCAGCGCCTGAACGAACTGCGCCGTCTGGTGGAGAGCAGCGAGGCGTACGGCGACGCCATGCGCATCCAACGTGACCGCTTGGACCTTTCCACGTGGCTGAGGGACTTGGCCGACGAGTTCGCCGATCCGTTGGTCGCACTCGGGGACGGCGGCCGCGAGAAGGTCTTGGCCCTTTGCGACAACCTCGGCGGTCTGGAGATCCGACTGCGGACCCACCCTGCGATGTCTAACACGCTTGACAAGGAAATCCTGCGCCAGCGCGGCGCCGCTGAAGCGGTCCTATCTGAGTTGAACGATGTCCGTAGCGAGATAGCGGTGCTGGAACGGGACTCTGACGTCGCCCGAGACGAGGCCAATCGCTTCGATAGGCTTGAGCGCTTCCTCGGTCGATTGGAGCAGGCGTTGCACGTCTACGACCGCGCCGACCAGTCGTCGGATTTGCGGCAGGAACTCACCTCGCTGCAGGCCGATATTGCAACGCTGCAAAAGACGATCTCCGAGGCCGACATCCAGCGCAAGCTATTCAACGCGTTGCACCAAGTCTCCCATCATGCCAATCGGCTGATTCCGCAGCTTGACGCGGAGTGGCCCGAGGCCCCGATTAGGCTGTTGATTGAAGACCTGACCGTCAAGGTGACTAGGGGAACGCGTGAGGACTACCTGTGGGAGATTGGCAGCGGCGCCAATTGGCTCGCGTATCACGTCGCACTAATGCTTGCGCTGCAGCACTACTTCCTGGCCGAACCTCATCACCCAGTCCCTGGTCAGCTGATCTTCGACCAACCTAGCCAAGTCTATTTTCCTAAGCGGGCGGCGGGCGACGAGGGCCCCGACCTCATCGCGTGGAGGGATCAGGACGTGGTCGCCGTCAGGAAGGTCTTTGCGCTCCTAGGCGCTGAGGTCATGGCCGCGAAAGGTCGCCTCCAGATCATCGTGCTGGATCATGCAGATGAGGACGTCTGGGGCAAGCTTCCCGGAGTCAAGTTGATTGAGGAATGGCGTGGACAGGCCCTCGTGCCTCAGGCTTGGATTGCCGCCGCATCTTCCAACGGTGGATAATAATCTGCTGCCAGAGGAGAAGGCATGGCGAACGTGGACGAGATCAACCGTCTGACGGCCCTTGGCTTGAACGTCATCACAGCCATGGATGTCGCGGAAGGAAAACTAGACGAAGCCTTCGAGGTCGCCCGCGCTCAGGAGAAACGCAAGGTCGACATCTGGTGCAAAGGAAGAAAGAACATTCCGGTTGCACTGACTGCGATATGGGACTGCGATCCTGCAAACTTCTATCTCGCGTTCGACGGCGATGATCCCAGCGACCACGCTTCGACGGATTTCATTCTTATCGACGCTGATGTCACTGACGTTGGCGGCAGGCTTACCTACGCCGCCAGCAGGGACAAGGGTCCTTGGCATCAACGTTACAAGAGCAAGAGCTGTGGGATCGCCTACCGATGGCTGCATGGCCGCGGTGTCACACCGCCTTTGCTCGGCGAGTACCAAGGCCAAGTTCACATCGTAGGAGGCATGCACCGCTTCCATCTTGCCAAGCACTATGGGACGACGCGCATGCCATTCCTCGTCCGGAGGGCCGAACTAGCCGCAGTAATGGCGTTGATCCCCTCGGCGACCGACACCGCCAACTCGTAATGGCGGGGACTGCAGAAAAGAAGCGAATGAGTTGCGAACTTACCGGGATCACTCCCCGAAAGCTGACCGACGGCTTCCGGCCCCGTTGCGGCCATTCTTACTCCCGCACTTTGGCTTTTCCAGCGCTAAACCGGCCTTGGGCGATGAATGGAAACGGTCAGATGTTCCCGGTCTGTGCTCGAAAAGTCGCATAAAAGGGCAGACTGGTGTGACGTCCGGAATTATTGGGCCTTTCACGGGTTTACCGGTCCCGAATTATCGGTTGCTGGCGGGCGGGCTATGCGATTGAAAACAGGAGAGTTTTCTGGCTAAGGGTGGGGTTTCAGACTGAGTTTACCAATGCCCTTAATGACGATTAATTCTGGATTGGCATCAGGTGATTGGGTTTGCGCAGAATATAGCCGCCCTTATTGGTAAACCCGCTCACGGTCGACAACGGATTGGTCAACCTAGGACGACAGGATTGGTAAACCGGAGCCGCCCTATCGACGAAGGTCTAGCTTGGCGCATTCACTGTCGCCGGTAGGCAGATATTCGGGCGACAATCGGGACCAGCGTGCGACGCCGCCAAGCGTGAGACACGTCGGCTACGCCGCAAATCGACACGGTTTGACCGGGCGCAATACCGCACCGATCTTCTAATCTCGGCTTAATTCCGGAGAGAGGCAGATAATTCCGGACGCCACACTGATTGGTAACCTAAGGCCACCCACCACGCGGATTGGTAGCCCACAGGAATAGGTTTGGTAACCCTTATCGAGTGAGGGCCGCTCGTACCTTTCGGCGGGTTCGTTTCAGTTCTAAGCCCGGCTTAATTCTGGACAACGACAGATAATTCTGGACGGCACAGTGGAACTCAACGCGTTGTAAGGATGGCATAGAGAAGCAGTAGCCCTCCAGTCTCGCTACTGGAAAAATTCTGGAAAATGGGTCTGCTTGGCTGGACGCAGAACGTTGTGATTATTCAGCCGGCATTTCTGAAGCTTCTCGAACACAAACAGCTTGCCTTCGCGCACGCTATCTTCGAGCGACTTCGCCTTCGCCAGATGCGCCGCAATCGCGCTGGCCAGCATGCAACCTGTTCCGCGCATCGATATAGCAAGGCGCGGCGTGTCGAAGTGGATGGGTTCATGATCGGAGCGTAACAGAATATCGGCCGATCGGGGACCCGACGCGTGCCCACCCTTGATCAGCAGGGCCTGAGGGCCGACGGCCTGCAGTCTTTGTCCTTGTTGGAGCGCACCGTCCTCATCCGAAGCCGGTTCGGAACCAGTAAGGAGCGCCAGTTCAGGAAGGTTGGGCGTGACAATGCAGCAAAGCGGCATCAAATCGCGCTTCATGGCAGCGATAGCGCCTGCTTCCAGAAGTGCGCGGCCTGAGGTGGAGGCCAGCACAGGGTCGAGTACTGCCGGCACTTGCGGAAATTTGCGCAGCACTGCGGCAACGGCAACAATGATCTTGGCAGTCGCCAGCATGCCGATCTTGATTGTGGCTACGTCGTTGGCCTGTAGCGCGGCACACATCTGATTGGCCACCATGCTGGGTGGCGAATGATGGATTTCGATCACGGCGTCGTGCGTTTGCACCGTTAGCGCTGTGACGGCGAGACAGGTGCGCACGCCAACGGCAGAGATCGTCTCGATGTCGCGTGCTATTCCAGCACCCCCGCTGGAATCTGATCCGCCAACGACAAGCACATGCGGTTCTCGTCTCATCGCCATCGGTCCGTCTTTTCGATCCATTCTCGCGTGCGCGCTTCGGGGTCGAAGCTCAACGTGATGTCCGTGACCACTGCGGCGCTGTTGGCGCCGGCCTCAAAGACGCCGTCGAGGCGGTCGGGGTTGAGGCCGCCGATGGCGACCAATGGGATCGGCGCCACCCGCCGCTTCCACTCGCTGATCCGCTCTAGCCCTTGCGGTGCCCACTTCATTTTCTTCAAAGTGGTGGGATAGATCGGACCGAGCGCGACATAGTCGGGCTCGGCAAACATGGCCGTTTCCAGCTCGACATGATCATGCGTGCTCAATCCGAGCCTGACGCCCGCTGCCCGTATCCTCGAGAGGTCGGCCGTTTGCAAATCCTCCTGGCCCAGATGCACGAAATCGCAGCCTTCCTCGATTGCCAGGCGCCAATAATCATTGATGATGAGCTGGCTTTTGTGTTGGACACACCAGGCCTTCGACTTGCGGATCTCCGCGCGCAGCCCGGTTTCATCCATGGTTTTGATGCGAAGCTGAATCAGCTTGACGCCGAGCGGCGCCAACCTTTCGATCCAGGCGGCGCTGTCGACGATCAGGTAGAAGGGATCGAGCTTCATGAAAAAACGGCCCTGCCGACCATCGGTGTCGATGGCACGGCGACGTCGCGCGGTTCGAGCATTCCCGAACTGAACGCCTCACGACCGGCGTCGACCGCCTTACCGAAAGCACGCGCCATGCCGACCGGATCTGCCGCCTTGGCGACCGCTGTGTTCAGGAGCACGGCGTCAAAGCCGAGTTCCATGACGGTGGCCGCGTGCGACGGCCGTCCGAGCCCCGCATCCACAATCAGCGGGACGCCAGGGAAATATCCGCGCATCGAGCGCAGCGCCGTCATGTTGACCGGTCCCAAGGCGGAACCGATCGGTGCGCACCACGGCATCAGGACCTTGCAGCCCGCTTCCAGCAGCCGCTCGGCGACAACGAGATCGTCGGTGGTATAGGGGAATACCGCAAAGCCGTCCTCGCACAGGATGCGGGCGGCTTCAACCAGACCGAACACATCCGGCTGTAGCGTGTCGTGATTGCCGATCACTTCGAGCTTGATCCAGTTGGTGCCGAAGACCTCGCGCGCCATTTTCGCGGTGGTGACGGCTTCCTTGACGGAGAGGCAGCCGGCGGTATTGGGCAGGGTTCTGGCGCCCAGCGAGCGGATCAACGACCAGAATTGTTCGCCGGCCCTACCGCCCGCCATCTCACGCCGCAACGAGACGGTCACCACCGACGTGCCCGATGCCTTGACTGCATCGGCAAGGATGGCCGGCGAAGGATACTGAGCCGTGCCGAGAAGCAGGCGCGACGAAAGCTCGGTTCCATAAAGCTCCAACATGCTAGCCGCCCTGCATGGGCGAGAGGATTTCGATCCGGTCGCCGTCGCTCAACTGGAACTCCGCGCGGTTGGCTTTGTGCACGAGGTCGCTGTTGACGGCGGTGGCGAGCCAATCGCCCTCATAGTCGAGCGCGGCAAGCAACTCGGCCAGCGTGGTGGCGGCAATCTCACGCGCCTCGCCGTTGACCATCAGTTTCATGAGCATGCTCCTTGGTTCTGTCTTGACTGAAAACCAGGTCGGCAGCCTGGCGCGCCATGGCGGGGGCGAGGAGAAAACCGTGACGATAAAGACCGTTGATCGCGATGATCTCACCGTCTGTTTCGACGCGTGGCAAATTGTCGGGAAATGCCGGACGGACACCCACACCGGTTTCAACGATCTCGGCCTCACCAAAGGCCGGATGGAGGGCATGGGCGGCGCCCAGCAGCTCCATCATGGAACGCGCCGTCACCGGTCCGGCGCTCTGGCTTTCAATCATCGTCGCTCCGATCATGAAACGGTGATCGGTGCGCGGCACGGCATAAAGCGGAAAGCGTGGATGAAGCAAACGGACCGGCCGCGACAGCGAGACATCAGGCGTGCGAAGGATCAGCATTTCGCCGCGAACACCGCGCAGCCTGTCATCGGCCGCTGCCATTCCCATGCAGTCTATCTGACGGGCGAATCCCGAAACAGGCCGGGCGTCGCAGCCGAAGTGGAATTTGACACCCATGGTCGCAAGCTTGTCATGAAGTGCCGCCATCGCCGGGCGTGGGTCGAGGTGAGCCTCGTCGGGGAAGAGCAATCCACGCCGGAAGCGGCCGGCGAGGTCGGGTTCCAGGAGCGCAATTTCGTTTTCATCGACGCGCCGATGCCCTGACGTGCGACTGGCGAACCGGTCAAGCTCACCGGCATCACGCGGCGCGGCCACGACCAATGTCCCGGCCCGTGTCACCTGACCCGACAGCACCGCATCCCACCAGTCGGCAGCATCGCGTCCGAGATCCAGCACCGGCTGCTCCGCGCTTTCGCGCTCGCACCATGGCGCCAGCATGCCGCCGGCGAACCACGACGCGTTGCCACCAAGGCCATGCCGCATCTCGGCGACGGTGACCGTCGCGCCGCGGGCGGCGAGTTCGAAAGCGACGGTGAGGCCGGCAACGCCGGCCCCTTTGACGAGCACCCTCATGATGGTTTGGGAGCCTCTGGCACGACCGGTACGCCAGTCTCGTCCGCCTGCATGTAGAGATCGCCGCCCTCCCGGTATTTTGCCGCCATTGCCGCCATGCCTTCCTTCTGGGCCTCGGCACGGATGTCGTGGGAAATGCGCATGGAGCAGAATTTCGGCCCGCACATCGAACAAAAATGTGCCAGCTTGTGCGCCTCCTTGGGCAAGGTCTGGTCGTGGAAGGACCGTGCGGTTTCGGGGTCGAGCGACAGGTTGAACTGGTCCTCCCAGCGGAACTCGAAGCGCGCGCGCGAAAGGGCATCATCCCTGGTTTTCGCTGCCGGATGGCCCTTCGCCAGATCGGCTGCATGGGCGGCTATCTTGTAGGTGATCACGCCAATCTTGACGTCGTTGCGGTCGGGAAGGCCGAGATGCTCTTTCGGCGTGACGTAGCAAAGCATTGCGGTGCCGAACCAGCCTATCATGGCGGCACCTATCCCTGAGGTGATGTGGTCATAGCCCGGCGCGATGTCGGTCGTCAGCGGCCCCAACGTGTAGAACGGCGCCTCACCGCACACTGCGAGCTGCTTGTCCATGTTCTGCTTGATCTTGTGCATGGGGACATGGCCCGGGCCTTCGATCATCACCTGGCAGTCCTTTGCCCAGGCAATCTTGGTGAGTTCTCCAAGTGTTTCCAGTTCGGCGAATTGCGCCGCGTCGTTCGCATCGGCGATTGAACCGGGACGAAGGCCGTCGCCGAGCGAGAAGGAGACGTCATAGGCTCTGGCGATGTCGCAGATCTCCTCGAAATGCTCGTAGAGGAAGCTCTCCCGGTGATGGTGCAGGCACCATTTGGCCATGATCGAGCCGCCGCGCGAGACGATGCCCGTGACCCGGTCGACGGTCAGCGGGATGTAGTGCAGCCGCACGCCGGCGTGGATGGTGAAATAGTCGACGCCTTGCTCGGCCTGCTCGATCAGCGTGTCGCGGTAGACCTCCCAGTTCAGATCCTCGGCGATGCCGTTGACCTTTTCCAGCGCCTGATAGAGCGGCACCGTACCGATCGGCACCGGCGCATTGCGCACGATCCAGTCGCGGATGTTGTGGATGTTGCGGCCGGTCGACAGGTCCATCACCGTGTCCGCGCCCCAGCGGATAGCCCAGACCATTTTTTCGACCTCTTCGGCCATCGACGATGTGACAGCCGAGTTACCGATGTTGGCGTTGATCTTGACCAGAAAATTGCGACCGATGATCATCGGCTCGCTCTCGGGATGATTGATGTTGGCGGGAATGATTGCGCGCCCGCGCGCCACCTCGTCGCGCACGAATTCGGGTGTGACGAAATCTGGGATCGCCGCGCCGAAGGCTTCGCCGTCGCGTTGCAGCTTGCCGCGCATCACCTCGCGGCCGAGATTCTCGCGGATGGCTACGAACTCCATTTCTGGCGTGATGATGCCGGCGCGCGCATAGGCAAGTTGGGTCACCGCCTTGCCCTGCTTGGCCTTGAGCGGCCGATTGCGTATCGGAAATTCCGGTGTCAGGCGCTCGCCGGTGGCGAATCCATTGTCTTCCGGCCGGACGTGGCGGCCGTCATAGGCTTCGACATCGCCACGCGCCGTGACCCATTCGTGGCGAAGCCGGGCAAGGCCTTTTTCGATGCTGGTTTCGACTGATGGATCGGTGTAGGGGCCGGACGGATCGTAGACGGTGACGGGCGGTTCGCCGGCCGTCGGATGGACGGAAATCTCGCGCATCGGCACCCTGATCTGCGGGTAGAGGACGCCGGGCTTGTGGATTTTCCGCGAGGCGGGCAGTGGTCCCGTCGATACGGCGGGGGTGAGGGCATTCATCGTGAGGCTCCTTTGCTCATGCATTGGAGACCCAGTTCTGTGCCGGAAGGATGAAAAGACGCTTCTGTAGACCTGCTGCAACAGGACCTCGGGCGTAAACTCCCGCAAAGCGCTTGCACCGTCCCTACGCCAGTATGAACTGGATCAGGTTCAACGGGTCACTGCGCCGCGAAAGCCAGCAGTATCTCAGCCCCTTGCCGGGACTCCCCTGGTGAATGCCTTAGGTTGAACGGGCTGACGCTATCTTGTCAAGCGCATTCGGGCGCCTTCGGCCGGTGGCGACGACCGGCGGCCAGCCGGGCGGAGAGCTCGCGCATGCATCGGGGACAAGTCACGCCCCGTAGACCGGGGCTGAATGGCCAAAGCCTCATTCGCTTCGTGAAGGATGGAGAAACTGTATTGGCCATGTGCGCGTATCGACCAAGTAGCTCAGGCGGTCACGGATGTGGTTATTCTGGTCGAAGGTGACGAACGGCCTTGGGGGTCACCTCCTTTAGGATTCAGAGGTTGGAAGACGGCTTCTCGCGATCACGGCCATCAGGAAATACCTGTCTTCGGCTCAACCTCGACATGGCGTCCGATCGACCGCAGATATACAGCTATCTCGTTCATGAGATGATCGCGTTCGCCGTAGATTTCAGCAATCCTACGCAGCTGTGGCTCGACGGCCCTCCGTTGCGCTGGCGTGAAATCAGCATCGCCAAAGACGTATCCCAAGTTGCCAATCGCGCAAATTTTGCAGCCGGCGTCCACAACTGCTTGTACGAATGCCGGAATGTCTTTTTCTTGCATGGTCTTCATGTCGAACCTCTCGTGAATGGCGTGCTTGCGCCCCAATCTGCCTTTTCAGCGTGTCCTCTGGGCGGCGCAAGCCCTGAGCGTGACTGTGCACGGGCAACCTCGACTATCCCATCTGCCACGCTCTTTAGAATCGGTGGGGTCTGGTGATCGCAGGCTGGGCCACTCAAAAGCCTGCAAGAAGAAAGTCATGGCGACCATTGCTCAAGATCGCAAGGGTGCGTGCAAGACCTTCCGTTGGCAGTCATGCACGCTCGCTCAGAGATAGTCCGGCCGCGGAAATTCTCCCTTATTCGTAAGAAAGCTCATTGAGCAACTGGGCATTGAGCAACTGGGTCTCACGTCACGGGTCTCGTGTGCTTCACAGCCGAAAAATAGCCGCCGTGGCAATTCTCGAAAAGTGCAGGCTACCTCGTTAAGGACACTGCGGATGATCGTTCGCGCTTGGCAAAAGCGAACGGATTAGTCTATGGCTCTCGGCAGGGGGGCGAGTTATGCGGCGGGTGCGAATCCTTCAAGTAGGCGATATTCACTATCCGGACTGGCATCCTTCCTCTAGCAACATCGATGCCAAGGATAGCAAGTTCGCTCCGAAAATAACGCAGAAGCTACGCGCGTCTTCGCTGCGTGCCGTCTTGACGAAACTTCGGCGGCTGACGACTTCGAAGCCCTTGGATTCGATCGCCTTCATGGGGGATTTCACGAGCCGTGGCGACAAGACCTTCATTGCTTCGGCATTCCAGCATTTCACGTTGCTCTGCCGCGCACAGGGACGCAGTTCAAAGGCGCTTCCGTTGATATTCGTACCGGGAAATCACGATGTGAACCGTGATGACGCGCGCGAACTTGGACCGACTGAGAAATTCAGCGAAATGGCGAGTTTAGCCGCCCGCTTGGGTTGGCAGACCGTTCCCGTGGACCAACCCGTGCACTTCAGACTTCCGACAGGATCCGCAGGCGCAAACTTCATCCTCGTCAACACAGCGATAGGCAGTTGGGAGCTTCAAAACCTTCCCGCGTTCCTTCGTGATCGTCTCGAGGCACTCAGTCCTTCTACAGAGCCTCTAGATCTCGGCTCGCCGGACATCTCGGGACATTCGCCCGCGACACCTCCCAGCGATCCAGACAAGGAGGCGTCCGACGACGAGTATTACGGTCAGATGGACACGCCATACATCTCGCGTGAGATGCTTGCAGGCCTACAGGAATTGCTCCAGCAGCCCGACATGCGTTACGGCATCATAATCGGCCATCACAATCTGCTGCCACAAAAGACTCCGCGCATTACGCCATACGCGGAGATGCTCAACAGCGGATTTGTCAGAACTCAGCTGCTGCAGGGCAACAAGCCTATCGTCTACCTGCATGGACACATACATGCTGATCCGGTCGAGATCGTCAACGATCCAAGGTTTCCGGACGGCAAATTGATCTGCATCTCAGCACCAGAGATACAGTCAGGTTTCAATGAGCTCGTCTTCTTCACGACCGATCAGGGAGAGCTCGTCGGCATCCGACTTATACCCTACCGCACCAATGTCGCCGACGGGACGGTCATGGAAGGCGAACATTGCTTTATTTCGACCATGTCCAACGGCAAGGCCTTTCTGAACAACGACACGTTTGACCTGCTGCGCCGACTGCGCGACCATGCCACCAGGCGCGGGAATGGGTTACTCTTCTGGGACGAGATCACTGAGATTGCTGCCTCCGCCGAGCTCGGGCTAGATCTGGAAGACTCTCTTCTGATGCTCCAAGCGGCGCGCTTCATCGAGATAGACGGCCTCACCAAGGCAAACTCGGCTTGGCGCATTAAGGTAAGGGACGAATAGCGATGGAGAATCCGTTCGGCCCCAACAGGATCGAGTACGAAAGCCGCCCGATACTGTGGTTCAGTCAGAAGTCGGCGTTGATTTCTGCCGCCGCCAAGCCGGTCTTCGTCGCAGGGACGAGAGGCAGCGGCAAGACCAGCATTCTTCGCTCGCTTTCCACAGTCCATATTCTTGAAGACAAAAGTCTCTCGGACCAAGTCGGCAAGCTCGCTTGGTATGGCGTCTTCTTCCAGCTCAATGAGACATTCTCGCCCCTAATCGACAACGCCGTTCTGAACCTCATTCCGGAGCGGATACGCTTCGACACGGCCGCCGTGATCCCGCGGCAATTCGTAATCTTCTCTCACTATCTGGAGCTGAAGATAGTCGAACGCCTGCTCGAGAGCATCGGCCAGCTCAGACGCGACGGCCACTTGAAATACCGGGCCTCCGAAGATAGGGACGTCGCCCTGGCACTGCATCGCGAAGTGCTGCACTTCATACCCCAACCTGCCCGTCTCGACTTCTTCAGCATCGATGAGCTGCGGGGTGGGATAACCCGGTACGTCGACGAATGCTTCAACGCGTTCTTCTTTGCCGCCGATGCCGGAGCGACCGGCTTCAGAGCAACAGACCCTGGCGCGATCATTAACAAGGTCGCGACCGCGATCACTCCACTTTTAAATGGCCCATCTTTCGCCGGTGACAGGGCGCCCTTCTTCAAGATACTGATTGACGACTGTGAAGCACTGACACCGCTCCAACAGCAGTTCCTGAACACCTTGGTGAGAAAGACGCGCGGCAACGTGAAATGGGTCCTCGCCTACATCGGCGGCCTCTACGACACGATCCGGACGATCATACCCGGCCAGTCGCTCTCGAATGCTGACCGGGACGTCGAGAATCTTGATTCAGTCGATCCGAGGGAGTTCGCCACGCTGTGCGAGAACGTGTCGTCGCTTCGGCTGTACTATGCGCTTCCTGACCATCTGCGGAGTGATCTCGAGCGCAACGATGCGCTCAGCGCGTTTTCGCTCAAAAACCGGCTGGGGCGGCTTTCCGTCAATGACATCATCGAGCGGGTTATCATATCGGGTCATTCCGAGGGCAGAGAAGAGCTTGTGGCACTTGCTGATGCAGCACGTGAATTCCTCTCCGTGAATTTGAGGACGGCGGATCAGCAGCAATTCCTTCTTGATCGAAAAGCGCGCCCTTATGCCGAAGGGCTGGCGCTCGCGCTCATGAACCCGGAAATTAAGCGCCGGCCCATGAGCAAGGCGGATGCTTCAAATCTGAAGAGGTCGATCGCCCGGAAACAGGGATGGGCTTTTCTGAAAGCGTGCCAGATGCTGCGTCTGCATGACTACCCGTACGTAGGGCACCAGATCATCACATCATTGAGCGACGTCTGTATACGCGATTTCCTTGATATAATGGGAGAGATCTTCCGCCGCAGTGTTCCGAGTTCCAGTGATCCACGAAAACTGGTGGAATTCATCAACTCGGATTTACAGATTCATCTCGAACAGCAGAGACAGGCTGTGAACGCCGCCTCTCAACGGAAGCTTGATGGACTTCAGGCGCTTTCACATCCGTACGAAGAAGAGAGCGTGCGCATGGTGCGGGCGTTGGGTTACCTGACCGCTCGCCTCCAGACAGAGTTTGCCGAAGAAAATGCTCTAGGAACGACAGAGAGAGGCATTTTCAGGGTTGATCTAAAGGAAATGCGCTCGCTGGTGAACCGACTGGAGCAACCCAGCGGAAAACTGGACGAGGTCCTGCGTCGGGCGGAAAGGGATGGGTTTATCCGGGAGGTCTCCGCCGCCGGCAACTTTGAGGTGGACCGCGCCGACCCCGCATCGAAGGAGATGATGATCAGATTGCATCGGCGATTTGCACCTTACTTCGGGTTCTCCTATCGCGGCCCGTACGAAATCAACACAATCCCTGCGGCGCGGATGGTCGACCTGCTTTTTACCAGGCATCGGCTCCCAGAAGACTGGGCCGACTCGGTGTTTAAGGAGCTCGTCGCGCGGCCCGCACTCAAGACCGAATTCCAGCACTCGCTTTTCGAGAGCGATCTCGAATGACCGCTTCAACTGTCGAGTATCGAGTCTTCGGCCATCTGGCCGTCACCGAGAAGGCGAGAGATGCAGGTACCTGCGAAACGATGGAGGCAGATATCGCGATCGTCGCGCTTGGATGGGAAACGCGTTTCGCCGCGTTCGAAAACCATCTTGACCTGAAGGTCGGCAAGATCGTGGTTCTGGACTTTGCTCTGAAGGAAGCGAACGTCCCAGCCGTCGAAGAAAACCGGCGAAAGCTCATCGCTATGGGTACCCGATGGGGCGTCGAAGTGACTGTGATCACCCTCGAGCCTTCCATCGAGTATCAGAAGAACATCAATCTCCTCGATCACCTGCTCACTCAGATGGCCGCTTCATGTGGCTCATACGAAGGAAGCCTGCGGAAGGTTTTCGTCGAGTGCTCGACGATGCCGCGAATCTACATCCAATGGCTGATTGCGGTGGCATTCAAGAAAATGTCGATTCAGTCTCTCGAATTCGGGTACGCCGAAGGTATCTACGGGAACGCGATCGGCAAAGAGGATTTTTCCAGCGGCTTGGACCGATACGTCACCGTCCCTCATCTTCAAGGCAGCGGAGGAATGGGCGAAGAGAAAGTCCTGCTCGTGGGGATCGGAGGAGATGCCGACGTATTCTACGGATTGATCGATATCGTCAGTCCGGAACGGATCTCGCTCCTCGTCCCAAGAAGCGACAAGAATGCGCATATCGATGCTTTGCTCGATCAACAGGTGGCCAAGGTACGTGAAACCCACCGGCTCGAAGATGGCGAAGTTCGCGACATCCAGGCTTTCGGGCTGATGGCCCACCTCGATGCTTTCGAGACGTATCTCGACGGGTTCGGCTCGCGTGCGGTGGTGAACGTTTTTGTCAGCGGCCCGAAGGTTCAGGCCATCGCTGCTGCCGTGCTCGCCTGCTCCGACAGCCGCGTCCATCTCAAGGCAAGAATTCCCACCTCCTATGCCCATCGTGAAGTCTCAGCGAATGGGCGGTATCATATCTATAGGCTGATTGACCTGACATCCCCTGCCTGCAGCCTTCCCGGGACGTTCTGACACTATCTTGCATTCGAGTAGCATCATGGTCCCAGTAGCCGTTCCGCCAAGCCTTCAGCGCATGTTCGTGTCGCCCGATCCGGTCGATGGGGGGCTAATTCCCACTTGGAAGCTGCTCTACATCAGATCAGGGGGGAATGCAGACTGGCAGAATTCCGTCTAATTAGCGACTAGCTAAAACATATACTCAGGCGAGACTGTTCAGCATAGAAATAGTGAGTCGGCCGTGAACTATCCGCAAGCCATTGATCTGGCCTGTTGATTGAGGCGGATAGCGGCTTTGGAATTGCAGGATTAGCGGTATTTGGACGCTGTTTTCCTGCAATTCGGTTTTGCGATTCCCTTGTGGCGCGGAGCGTGATTCACTCGGTTCGGCGGCGGCGAATCGAGGGGACAGCGAATGTCCAGGCCACGCGAGAAGCGCGAGACGGGAGAGCAGGACCTGTTCCGCTCCCGGCTCGACCAAATCATCAACATGAAGCACGAGCTGGTGCGGCTGGCGCAGGCGATCGACTGGCCGGTGCTGGAGGAGCGTTTCGGCGCCGTCTATTCGGACGGCCCCGGCATGCCGCCGCTGCCGACCCGGCTGATG
>NZ_VFTA01000049.1:0-35866 GCF_007003935.1 Mesorhizobium sp. WSM4310
CCCGGGGCCCCTTCTTGCGTTTCTTGGGCACGCTTCCCATCTGCGCCCGGACTATCAGGCCTTTTCCTGCCGGGAAAAACCGATTAGACAGCGCCCAAACAGGATGCGGACAGATTCCGCCCGCAAAGAAGGAAAAGCCCTTGTCCACCACGTTCGACAAAGTCGCCAAGATCATTGCCGACACCAGCGAGATCGATATCGACACCATCACGCCCGAGAGCCACACGATCGACGATCTCGGCATCGACAGCCTCGATTTCCTCGACATCGTCTTTGCCATCGACAAGGAATTCGGCATCAAGGTGCCGTTGGAAAAGTGGACCCAGGAAGTCAATGACGGCAAGGCTTCGACCGACGACTACTTCGTCATGAAGAACCTGTGCGCCAAGATCGACGCGCTCGTCGCCGCCAAGACCGCCTGACGTCAGTTGAGCGCGTGACCTTGACGCGCTTTGCCGCCTGACCCACAAAGCCGCCCATGAGTAACCCCCGCGACGTCGTCATCACTGGTATCGGCCTTGTCTCCTCGCTGGGAGAAGGCCCTGACGCCCACTGGCAGAAGCTCGCGCAACCGGGCCTGCAGCCGGTGCTCGAAACCGCGCGCTTCGCGCCCTATACCGTTCATCCGCTGCCGGAGATCGACTGGAACCTGCAGATCGCCAAGCGCGGCGACCAGCGGCAGATGGAGACATGGCAACGGCTCGGCACCTATGCCGCCGGCCTGGCGCTCGACGATGCCGGCATCAAGGGCAATGACGAGCTTTGCACGACCATGGACATGGTGGTGGCCGCCGGCGGCGGCGAGCGAGACGAGGCGGTCGACGCCGCCATCCTCGCCGCTTCGGAAAGCCGCAACGACCGCGATGTACTGCTCAACGAGAAGCTGACCACGGAATTGCGGCCGACCTTGTTCCTGGCCCAGCTTTCCAACCTTCTCGCCGGCAACATCTCCATCGTCCACAAGGTGACGGGCTCCTCGCGCACCTTCATGGGCGAGGAAGGGGCCGGCGTTTCCGCCGTCGAGACGGCCGCGGCGCGGATCCGCTCGGGCCAGTCGACGCACGTGCTGGTCGGCGGCGCCTTCCAGACCGAACATTCCGATATGCTGCTCGGCTACGAGCTTGCCGGCTATCTGCATCGCGGCCCCTGGAAGCCTGTCTGGCAAAGGCAGGGTGCCGAGGGTGGCGGCGTGGTCTCCGGCTCCGGCGGCGCCTTCCTGGTGCTGGAACAGCGCGACCACGCAATGAGCCGTGGGCGCAAGATCTATGCCGAGCTCGGACCGGTCGTCTCCGGCCGGGCCAGGCGGTCGCGCGGAGAACTCGACGCCGAAATCGCCGGACTGCTCAGCCAGGCGGCGCTGCCGAACGGCAGACTACTCGCCATGTCGGGCGCGTCCGGCGCGCATGCCGCAACCACTGCCGAGAAAACAGCGCTCGATGCCGTCGAGACAATCGCCGCGCGCGGCTTCTCGACGCTGACCGGGCACATGAAGGAAGCGCAGTTTCCGTTCGCCGTGGCGCTGGCGGCACTCGCCGTTGACCGTAAGGCCGCCTACCCCGTCTTTGATGCCGCGGCCGAGAAGCCGTTCGAAGGCATTCCCGCAAGCGTCCTTGCAACGGCGATCGGCTATCACCAATTCGAAGGCATGGCGCTGGTCAAATCAGCGTAAGGCGGGCACTCGCCATGCTGCCATGCTGCAGAGATAAACCGCTCGAGGGCTCCGATGACCAATTTCAGAGATCACATGGGCAGGCCGATCGTCGCCGTCACCGGTATCGGCGTGGTGACTTCGCTTGGCGTCGGCAAGGCTGACAATTGGGCGGCGCTGACTTCGGGCAAGTCGGGCATCCACCCGATCACCCGCTTTCCGGTCGACCACCTCAACACCCGCATTTCCGGCATGGTCGACTTTCTGGACTCAAGCTCGAAGGGCGCCAGCCCCCTCACCTACGAGCTGGCCGAAACCGCCGCGCATGAAGCCGTGGCCGAATCCGGCCTTGATTCCAGCGATTTCGGTGGGCCTCTCTTCCTTGCCTCGCCGCCGGTCGAGCTCGACTGGCACGAACGCTTCTCGCTCTACAATTCCGACAAACAGGACGCCGGCGCCGAAAGGCTGCTGCGGGTAGCGCGCGGACTGAAGGAACTCGACATCTTCGAGACCACCCAGTTCGGCTCGATCGCTGACCGGCTCGCCGACCGGTTCGGCACGCGCGGCCTGCCGATCACGCTGTCGACCGCCTGCGCCTCGGGCGCCACAGCCATCCAGCTCGGCGTCGAGGCGATCCGCCGCAGCGAATGCGACCGGGCGCTGTCGATCGGCGCCGACGGCTCGGCGACCGCCGAGGCGCTGATCCGCTTCTCGCTGCTATCGGCGCTGTCGACCCACAACGACATTCCCGAAAAGGCTTCCAAGCCGTTCTCCAAGGACCGCGACGGCTTCGTGCTGGCCGAGGGCTCCGGCGCGCTGGTGCTGGAATCGCTGGAAGCAGCCCTGGCCCGTGGCGCGACCGTGCTCGGCATCCTGCGCGGCTGCGGCGAAAAGGCCGACGATTTCCACCGCACCCGCTCCAAGCCTGACGGTTCGCCGGCAATCGCGGCGGTTCGCGCCGCCCTTGCGGATGCGGGCCTCAGCAAGGACGAGATCGACTACGTCAACGCCCATGGCACCTCGACGCCGGAAAACGACAAGATGGAGCATTTGTCGCTGTCGACAGTGTTCGGCGAGCGCATCGGCTCGATGCCGGTCTCGTCGAACAAGTCGATGATCGGCCACACACTGTCCGCGGCGGGCGCCGTCGAGGCGGCGTTCTCGCTGATGACGATGCGCGAAAGCGTCATTCCGCCGACCATCAACTACGACAATCCCGACCCGGCGATCGTGCTCGACGTGGTGCCGAACAAGAAGCGCAACGCCGAGGTTCGCAGCGTTCTGTCGAACTCCTTCGGCTTCGGCGGCCAGAACACTTGCCTTGTCATGGCGCGGGAACCGGTCTAAGCGACCTTTTTCAGCCCCACTGAACCGACAGGCCCAATGCGCGCATTGCAACTTATCGAGGATCGCCGTCTTGAGACGGTGGACCTGCCGCCTCCCCCGCCACCCGCACTCGGCGAAGTCACGCTGCGCATCAAGGCAGTGGCGCTGAACCATATCGACGTCTGGGGCTGGCGCGGCATGGCCTTCGCCAAGCGCAAGCTGCCGTTGGTTGTCGGCGCCGAGGCCTCCGGCGAGGTCGAGGCGGTCGGTCCCGGCGTGTCCAGCCTGCTGCCCGGGCAATTGGTGTCGATCTACGGCGCGCGCACTTGCGGCCTTTGCCGCGCCTGTCGCGAAGGCCGCGACAATCTCTGTGAACATGTTTCCGGCGTCCACGGCTTCCATCTCGACGGTTTTGCCCAGGAGAAGATCAACCTGCCGGCGCGCCTGCTGGTCCCCGCCCCGCCCGGCGTGAGCGATATCGGCGCCGCGGTGGCCCCCGTCACCTTCGGCACGGTCGAGCACATGCTGTTCGACAATGCGAGATTGCACCCCGGCGAAACCATCCTCGTCCACGCCGGCGGCTCCGGCATCGGTTCGGCGGCGATCCAGCTGGCGAAGCGGATGGGCTGCACCATCATCACCACGGTCGGTTCCAACGACAAGATCGACAAGGCCAAGGCGCTCGGCGCCGACCAGGTCATCAACTACCGCGAAGACCGCTTCGAAGGCGTCGTGCGCAAGCTGACCAAGAAGAAGGGCGTCGATGTCGTCTTCGAACATGTCGGCGCCGACACCTTTGCCGGTTCGATGCTGTGCCTGAAGCGCGGCGGCCGCCTGGTGACCTGCGGCTCGACCTCGGGCGTTTCGACGCAGATCAACCTGATGCAGCTCTTCCAGCAGCAATTGAAGCTGCTCGGCTCCTTCGGCTGCCGCATGGAGAACATGGCCAACGCCATGCAGAAAATGGCGGCGGGACAGGTCGCGCCGGTCATCGACACCGAAGTCGGCTTCGACGATATCGACGCAGCGCTGAAGCGCATGGAAGGCCGCGACGTCTTCGGCAAGATCATCCTGCGCGTCGCCTGAGGCCTTGACTTCGGTGCTCAAGAAGTTTCGCCGCGATCTCAGGTTTCGCTATGGCAGGCAGTTGCGCCAGCTGAACTACTGGCTGGTTGCCCGCGCGGCGATGATCATCATTTCGGTGCTGCGCCTGCTGCCGGTCGACAGCGCGCTGAATTTCGCCGACCGCGTCGCGCGCTTTATTGGTCCCAGGGTCGGACGCCACCAGGTCGCCATCGACAATCTGCGCAAGGCCTATCCGGGAAAGAGCGAGGGTGAAATCCAGGCCATCGCCTCCGATATGTGGGGCAACATGGCCCGCCTTGCCGCCGAATATATCTTCCTCGACGCCCTGTTCGACTATGACCCGGCCGCCAGCATGCCCGGACGCGTCGAGGTCAAGGGAATAGAGCATTTCGTCGAGATCGCCGCGGAGAAGCAGCCGCACATCGTCTTCACCGGCCATCTCGGCAATTTCGAGCTGCTGCCGGTGGCGGCGGCGACCTTCGGCATGAACATCACGGCGCTGTTTCGTCCGCCCAACAACCCCTACCTCGCCGACTACATCCTTTCGACGCGGCGCTCGACCATGGGGGCGCTGCTGCCGTCGATGGCCGGCGCCTCCTTCGCATTGGCCGGAGTGCTGGAAAACGGCGGCAATATCGGCGTCCTTGTCGACCAGAAATTCTCCAACGGTCTGGACACGACCTTCTTCGGCCGCCCCTGCCAGAGCAACCGTGTGCTCGGCACGCTTGCCCGTCACTATGACTGCGACGTCTATCCGGCGCGTTGCATCAGATTGCCAGGCAACCGCTTCCGCCTCGAGATCGAGGACAGACTGGTCCTGCCTCGCACCGCCGACGGCAGCGTCGACGTTCACGCCACCACCCAGATGCTGAACGACGTGGTCGAGCGCTGGGTGCGCGAGGATCCCGGCCAGTGGATGTGGTTCCACAAAAGGTGGGAGATCAGCAACTGGCGGCGTAAAAAGCAGCCGCAGGCAAAGGCGCCGGCCGCGAACAGCTGACCCCTGAAGTGTTTGGCGCCTGCCATTTCCGGTACCGATGGGCCGCGATCCAGACATTCGTAACGTCGCTGGTCAGGGAATCTTAAACGACGAGAGCGCACATACCCCACCGAGATGTTCATCGACTGGGATGGAGCCCGTGGCATGACGAATATCGAAATGCCGCGGCTGGATCGGGATGGCCTCGAAGATCGTTCCTTCGGCCGTCTTGGCCGGGCATGGTCCTATCTTCGACAGCATGGCCTGCTGGAGCCGCTAAGGCTCATCCGCCGGCATGGGCTCGGCGCAAGCCTTGACTTTGTCCAGCGCAACATCAGGCATATGCTCGCCGACCGTCTCGCCCGGAAATGGGATCGCCGGCACCGCGTCGATACGGCCGGCTCGATCCAGCTCGGCGCCCTCAATGTCGTCGGTCCGCACCGCGCCATGGGCAATGAAGCCGTCTGCACGTCGCCCAGAACCTTCGACTTCATCATGAAGTCGCTGCCCCGCGATCTCCATGACCATACATTCATCGACATCGGCTCCGGAAAGTCGCGAACGCTGTTGCTGGCCTCGCAATATCCGTTCGCCGAGATCATCGGCGTGGAGTTCGCACGCGAACTGGTGGACATAGCCCGGAGCAACATCGAGCGTTTCCACGACCCGTCGCAGCAATGCCGGACGCTCAGCGTCGTCGAGGCGGATGCGGCGGCGTATGATTTCCCCGAAGCGCCGCTGGTGGTCTATTTCTACAATCCCTTTTCGAAGGACGTCTTCGATATCGTCCTGAAGAATCTCGTGTCGTCGCTCCAACGCCACCCGCGGGATTGCTTCATCGTCTATGGCAGCTCGAGCCACCGCGCCATCGATTGGGCAAGGCCCGCCATCCGTGACACCGGTATTTTCCGGGAACTGTCCGTGCCGGCCATGCCGGGCTTCCTCGATGCGGTCCGCACCATCGACTACGCGGTCTTCCAGCTTCAGGCAGCGTAACGTCTGTCTCTCGTCCTCTGAATGAAACGGGAGACGGTGCGCGCGGCGAACGGCGTGCCGGCGGTGAACCGCATCAGCGGGCCAAAGCTGTCGACCGCGCTCGCGCCGACGAAATGCAGGCCCGGGATGCTGGATTCGAACCCGGCGGAAAGCAGCGGCAACCCTTCCCGGCGCGCAATCGCGGCAAGCATTGCGGGCGCGAACAGACCGAGCTTGGCGATATCGATCCGGTAGCCCGTGCCTAGCAGGACGTGATCGAAGGTGGCGGCATCCTTCTCGAACCGCAGTTCGATGCCATTGTCCTTGGGGGATGCGCTGATGATCCTGCTGCCGGCCCTGATCTCTATCCCGTCGAAATCCGGCTTCAGCCAGCCCGTCGCACCGGCACCGAGGCTGCGCCTGTTGAGTCCGGCCCGGGCTGGCTCCGGGAACCGGTGCACGAAACCGGGGACCTCGACCAGCCAGGAAATCGGGAAAGGACCGACCCTGGACGGCGATGCGAGCCGCTCCGACAGGAAGTCGCGCAGGCTCCAACTCTGCTTTCCCGACAGCGCCCGATAGCCCAGCCAATGGATGTCGCCATGGCAGATGAGCTCGACTTCGGCCCCGTTTCGTTTGAGCAGAACGGCGGATTCGCAGGCGCTTTGCCCACGCCCGATGACGGCGACGCGCTTGCCGCGGAAGGCCTCATAACCAGTATGGTCACTGGCATGGCTGACAAGTTCTTTTTGGATGCCGTTGAAGACAGCGGGGATCAGTTGCTGGTTCATCAGGCCGGTGGCAACCACGACGCGACGCGCCTTCAAGGCATCGCCATCGGCCAGTGCCAGACGAAATCCGCCATTCGCCTTCTCGACGTGGTCCACCTTGCGGGTATCCAGATCCGGAACCGTCTGGGCCTGGATCCACAATCCATAGTCGACGAAGTTTTCGAGCAGCAGCGGTTCGCGTGGCGAGATTCCAAGAGCCTTGGCATAGGAATCGAGCGAGAGCGGACCTTTGGTGTGGCCGATATAGGTCGCGTGCCAGGGCGAGCGCAGCCTCATGCCTCTCGGCATATGGTCGCGCCAGAACGACATCGCGCCGCCGAGGGTAAGCGTATCGACGCCCGCTCGCTTGAGGGCGGAAGCCACGGCCAGCCCAAAAGGACCGGCGCCGATCACGGCCACCTCGCAGTCGGTCCTGGGCGTGAAAACGGTCATGTCAGCGGTCTCGCCTGTCTGGTTCTGCAGCCGTGGAACTCACTCCGTCACGCCGCCGTCCTAAACATTTCCCGGTTAAGATTGCGGAAAGTATCCGTCGCGTCAGCACTCTCCAGGCCGTCAACGGCACGTCGATCAGGCCAGGCATCGGGTCATTCGCCTGGAATGTCGCCCATGCCCGTACTTTGGCGAATGAACTGAAATAGGCGAGTTTTGCCAACCGGCCGCTCGAGATCAACCGGCCGGCCGCCACAATATCCCGGACCAGATACATCCACGACGTGTTGGGCCGCGCTGAACCTGTCTTTACCGGCTGGCCCGATTGGATCGCCCAAAGCATGGCGCCGAGGTCGACGCCAGCGGCGGCACCCAGCCCAAACCATGTCCAGGGCCGTGGATTGACGTCGAGCACCTTCATCGAGCCATCGCGCGCATCGCGCTTGAATTCGACCTCCACCAGCCCGTGATGCGCGATCGATCCAAGCAGCCGGCGCGCGGCGTCGATCAATTGCGGTTCGTCGACCACCTCCACGAAGGTGCTGGTGTAGCCGAAATCGACCGGATATTGCCGTGTACGGCGGGCGGTGAACTCCGCCACCGGCGCGCCCTCATTCCAGAGCGCCGCGTAGGAGAACTGGCCCTCGCCTCCGCCCGGTATCATCTCCTGAACCACGACATTGTCGCTACCGATCTCTTCGGCAGCCCAGGCATAGGCTGCCAAAAACGCTGCTCTGTCATTGGCGAGAACGGCCTTGGCACGCGCAAAACGGCTGCGCCCGCCCATATTCGGCTTCAGGATCACGGGAAAGCGAAGTTTGGCTGCCTCTGCCTGCACGAGCGAGCTGATCGCATAGGTCAGCGGAACGGCAAGCCCCAGTTCGCCCGCCCGGCGATACAGCAGCGGCTTTTCACAGACCCATTTCAGTTGCTCCCAAGGCGGCAGCACCACGTCGAACGCGGCGGACAACCGGTCGATCGATTGCGATACGAAGCGAACTTCTGGATCACCGCCGGCAATCAGCAGAAAACCGCCCAGCCCATGAACCTTGGCCAGATCGAGCAGGAAGGCGGCCGCACCACCATCGTCGGGGCCGGGCCACGTCATTGTCCGCCGGGCATATCGCGAAAAGCTGGGCAACGGCGTGTCGTTGCTCACCAGCCAGACGGGCACTTTCCGAGCGCCGAAGCTTCTGGCCAGCGCCAGCGTCCCGTGCGCCCCGCCAAGAATGAGCACCCCGGCGGGCCGACTGGGAAGACGATCGTCCATCTGTGACTGGGGATGCATCTGTCAATTCCAGCAAACGGCACGCAATGGCAGGTTTCCGGCGAACCGATTGATCAGCCGGAAATATTTAAGCCACCCCTAATAATTCAACCGCCCGATACTGCCGTTTGTCCTCTGTCAGACATTGGCATGGAAAGCACACCCCTAATCCCTCGGCAATAGCCGTCCTTCTCGGAACAGGTAAACCTTGGCCGATTGTTGTTGCCGTCAGTAGAATGTCTCGCGCCGGGCTCCGGCCCGGCAACGAGAATTCGCGCGTGCTGCTAGTTCGTCACGACAATGCGCGTGTTGCCGAAGCCCACTTCCCGCACCATGGCATAGAACGTCGCGGCATTGGCCGTGTGCAGCCGCACGCAGCCATGCGAGGCCGGACGGCCGAGTTGCCTGACGGCGCCCGTCCCATGGATGGCATAGCCGCCATGGAAGAACACCGAATAAGGCATCGGCGACATTTCGTATTTGCGCGAATACCACATCCGCGCGGTCCGCTGCGGCCGATACGTGCCACGTGGCGTGAAATAGCCCGGACGGGCAGTCGACACGACCCAGCGATAGACCTCCGAGCCGTACCGTACCGTCATCGTCTGCGACGACACGTCGATATTTGCTTCCAACATTGCCGCGTAACTTGCGGACGGCGTACCAAACAGCGCGGTTGCCAACATCGCCGCTGCTACGAGAAAGAACTTCCTCATGCGATCAAACCCCTTTGATTGCCCCTTGCCTTCTTGCCATCACGTTGTTTTTCAGCTTTTTAATGGCAGTGAACAGCTAGCACACACTCCTTGATCAATTCGCCAATCCAAAGCAGCGAATTTGAACGATTTCCCGCGATAGTTGCCGCAACGACACGCCGCACCGGCTTGATTGCCGGCGGGCTTGCAATGCAACGTCGTTCGTTGCTCAACTCCCCTGATGAACGAGCGACTCCTTCAAGCAATCGACGACAGGCGCGACGATGTCGTCGCGCTGACCGCTGACCTGATCCGTTTCCCGACCATCAATCCGCCTGGCGAGGCCTACCGGCCATGCGCCGAATATGTCGGCGCGCGGCTGAGGAAGCGTGGTTTTGAAACCGAATTCATTCGCGCCGAAGGCACGCCCGGCGACACTGATCGCTACCCGCGCGTTAATGTCGTGGCCCGCTTCGACGGCCGGTCGCCCGGCGCCTGCGTCCACTTCAACTCGCATATCGACGTGGTGGAGGCGGGCGACGATTGGACCGTCGATCCCTTTGCCGGCATCGTCAGGGACGGCAGGGTCTATGGACGCGGCGCCTGCGACATGAAGGGCGGCCTGGCCGCGTCGATCATCGCCGCCGAAGCCTTCATGGAGGTCTATCCCGACTTTCCCGGCGCCATCGAGATATCAGGCACCGTCGACGAAGAGTCCGGCGGCTTTGGCGGTGTCGCCCATCTGGCCGGGCTCGGCTATTTCTCCAAACCCAGGGTCGACCACGTCATCATCCCCGAGCCGTTGAACAAGGACCGAATCTGCCTTGGCCATCGCGGCGTCTGGTGGGCGGAGATCGAGACCAAGGGTGAGATCGCGCATGGCTCAATGCCGTTTCTCGGCGACAATGCGGTGCGCCATATGGGGGCCGTGCTCAGGGCGTTCGAGGACGAGCTGTTCCCGGCGCTCGATCGCAAGATAACGCGCATGCCGGTCGTGCCCGAAGGCGCCAGGCGCTCGACCATGAACATCAATTCCATCCATGGCGGCCAGACCGAGGATTTTCGGCCTGGCCTGCCTTCGCCCAACGTGCCCGATTCCTGCCGGCTGACCATCGACCGCCGCTTCCTGCTCGAGGAAGACCTCGCCACGGTCAAAGGCGAAGTGACCGGCATTCTCGAGCGGCTGAAGCGCGAGCGCAAAAAATTCGACTATGAGATCCGCGACCTGATGGAAGTGCTGCCGTTGATGACCGAGCGCGACGCGCCGGTGGTCAAGGCGGTGGCGCAAGGCATTCATGCGATCTTCGACCGCGAGCCCGACTACGTCATTTCGCCCGGCACCTACGACCAGAAGCACATTGCCCGCATCGGCCACATCTACGACTGCATCGCCTATGGGCCCGGCATTCTCGATCTCGCCCACCGGCCGGACGAGTGGGTCGGCATAGAGGACATGGTGGAATCGGCAAAGGTGATGGCGATCGGCCTCAACGTGCTGCTGCGCGGCACAACCGGATGATCGGCCCGCGGCGCAAAAACATTTCTCCTGGCGCGGCGCGACAGCACGAAACGCAATTTACTCCCGTGCGAAATCACGCTTCTATCCCCAGGCTTGAGCATTTGAGCATATCGGGAGTTCAGCGATGAAACTTTGGAAGACCCTTCTGGCCGCTGCCGTGCTGGCGGTCGCAACCGCCACTTCGGCGTTTGCCGCCCGGACCGATCTCGTCATCGGCATTCCGCTTGAACCCCCGCATCTCGACCCGACTGCCGGAGCGGCCGCGGCAATTAGGGAGGTCACCTACGCCAATGTGTTCGAGGGCCTGACCCGGATCGGCCCCAATGGCGAAGTCTTGCCGGATCTCGCCGAAAGCTGGACCATTTCCGATGACGGCAAGATCTATACCTTCAAGCTGCACACCGGCGTGAAATTCCACGATGGCGCCGATTTCAGCGCCGACGACGTGAAATTTTCGCTCGACCGTGCCCGCGCGGAAAACTCCGTCAACGCGCAAAAGCAGCTCTTTGCCGCCATCGACAAGGTCGACGTGGTCGACCCCGCCACCGTGAAGGTGACGCTGACCCACCCGCAAGGCTCGTTCCTCTACAATATGGGCTGGGGCGACGCGGTGATCGTGTCGCCGAAATCCGCCGACACCAACAAGGAAAAGCCTGTTGGTACCGGCCCGTTCAAGTTCGAGAGTTGGGCCAAGGGCTCATCGATCACGCTGCTGAAATCAGATCACTACTGGGGCGCCCCTGTCTTCCTCGAAAAGGTCGAGTTCCGCATCGTTCCCGATGCCGCGGCGGCGGTGCCGGCGCTGCTTTCCGGCGACATACAGGCCTTCCCCTTCTTCGATCCCGACAGCGTCTCCCAGGTCAAGGATGATCCGCGCTTCAAGGTGGTGGTCGGCGCGACCGAAGGCGAGACCATCCTGTCGATCAACAACAAGCAGCCGCCCTTCGACAAGTTGCAGGTGAGACAGGCGATCTCCTACGCGCTCGACCGCAAGGCGATCATCGACGGCGCCTCGGCCGGGCTCGGCCTGCCGATCGGCTCGCATATGTCGCCGGCCAACAAATATTATGTCGACCTCACCGGCCACTATCCGCACGACGTGGCCAAGGCCAAGAAACTGCTGAAGGAAGCAGGACTGGAGAACGGCTTCAAGGCCACGTTGAAGCTGCCGCCGACGACCTATGCACGGCTCGGCGGCGAGATCATCGCCTCGGAACTCCGCGATGTCGGCATCAACCTCGAGATCATCCCCGTCGAGTGGGCGCAGTGGCTGGACCAGGTGTTCACCAAGAAGGATTACGATCTGACCATCGTCTCCCATACCGAGCCAAACGACATCGATATCTATGCCCGCAAGGACTACTACTTCAATTACGACAACCCCACCTTCAAAAAGGTGATCGCAGATCTGGAACTGACGTCCGACGAGGCCAAGCGCAAGGAATTATATGCCCAGGCGCAGAAGATTCTGGCCGACGATGCCGTGGTCGGCTTCCTCTACGAATTGCCCAAGGTCGGGGTCTGGGACGCCAAGCTGCAAGGGTTGTGGGAAAGCGCACCGATACCTGCCAACGACCTGACCAAGGTGAAGTGGAGCGAGTGAGGTTCGTTTCGTCATCCTGGGGCGGAGCAGGCGCGCTGCGACTGTGCAGCCCCTGGGGTCCATTCCGTGACTTACGAGCGCCCTCGCGGTGCAGAATCTGGGAGACGTTGCTGTGGAAACAGTGAGGCGCGAGGCTGGTTCTGGACCGTCGCGCTGTTCGACCTCTGTTACGGAATGGATCCTGGGGTCTACGCGACGGAGCTTCGCTCCTGCTTCGCCCCAGGATGACGATACCTCTCTCGTCCCGTGTCCATGACCGCCTACCTCCTCAAGCGCCTCGCCATCTCGCTTGCCACGCTGGTGCTGGCCTCCATCGTGGTGTTCGCCGTGCTGGAAATCCTGCCGGGCGACCCGGCGCGGCTGATGTTGGGCATGAACGCCAGCGCCGACCAGGTCGAACTCTTGCGCAACCAGATGGGGCTGAATCAGCCCCTGCTCTTGCGCTACCTGCACTGGGCCGGCGGCCTGCTCAGCCTCGATTTCGGCCGCTCCTATACCTATTCGGTGCCGGTCATCGATCTCGTGCGTGAACGGCTTGCCGTCTCGCTGCCGCTGGCGCTGATCGCGCTTGCACTCTCCACGATCATCGCCATTCCGGTCGGCCTGTTTTCCGCCAGCCGGCGCGGCCGGGCCGGCGACACGATTTCAATGGGCGCGGCACAGCTTGGCGTTGCCGTGCCGAATTTCTGGTTCGCGCTGATGCTGATCTATGTCTTCGCCGTCTGGCTGCGGCTGGTGCCGGCCGGCGGCTTTCCCGGCTGGAGCGCCGGCATATCGCCTGCACTGAAATCGCTGCTGCTGCCGGCGGTGGCGCTTGCCTTGCCGCAGGCGGCCATCCTGGCGCGCGTCACCCGCTCGGCTCTGATCGAGGTGCTGAACGAGGACTATATCCGCACCGCCCGCGCCAAGGGCCTGCCCTATCGCACCGTGCTGTGGCGGCATGCATTGCGCAACGCCATGATCCCGGTCCTGACCATTCTTGGCCTGCAATTCGCCTTCCTGCTCGCCGGCACCATCATCATCGAGAATGTTTTTTATCTGCCTGGTCTCGGCCGGCTGGTGTTCCAGGCGATCACCCAGCGCGACCTGATCGTCGTCGAAAGCGTCGTCATGTTGCTGGTCGCCGCCGTCATTGCCGTCAACCTCGTCGTCGACCTTTCCTACGCGGTCGTCGATCCACGCCTGAGAAGCCGGCAATGACCCTGCACATCGACATCCCCGAGGAGACGCTCAGCGGCATCCTGGCCAAGGCGTTCCGGAACACGGCTTTCGTCGCCGGCTTCGTCATCACAGTGCTGATCCTGGTGATGGCTGTCATCAGCTACCTCTGGACGCCTTACGATGTGACGAAGCTGATCATAGCCGACAAGACGCAAGGCCCCTCGCTGGCGCATTGGTTCGGCACCGACCATTTCGGCCGCGACATCCTGTCGATGATCATGGTCGGTGCCCGCAATTCGATCGCCGTGGCGCTGGTCGCGGTCGGCATCGGCATGGGTGTCGGCGTGCCGCTCGGCGCTTTTGCCGCCGCGCGCGGCGGCCTCGTCGACGAGGCGCTGATGCGCGTCAACGATCTCGTGTTCGCCTTTCCCGCGCTGCTGTCGGCCATCATGATAACAGCCATCTTCGGGCCGGGCGCCGTCAACGCCATCATCGCCATCGGCATCTTCAACATCCCGGTCTTTGCCCGCGTCGCCCGCGCCGGCGCGCTGGCGATCTGGCCGCGCGAGTTCATCCTGGCCGCGCGCGCCGCGGGAAAAAGCAGCACGCAGATATCGATCGAACATGTGCTGCCCAACATCGCCACGCTGCTCCTGGTGCAAGGCACCATCCAGTTCGCGCTGGGCATCCTCGCCGAAGCCGGGCTTTCCTATCTCGGCCTCGGCGCGCAGCCGCCAATGCCGAGCTGGGGCCGCATGCTGTTCGACGCCCAGACGCGCATGGTGGTGGCGCCGTGGATGGCGATCTTCCCCGGCATGGCGATCGTCATCACCGTGCTCGGCCTGAATCTCCTGGGCGACGGCATCGCCGACATTCTCGACCCGAAATCGCGGCGGCAGCGATGAGCCTGCTGGAAATCGACAGTCTGTCGCTGACCATCGGCGACACGCAGATCCTGAAGGGGATGGAGCTTTCCGTCGCCCCCGGCGAGGTGATGGGGCTGGTCGGCGAATCCGGCTCCGGCAAGTCGATGACCGCGCTGACGGCGATGCGGCTTTTACCGCATGCAGCGCGCGCCACCGGGCGCGTCACCTTCGACGGCATCGACATCCTGGCGGCAACCGAGGACCAGATGTGCGCGCTGCGCGGCGACGACATCGGCATGGTGTTCCAGGAGCCGATGACAGCTCTCAATCCAGTGAAGACCATCGGCGAGCAGGTCGCCGAAGGCATACGCTGGCATACCAAGGTCACACGCGCGGCGGCCGAAGAGCGGGCGCGAAAAATGCTCGACCGCGTTGGCCTGCCGCAAGCGAAATTCCCGCTGTCGCGCTATCCGCACGAACTCTCCGGTGGCCAGCGCCAGCGCGTCGTCATCGCCATCGCATGCGCGCTGAAGCCGAAGCTCTTGATTGCCGACGAGCCGACGACGGCGCTCGACGTGGTGCTGCAGGCGCAGATCCTCGACCTCCTGCGCGACCTTGTCGCGGAGAGCCGCATGGGTCTGCTCCTGATCTCGCACGACCTCGCCGTGGTGACCGAGATGGCCGATCGCATCACCATCCTGCGCCGCGGCGAGGTGATGGAGGCCGGCGACACCGCCCGCACGCTGTCCGAACAGCTCCACCCCTACACACGCCAGCTGGCGCAGGCCTCGATGCATGTGCCGGCACGCGCCAGAACGCACGATACAAGTCAGGGCAAGCCCCTGATCCAGGTCGAAGGCGTGACCCGCGACTACCCCGGGCGGCGCAGCTCCCTGCTCAAACGGGCAGCCCCTATCCGCGCCGTCGACGATGTCTCGCTGTCGATGCAGCCGGGCCAGTCGGTGGCGCTGGTCGGCCGCTCCGGCTGCGGCAAGTCAACACTCGCCCGCATGATCCTGGCATTGGATCGACCGAGTTCGGGCACGATCCGGTTTCGCGGCGAGACCATTACCGGCAAGAGCGAAGTCGAGCTAAAACCCGCCAGGCGCGACATGCAGGTTGTCTTCCAGGACCCATACGGCTCCTTCGATCCGCGCCAGAAGGTCGAGAAACTGGTTGCCGAGCCGCTGCACGTGCTGGAGAAAAAACCGACGCGCGCCGAGCGCCGCGAGATGGTTGCGCATGCGCTGCACGAGGTCGGCCTCGACCAGCGCGACATGGATAAATACCCGCACGAATTTTCCGGCGGCCAGCGCCAGCGCCTGTCGATCGCCCGCGCTATCATCACCCGCCCCAAGCTGGTCGTCGCTGACGAGCCGGTCTCGGCGCTCGATGTCTCGATCCGCGCGCAAATCCTCGATCTGTTCGCCGAGCTCAATCAAAAACTCGGCATCGCCTATCTCTTCATCACCCATGACCTGACTGTCGCCCGCGCCATCACGGACGAGGTGCTGGTGATGCATGACGGCAAGATCGTCGAGCGTGGCAAGACGACCGAGGTGCTCGATCATCCGCAATCAGAAGCGGCACAGGCGCTCGTCGCTGCCGCGCCGGACCTGCATCGGGCGATCGCCCAGAAGATGCAAGAGCAAGGCTGAGCGGGTGAAAGAACCTACTCTTCCGGCTTCACCACATCGACCGGGCTGATGTCGAGCAGGTCGAGCGTGCGGCGCAAGAGGCGCACCTCGCTCTCGGCCAGCTGCGAATCCGCCTTGGCGATCTCAGCCATGTGCTGGGCCAATTGCTTGCGCCGTTCGACGTCGAGATCGCGAAACAGCGCGATCGCCTGCGAGCCATTGGTCTCGTAGCCGAACTCATTGAGATATTCGATGACGGCGTCGATGCTGGTTTCCTGAATGCCGAAGGCGTCCTTGCAGATCCGCCGGAAGGCAACCATCTCGCTCTCGCTGACCGTCCCGTCGGCCAGGATCATACGGAAAAGCATCAGCAGTTCCGCCGACAGGACAGGATCGTCGGCAACCTTGCGCACGCCCGGGTCGCCGTCGAAGATGGAGCGTATCTGGTCCAGCAATGCGAATGCCATCAGGGTCTCTTTCCGGGTTAACCAAATCCAAGCGCATTGCGCTTGGATAGAGGTAGCGCGGAATCGGCCTTGCGCAAACAGGGCTGTCGTGGTCGAACGCCGTTATCCCGCCGACCGGACGCCTCCTCACATCAGATGATCGATCTCACCACCCAGACAATCGTCATGCTCGCCTTCGCCGCCTTTGCGGCGGGCTTTGTCGATTCTATTGCCGGCGGCGGTGGGCTGATCACCATTCCGGCGCTTTTGCTTGCCGGCTTCTCGCCGGTCGAAGCGCTTGGGACCAACAAGCTGCAAGGCATGTTCGGCTCCGGCTCGGCGACCATCCACTATGCCTCCAAGGGCCATGTCGATCTTCGCCGGCAATTGCCGTCGGCGCTGTTGGCGGCTGCAGGCGGTGTCATTGGCGCCTTGCTGGCCACCATCGTTCCGGGCGATCTCCTGCGCGCCCTGCTGCCCCTGGTGCTGATCGCCATCGCGCTCTATTTCGCGCTCAAGCCCAACATGAACGATGTCGACCGGGCCGAGCGCCTGTCGCCATTCCTGTTCGGACTGGCCCTGGTGCCGGCGATCGGCTTCTATGACGGCCTGTTCGGCCCGGGCGCCGGCTCCTTCTATATGCTGGCCTTCGTCGCCCTTGCCGGCTACGGCGTGCTCAAGGCGACGGCGCACACCAAGCTGCTCAACTTCGCTTCCAACATCGGCGGCTTCATCGTCTTCGCCGCTGTCGGCGTCATCTCCTGGAAGATCGGCCTGATGATGGGCGTTGCCCAGTTCCTCGGTGCCCGCGTCGGCGCGAGCCTCGCCATGCGCATCGGCGCCAGACTGATCAAGCCGCTGCTGGTGATCGTCTGCCTGGCGCTGGCCGTAAAGCTGCTGGCCGATCCGGCCAACCCGCTGCGTGTCCTGATTGGTGTGTGATCACGCGCCTGTTACTATGGCGCTGTTCGAATCATGTTGGAGGAGCCACACATGAATCTCAGCGCGCCTACCCAGATCGTTTTCATCATTTCCCTGGTCATCGCCATCATCGGCATTCTCGCCGCGCTTGGCGTTCTCGCGTTCATCCCGCTCGCATCGGTGTGGATCGTTCTCATTGCCTACATCGTGCTCGCCGCCGGTTGCCTGATGCGCGGCGCCTGACAGGTTTCCCTTGAAGTGGGGACGGAGAGCGCCCGGCCAAAAGCCGGGCGCTTTCGATTCCGGCCGACGGCTGATAGATTTGTCCCGGCGGAAGGATGGCCATGCCGATCGAGATGCAGCGCCGGGAGGAACAGGACCGCTCCATCGTAGGGCGCTTCGAGATGCGCCGGCGTCTTCCTGATCCAGCGCTTGACGGCATTGTGTCAGACATTTGCGGCTATCGCGAAACAGCGGCAGGCCATTTCCGCAATGTCGAATACGCATCACTGACCGTGCCGCTGGTGATTAGCTTCGCCGAGCCTTTCGCCATCGGCCTCGGCAGGACGCCTGGCGACAATGACCGCTTCGCCAGTTTCGCCGCCGGGCTTTTTGCCGGACCGGTGATGATCGAATCCTTCGGCGCCGCCTGCTGCATCCAGGTCAACTTCACGCCGCTTGGAGCGCGCCGTTTCTTCCGCTTGCCGATGAGCGAACTCACCGACAGCATGGTCGTCCTCGACGACGTGCTGGGCGCCGAGGGGACGGCACTGCGCGAACGGCTCGGCAATGCGTCGGACTGGGCGTCGCGTTTCGACCTTGCAGAAACCTTCGTCACCGCCCGGCTTGAGCGCGCCGCCGAAACGCCGCTGGAAATCGCCTGGGCGTATGACCGCATCATCGCTTCCGGCGGCCGGGTCCGCATTTCCTCCATCGCCGAAAAACTGGGCTGGAGCCGAAAGCATCTCGCCGGCAGCTTTTCCAATGCTATCGGCATCGGTCCGAAGACACTGTCGCGCATCGTCCGCTTCAACCGGGCGCTCGGCCTGTCACGGCGGCAGACCGCCGATTGGGCCGATATCGCCGCCGATTGCGGCTATGCCGACCAGGCGCACATGGTGCGCGAATTCCGCGACCTTGCAGGCGACGCGCCGACGGCGCTCTCGGTCAGGTAACATTTCTTCAAGACGCTGGACCGGCCATGGAACAGAGTGGGTTATCGGCCAACTCAGATCAAGAAGGTTCCCATGCCCACCGCCACTGAAGCCCCTCGCCTCTACCCTGCCTTGCGTTACAAAAACGCGGCGAAAATGATCGACTGGCTCTGCGAAGCCTTCGGCTTCAGCGTCCGTGCCCGCTATGGTGAAGGCGATGTCGTGCACCATGCCGAGCTAGTCTTCGGCACCTCGATGATCATGCTGGGCAGCGCGCGCGATGACGATTACGGCAAGATGGTCGGCGAACCCGGCACCGGTGGCGGCAAGTCGATCTATATCGCCGTCGATGATGCCGATGCCGCCTATGCCAGGGCCAGGAAAGCCGGCGCCACGATCATCCAGGAACTGACCGAGCGCGATTATGGCAGCCGCGAATTCATCTGCCGTGATCCGGAAGGCAATGTCTGGTCGTTCGGCACCTACTGGCCGAAGGCCGGGGAAAGGGCATAGGTCCTACCTAGCCAGCGAAAAAATCGCGTCGCAGTCGAGATGGGTCTCCAACTCGGCCGCGACGTCGTCCAGCGCCCGCTCGACTTCGGCGCGGTAGTCGATGCCGCCGCCCTTGATGCCGAGGCTTTCGAGGAATTTTCCGCGAAAGGCGTCGGCACCGAACAGACCGTGCATATAGGTGCCTGACACCTTGCCGTCGGCCGAGATCGCACCGTCGGCAACGCCATTGATGATCGCCGACGGCCGCATCGTGTCCGGGCCGGTGGTGCGGCCGAGATGGATTTCGTAGCCTTCGAGCGGCAGGTCGAACTGGACCGAATGCGCGCTGACATTGCGCACCGTCTTCTCCGGTTCCATCACCGTTTCGATATCGAGCAGGCCAAGCCCTTCGGCCTCGGTGATGCTGCCTTCGATGCCGTCGGGATCGCGCACCCTGCGGCCCAGCATCTGAAAGCCGCCGCAAATGCCGACGACATGGCCGCCGCGCTTGCGATGCGCGGCAAGATCTCGGTCCCAGCCATTCTCGCGGAATTTCAGGAGATCGCCGATCGTCGATTTGGAGCCGGGAATGACCACCAGCCCGGCATCGGCCGGCAGCGGTTTCCCAGGCGGCACGAACACCACCTCGACCTGCGGTTCGGCCTTGAGCGGGTCGAGGTCGTCGAAGTTGGCGATGCGGCCAAGCATCGGCACCGCTATTTTAAGCGCCCGCGCCTCGCCGGATGCCAGCCGCTCGAGCACCACCGAATCCTCCGACGGCAGCCGCGCCGCCGCCTTCAGCCACGGCACGACGCCAAAACAGCGCCAGCCGGTGAATTTCTCGATCGCCTTCAAACCGTCATCGAACAGCGAAACATCGCCCCGGAACTTGTTGATGAGATAGCCGACGATCATGCGCCGGTCCTCTTCCGGCAGGATCAGATGCGTGCCGGCGACCGAGGCGATGACACCGCCCCGATCGATGTCGCCGACCAGCACAACCGGCACGTCGGCACGCGTGGCAAAGCCCATATTGGCGATATCGCGGCTGCGGAGGTTGATTTCGGCCGGCGAGCCCGCGCCCTCGACGATGACCAGATCGGCGCCCTCGCCGACCTTGCCCCAGGAGTCGAGTACGGCATCCATCAGCTTGGCCTTCAGCGCCTGGTAGTCGCGCGCGCGCGCCTCACCGAACACCTTGCCCTGCACGATGACTTGGGCGCCGACATCGGTCTGCGGTTTCAACAGCACCGGGTTCATGTGGACCGATGGTGCCACGCCGCAAGCGATCGCCTGCAGCCACTGCGCGCGGCCGATCTCGCCGCCGCCATGGTTGTTGTCGCCCGGAATATCCGCGACGGCGGCGTTGTTCGACATGTTCTGCGGCTTGAACGGCCGCACCTTCAGGCCACGCTTCTTCGCGGCGCGGCACAGGCCGGCGACCAGCACCGTCTTGCCGACATCCGAACCGGTGCCTTGCAGCATGATTGCCCTGGCCATCAGATTCGGCCCTGCGTGGCGGGTCCAGTGATAGTGGATTTCTGCGCCAGTGGTCCGCCGCGCCAGATGTAGAGCGCCAAAAGCGGTTCGGTGCCGGTTCGCATGGCGTGGTTGACATTCGAGGCGTGGTGGACGACCTCGCCCGCCTCCCGCACTCGAAAACCGCCCTCGCCCATGCGCCATTCCGTGCCGCCCGTCAGCGGAATGTAGATCTCCTCGGCGACGTGATGATGGTCGGGATAGACAATGTCTGGCCCAAGGATCAGCAGGCCGGCGGACACTTCGTCATTGGCGAAAAGGCCGCGCGTACCGAACACTTCCAGCCAGCCATAATTGTCGATGAAGGCCTTGCTGAAATCCGCCTCGGTGTAGGTCTGCCCCCAGTGCAATCCGTTGCGATGCTCCGCCAGCCATTGCACCAATGGTTTGGCGGCAGGCGGCGCCAGTTCGGCGGCACGGTCGAGATGGCGCACGCAGCTGATCCTATGCGGCTCCAGCGCGCGGGCCGGCATGTCCCAGCCGATGCGGGCCACGGCGTCGCGCACCAGGGCATTGTCCACAGAAGTGAGATAGGCGTGGAATTGCCGAAGCAGCTCATCGAATTTTGTCGTCACATCTCGCTCCGGACATGCATTGGTGCACAGCCGCTCCGCGGCGGGTCGGGTTGCGCGGCGGCATCATTGGTCTAGATTGATGCGCGCGCAAAGCCAAAAACGACAGGCCAGCGGGCCAGCTGGCATATAGGGAGAGAACGCCATGGACGCCGCGGTCGATGCGAGCACCAGCCAGTTCGAACTCAACGAGGAACAGCGCGCCATCCAGGAGATGGCGCAGGCGTTCGCCGCCGACCGCGTCGCGCCGAATGCGCTCGACTGGGATCGCAGGAAGCATTTCCCGGCCGATGTGATCCGCGAGACCGGGCCGCTCGGCCTCGGCGGCATCTACGTCAGGGACGATGTCGGCGGCTCCGCGCTCGGCCGCCTCGACGCCGTGCTGATCTTCGAGGCGTTGTCACATGCCGACCCGGGCTTTTCGTCCTTCATCTCGATCCACAATATGGTGGCCTCGATGATCGACCGCTTCGGCGATGAGGAGCAGCGCCAGCGCTTCCTGCCGAAGCTCACCTCGATGGAATGGCTGGCGAGCTATTGCCTGACCGAGCCGGGCTCCGGATCGGATGCCGCGGCGCTCAAGACGCGCGCGGTCAAGAGCGGCGGCGACTATGTCCTCAACGGCGCCAAACAATTCATCTCGGGCGCCGGCGACAGCGATGTCTATGCCGTCATGGTGCGCACGGGCGCCGACGGGCCGAAAGGCATCTCCACCATCGTCGTACCGAAAGATGCGCCTGGCCTCTCCTTCGGCGCCAACGAGCACAAGATGGGCTGGCACATGCAGTCGACCCGCCAGGTCATCTTCGAGGACTGCAAGGTGCCGGCGGAAAACCTCTTGTCGGGTGAAGGCGCCGGCTTCGGCATCGCCATGGCCGGGCTCGATGGCGGCCGGCTGAACATCGCCGCCTGTTCGCTGGGCGGCGCCCAGTCGGCGCTCGACAAGGCGCTGTCCTACACCGCCGAGCGCAAGGCCTTCGGCTCGAAGATCAACCAGTTCCAGGCGCTGCAGTTCAGGCTGGCGGACATGGAGACCGAGCTGCAGGCAGCGCGCATCTTCCTCTATGCCGCCGCCTCCAAGCTCGACCGCAAGGCGCCGGACGCCGGCAAATGGTCTGCCATGGCCAAGCGTTTCGTCACCGACACCGGCTTCAACGTCGCCAACGATGCGCTGCAACTGCTCGGCGGCTACGGCTATCTGCACGATTACGGCGTCGAGAAATTGGTGCGGGACCTGCGCGTCCACCAGATCCTCGAAGGCACCAACGAGATCATGCGCGTCATTATCGCGCGCGCGTTGATCGGACGATAGGCAGTAGGCGTAGGCAGTAGGCAGTAGGCAGTAGGCAGTAGGCAAGAGATGACCGGCAAGATCAATTCTTACAAGGATCTTATCGTTTGGCAGCAGGCAATGGATCTGGCCGTCGCCACCTACTCCTTGACCAAGACATGGCCAAAAGAAGAAATGTATGGCCTGACCAGCCAAATCCGCCGCTCTGCAACCTCTATCCCTGCCAACATCGCTGAGGGCTATGGCCGCGACAACAGAGGCTCCCATCAGCAATTTCTCGGGATAGCCCAAGGCTCACTGAAGGAGTTCGAGACACACCTCCAGATCGCTGAACGCATTGGCCTCGCCACGCATGATCAGGCTCATCAGATGCTATTGGCGACCGAGGGTCTTGGAAAAATGCTTCGCCAACTCATTATCAAACTTGCCCCAGAATAAAGTCCCTACTGCCTACTGCCTACGGCCTTACCCAACCACGGAGCGTCACAATGACCACAATCGCCTTCATCGGCCTCGGCAACATGGGCAATCCGATGGCCGCCAATCTGGTAAAGGCCGGGCATGCGGTTCTAGGCTTCGATCTCATGCCGGAGAACCTTACGGTCGCAAGGGAGCATGGCGTGACGGTGATGGCCAACGCCATCGCGGCAGTCAAAGATGCCGATGTCGTCATCACCATGCTCCCTGCCGGCAAGCACGTGCTGTCGGTCTATGAAGACATCGCGCCCAAGGCAAAAAAAGGCGCGCTGTTCATTGATTCCTCGACCATCGACGTCGAGTCGGCGCGCAAGGCGCATGCGATTGCCGCCAAACACGGCCTGCTCTCCATCGACGCGCCCGTCTCGGGCGGCACCGGCGGTGCGGCGGCCGGCACGCTGACCTTCATGGCCGGCGGCTCCACCGATGCCTTCGCCGCCGCCGAGCCGATCCTGAAGCCGATGGCCGGGCGCATCGTCCATTGCGGCGGCGACGGTGCCGGCCAGGCGGCGAAAATCTGCAACAATATGATCCTCGGCATTTCGATGATCGGCGTCGCCGAGGCCTTCGTGCTGGCCGAAAAGCTCGGCCTGTCGCATCAGGCGCTGTTCGACGTCGCCTCGACCTCTTCGGGCCAATGCTGGTCCTTGACCACCTACTGCCCGGTGCCCGGTCCGGTGCCCACTTCACCCGCCAACAGGGATTACAAGCCGGGCTTCGCCGCTGCCCTTATGCTGAAAGACCTGAAATTGTCCCAGGAAGCCGCACTGAGCGCGGGCGCGGTGACCCCACTTGGCGCCGAGGCGGCACAGCTCTACGCCCTGTTCAACGCCCAGGGGTACGGCGGCGCCGATTTCTCCGGCATAATTAATTTTCTCAGGGGCAACCCAGCGTAACCAGCGGATTTGATGGGTTTTTTCCAGATCAACCCGGCAGAAGAACCGCAAATTTAGATTTGCTTAAGCTCTCGATAACTCTGCGGTAACGATGTCCCTATAAAACGGACTGCGAGGCGGACATATCGCATCCGCCCGGCGCTCCGGATCAGGTCTCGCGTACCGGAGCCCGTAAGTTTCGCCAAGTGTTTGCGTAGCGAAACGCCATGCGTATCTGGCAAAGCCGCGTTCCCGATGGAGCGCGGTTTTTGCATTTCTGCCGCACCCACTTCTCCCCGATGTCTATATTCCGATCGCCGCGTTCGGGATTGGCACATGATCTTCGTTGGTCAGCACAATCGGCGCGTCCACTCCATCGACCCTGACCACAAGCAGGCGGATGCTCCACGTGCCGGCATTGCGGACCAGATGGGATAACACGGTGGCTTTGCCCTTGGCGCCGTGGACGGGAATGCTGAACTGGGCGTCGCCCGTGCCGTTCGCACTGACGTTGAGATGGCCGCCGACCCAGAAATTGTCGGTCACGTCGTCGCCAATGGCAGCCTTGACGCGGGTATCGGAACGCACGGCGTCCATGGTCATGTGGTAGGCGTCGCTGCCTTTGAACATGAAGGGGATGCTGCCGACCGCCGTCGCACAGCCCCCGATACTGAGCACCCAGACAGCCAGGCCGGCTATTGCCCAGTTGCGCTGCGTCTTGCGGAACTGCTCGGCGTCGCGCCAGGCCCGGTTCTGCCAGGCCCAGCGGCTGCCGCGTGCTCCGAGCACGAAGATCATGACGAGGTTGACGACCGGGATCAGTGCCAGCAGCGCGATGAAGGTGCTGTTGCCGATGCCCCAGATCCAGTTGAGGAAGAAGGCGCCCCAATTCCAGCGGTCGAGCTCGGCCGGGATTTCAGCCGGCTGGTTGAGCGGTTGTCCGGCCATGATGTCCCCCCATCGGTGCTTATACCGATTGGTTCTAGACCATGATTTCGACAATGCGCAAAATCAAAGTTCCGCAGGGTCTATTTCAAGCCTTTGACGACAGCCGGCGAAAATTCGCCTTCACCGCGCGGCTGGCGGGCTTGAGCGCGGCGCTGATCGACCGTTCCGCCGCGACGCCGTTGAACAGCGACGGCGTGCGACCGGAAAGGAGTTCCGGCCAGAATCGCGATGCCGATTGCAGGAAGGACATTTGCGCCGCGAACGCGCCCTCGGCGATTGCCGCGGTCTTCTCGTTCACCGCACGCGCGGTTTCGGTGCTCCAGGGCTGGCTGCTGCCGCTGTCCATCGCCATCAACGGCAGGCGCATCATCGCCACCAGCGGCGCCAGCATCAGGTCAGCGCCGATGCTGGCTGCTTCTTGCGCGCGTCGGCTCTTGCCGGTTTTTGTCATGGAAATGAACCCCTTGTCGCGGCCGGATGGCTGCTGCCGGACACACTACGCGCGGAGGATAACGTTTGTTCCCCATCGGGCAGCATGTTTCTCGAGGCCGGGCGTTCCCCTGAAGAAACGCCCGGTCGAGGTTCGCCTTACCGCTTGCGCAGATCGGCCTGCGCCAGATCCAGCGCCTTGCGGATCCGCTCGCAGGCCATGTCGATCGTGTCGCGGGTCCAGATCAGCGGCGGCGACAGGATCATCGTGTCGCCGGTGGCGCGCAGCATCATGCCGTTGGCGATGGCATGGTCGCGCACCGTCACCGCGGCACTTCCCGACGGCAGGAACCGTTCCTTGGTCGCCTTGTCCTTGACGATCTCGATCGCGCCCATCAGCCCGATCGAGCGTACCTCGCCGACCAGATCATGCCCGGCGATACGCTCCTGCAGCGCCTTGGCGAAATAAGGCCCAGTTTCGTTCCTGACACGATCGACCAGGCCTTCCTGCTCGATGATCTCGAGGTTCTTCAAGGCCACCGCGCAGGCCACGGGGTGGCCGGAATATGTGTAACCATGGTTGAACTCGCCGCCCTTCTCGACCAGCGTCGAGGTGATGCGGTCGCCGACCAGCAGCGCCGACAGCGGTTGATATCCCGAGGTCAGCGCCTTGGCGGTGGTGATGGTGTCCGGTTCGATGCCGAAGGTCTGTGCCGCGAACCATTCGCCGGTGCGGCCATAGCCGGTGATGACCTCGTCCAGCATCAGCAGCACATCGTATTTGCGGCAGATGCGCTGCACCTCAGGCCAGTAGCTCGCCGGCGGGATCTTGACGCCGCCCGCACCCATTACCGGCTCGCCGATGAAGGCCGCGACCTTGTCGGCCCCGGCCTCGAGGATGGCGTCCTCGACCGATTTGGCCGCGCGCAGGCCGAAATCATGGTCGCTCTCGCCCGGCAGCGCCAGCTCATAGGCATAGGGCATCATCACATGCACGATGTTGGGCACCGCTCCGTTGAGCTGCTTGTGCATGGCGTCCATGCCGCCGAGCGAGGTGCCGGCGATGGTCGAGCCGTGATAGGCCATCTTGCGCGAGATGACGCGGTTCTTCTCGGGCTTGCCCTCGATCACCCAGTAGTGACGGACAAGACGCAAGGCGGTGTCGTTGGCTTCCGAGCCGGAGGAGCCGTAGAACACCTGGTTGACGTTCTTCGGGGCGATCTCGGCCAGCTTCTTGGACAACAGCACCGGCGTCGGCGTCGAGCATTTGAAGAAGGAATTGTAGTAAGGCAGTTCCTTCATCTGGGCGTAGGCGGCCTCGGCCAGTTCGTCGCGGCCATAGCCGATGTTGACGCACCACAGGCCGGCCATGCCGTCGAGCAGTTCCACCCCTTCGGAATCGTAGATGAACGGGCCATTGGCGCGGGTGATGATGCGCGAACCCGCCTCACGCAATTCCTTGTGGTCGGTGAAGGGATGGAGGTGATGCGCGGCGTCGATCTGCTGAAGCTGCTTCAGCGAATAATTCTGATAGGTCATGTCTGGATCTTTCCTCTGGATTCAGTCCGGTTGGCGCCGGGGCGAATGCATCAGAGGGCGGCGGGTGGCGAATAACCGATGCGGGCGCACAGCCGCAAAAGCTCCGCACGCAGCGTGCGCGGTGACGGTGTCACCGCGACCCCGAACGTGCAGACAAAGGTCATAGCAGGAGCCATGCCAGGCACCTTAGAGCAAAGGCTGGCCGAGGTGAACCACCCTTTGCCTGGCCCATGACGGATACTTCTAAGCCTTGGCGCTCAGTGCCCGCTGCAGGAAGACATATTTCATCGCCGTCTGCGCCGCCTGCGGCCGGCGGTCGCCCCGCCCGCCATGGCCGCCTTCGGTCTCCTCGAAGAACAGTGTCCTGTCGTGGCCGGCCTCCTGCAGGCGAGCCGCCATCTTGCGCGCATGGCCGGGATGGACGCGGTCGTCGGCGGTCGAGGTCGTCAGCAGCACCGGCGGATAGGCGGCCCCCGCCTTGACGTGCTGGTAGGGCGAATAGGCGGCCAGCCACCTGGCGTCCTCCGGCTTCGACGGATCGCCATACTCGGCCATCCATGAGGCGCCGGGCGGCAATTCGGTGTAGCGCAGCATGTCGAGCAGCGGCACCTCGATGATGACGGCGCCGAAGAGTTCCGGGCGCTGCGTCAGCGAAACGCCGGTCAGCAGGCCGCCATTCGAGCCACCCTGGATGCCGAGCGAGCCTGCCGTCGCGATGCCGCGCCTGACGACGTCCTCGGCCACCGCGGCAAAATCGTCAAAACCGTTCTGGCGATTGCCTTTCAGCGCCGCCTGATGCCAGGCCGGGCCGAACTCGCCGCCGCCGCGAATGCAGGCCTGCACATAGGCATTGCCCTTCTCCAGCCACAGCCTGCCGCGCACGCCGGCATAGCCGGGCAAGAGCGGCACTTCGAAGCCGCCATAGCCGTAGAGCAGCGTCGGCACCGGTCCTTTCTGGTCGCGCCGCCGGACGACGAAGTATGGGATCATCGTACCGTCCTTCGAGCGCGCCTCGAACTGTTCCGAGATCAGCGGCGCGGCATCGAAGCGCGCCGGCTGCGACTTCACCGTGGCGAGCGTCTCGCCATCGTCATCCGACCAGATGATCGAGCTTGGCGTCAGGAAATCGGTGAAGGAGAAGGACACGCTGGAGCCGAAGTGCTCGGCATGGCTGATGCCGACAGTGCCGTTCTCAGGCAACGCGACCGGCTTCAGAGACCAGGCGCCATTCTTGCGCTCGCAAACGAGAACCTTGCCGCGCACATTGTCCATCAGGCTGATGAACAGCCGGTCCTGCGTTCTGGCGAGCCCGGCGATGGACACGCGATGCGCCGGCGCCAGCAGGGTTTCGATGGTGCCCAAGCCGCCGGTTTCGATCCAGTGGGCGAAATCGAGCGAATAGAGCCCGTCCGGTTGGCACAGCGTGCCGTCCGGCGCCGTCCAGGGCGTGCGCACCCCGAACACCAGCTGGTCCTTGAAAAGCGATGTGTCGGTGGCGTCGTCGGGCAGCGGAATGCGCCTGTTCTCACCGGACGGGAGATGCAGGAAACTGTGCGATGCGAAGAAATTGATTGCCCGCGCCAGAAACACGTGACGCTTGTCGCCGTCGAACTCGACGCCCGCGCCGGCGGCGAGATCGTCTTTCTGCGCCTCGAAAATGGGTGTTGCGTCTTCGAGGCTGGTGCCGCGCTTCCAGAGCTTGATCACACGCGGATAGCCGGACTCGGTCTTGTCGGATTCCTCGAAGGCCGCCGAGACGATGACCGTGTCCTTGTCCAGCCAGCCGAAACCCGACTTGGAAGCCGGCGCACGGAACCCGCCCTCGATGAACGATCTGGTTTCAATGTCGAATTCGCGCATCTCGCTGGCGTCGCCGCCGTCCGGCGACATCGAGAGCAGGCAGCGGCTGAAGTCCGGATAGAGCCGGCTGGCGCCGCTGAACACCCATTTTATCCCCTCCTTCGCCGCGAGCTGGTCGAAATCGATGATCGTTTCCCAGACCGGGTTCTCGGTCTTGTAGGAAGCGACCGTCGTGCGGCGCCACAGGCCGAGCGCATTGGTCTTGTCCTGCCAGAAATTGTAGACATGGCCGGCGATTGCCGCGCCGACGGCGATGTTGTCCTCGGCCGTCATCAGGTCGAGTGCCGTCTGGAACGACGCCTGATACGAAGGATCGCCTTGCAATTCGCCAATCGCGATCTCGTTCTGGCCATGCACCCAGTCGAGCGACTGTTTGCTGGTCCTGTCCTCCAGCCAGAGGAAGGGGTCCGCGGTATCGGCTTCTGGCTTGGCGATGGGCTTGGTCATGGAATCTCCAAATAGGCAACGCTTGGGCATGCAACATCGACATGCCGCGTCCGATATTCAAGAGTTGCTGCCAAGGATTTAGGCCTTGCCGCGACCGGGGAGGCTCGCGACCGCCAGGGCCAGGCACATGAGGCAAAGCGTGATCGGCAGGCCTCTCGCGCCCAGTATATCCATGGCGCTGCCAGCCAGCGGCGGCACGGCTATGCCGCCGACGCCCCACATCAGCGAGAAGGCGGCGTTGCCGGCGACCAGGGTCGAGCCGGTGAAACGCTCGCCAAGCTCGATGATCGACATCGTGTAGATGCCATAGGAGACCGCGCCCCAGACGAAGATCATCGGCCAGATCAGCGGCGTTTCGATGAGAAGCGGCAGCAACACGCATCCGAGCACGGTCAAGGAAACACAGGCAAGCCGAACCAGGCGTGCGGTCAGCCTCTCCGCCAGCAGGCCGAGCGGCACCTGCATGGCAATGTTGCCGGCGATCATCATCGACAGCAGCGCCGACATGCGGGCTTCCGCGATACCATAGTGGTTACCATAGACCGGCAGCAAGGCCAGCGCCCCCTGTTCGAACCCCGCGGCCACGATGACCGCCAACAGAAGCAGCCAGGCCATCGGTACGAAGCCCAGAACGGAAACCCGATGCCCGGCCTCGTCCACCTTCGGCAGGCGCGGCAGCACCGACGCCAGGCACATGCCGCATAGCACGAAGGCGCAAATACCGACGAGGAAGGGCGGCCATCCCTGCGTACCGACGGCGAGCAGGCAGAGCGGGCCGGCCGCGAAGCCGGCCGAAATGATCGTCGAATAGACGCCCATGATGCCCCCGCGCCTGGCCGGCGGCGCAAGGGCAATTACCCAGATTTCGCTCAAGACATAGAGCGGATTGGTCACCACGCCGATCAGGAAGCGCAGCGGAAACCACAGATAGACATTCTGCGTCCAGCCGATCAGCGCCAGCACGACGGCCGAGAGCGCGGCGCAAGTAAGCGCCGTGCGGCCCGCCCCAAACCGCCGCGCCAGCCCCGGGATCAGCGGCGAAGAGACGATGAAGCCGATCGGCGTCATCGCAGCCGACAGGCCGATCATCGCCGGCGAGACGCCCTGGCGCTGCAGGATGAAGCTCAGCAGCGGATAGGACAGACCCTGCGCGATGGCGAACACCGAGACGGTCGCGATCACGCCGGTGATCGCCGCCCATTGCATTCCTTCGCCAGTTTTCGAATCCGCCGCGGCCATGGTCCTACCGTTGGTGCCCGGCAGGATTAACGGTTCGGCCAGACAGCCGAAAGCCCCGCCGGCGGAAAGCGCTTGCTCCAGCCAGATCCATGTCAGGAGGCTCGACGTTGCTAGGAGCGGTACAAGGCGAAGGCGACCAGTACCGCATCGAGACCGGCGATCACCACGGGCAGGCCCAGCGGGCCGATGCCTTGCATCAGCTGACCGGCACCCGGCGGGCAGACAATGCCGCCAACGCCCCACAGCAGGGCGAAGGCCGCATTGCCGGTGACGAGCAGCGTGCCCCAATGCCATCGCATATACGCTGTAGCCGACCGCGCGCATCACCAGCAACACCGCCCCAGATCAACGGCATGGTGAGCAGCAGCGCCGCGCAGATTGCCGTCGCCACCGCGCAGGCGCGGCTCTGGCCGAGCGGCCGCGGACTGGAATGAATGGCGGATCCCCGGCCCGGCGGCACTACGGGAAATAGCGGGCAATCGCGCCCTTCTTGCCGTCGGCGTATGGCTTCAACCACTTGTCGTCGATATTGAGGCCGTCGTCGTCGGAAGGCCCCTTGCCGATTGTCCTGCGCCAGGCGCGGAATTTGTAGTGGTCGAACACGTCAAGCATGTGCACGGCATAGGCGGCCGCAAAGGTCTTGTCGCCCTCGACGATCACCATGTTCTCGTCGTTCTCGTAGGACGCCTTGTAACCGAGATTGTGGCTGCCGGTGATGACGGTGGCGTTGTCTTCCATCGGATCGATGATGACGATCTTGTCGTGCACGATCGCATGGCCGACGGTCAGCACCTCCGCCTGGAAGTCGCGGGCGATCGTGGCGCCGGTCAGGTTTGCCGCACGCACGATGGAGACGTTCGGCGCTTCCCAGACCTTCTCCGGATAGACGAACGGCGCCTTGCCGTCCTTGTTCGACTTGTGGGTGACCGCATCCTTGGTCGGCGCGACATAGTTGGGCATGGCGGTTTGGTCAGAGATCGCGCCCTGCACGATCAGGTTCGGATCGGCCTTGGCCGCCGCCACGGCCTGGTCGACGATCGAGTTGTCGCCGAGCAGCGAGGGATTGAACACCAGGAACAGCACCGCCCGCTTCGCCGCTTTGATGCGGGCAAACACATCCGCGAGGTCGACCGGCCGCACGGAGATGTCCTTCTTGTTGCGGTCAGGGTCGTTGGGCGAAAACCAGACCGTCATGCCGTCCAGCGCTGCGGTGGCGCCGTTGAGCGGATTGGGCATGTGGTTCTCCCCGCGGAACGGCACGCCTTGTGTCTGCGCGACACGACCGGCCGCACTTTCCGAGGCCGGGGGCGGAAAGACGTCGGCCTTCATGCGCTGCCAATAAGCGTCGAATATCTCGGCCATCGCCGGGTCGTCGCGGATGAAGGCGTTGTTGGACTGTCCGCAGATACCGGTCGACGTCCAGTTGGTGCTGCCGGTCATCACTGCTTGCGGCTTGCCGTGGGCATCGCGGTAGACCGCAAATTTGTTGTGGCCGATGTGGTTGTTGTTGAACAGGCGGTCCGTCACCACGACGCCCGCGTCATGCAGGCGCTTCCTGTATGGCGCATTGCCGGCATCCCAGGCCTTGGTCTCGTCGTCCCTGCCCGAATTGGAAAGGATGACCTCGACGGCGTCCTTGGCGGCGATGATGGCATCGCACAGCTCGTCGTCACCGAGTTCATAGAGCGCGAGCCTGACGGTGCCGCCTTCGGTCTTGGCCCGCTTCAGGAGGCTGGTCAGCACGTCGGGAACATCGCCATGCAGATAGGCCCGTATCTTGCTCGTCGGGTCCTGCAGCACTGCCCTGATCTTGTCGCGCTGCCCGACCTTGATGCCGGCCTCCTGCAGCGCATGCGACATCCATTGCGTCGACAGCACGCCATTGGTGAAGGCAACGCGCGCCTTGCCGAACATCTGACCCAGATAGATCGGCGGGCTGACCGCACCCTTGCCGAGATAACCGAGCGGGCGCGCCGTGCCGGTGTAGGCGGGTTTGCCGTCGACGATCTGATCAGGGCGCACCGGCACCGCATCGAGGCCTGGCTTCATGTCGCCGACCGGGCGCACCCGGTAGGCGATCATTTCGCCGTCCGGCCTGACGTCAATGCTGTCGCGCCGGCGCCGCACGGTGAGATCGCGCCAGAATGTCTTCTGCACCGGCCAGACGCCGGTATCCTGCGGGATCCAGTCCTTGTTCCTCTGCCCCTTGAAGGGCACCCAGGAGGCCAGGCAGCGCTCCTCGCCTGTACCGGGATAGAGGCGCACGATCTCGAAACCGAGGCAGCCCGGGATCATCCCGTCTATGTCCCAGGAAAGGAACGCGACTTCGTTGTTTGTCGCGGCACGCACTTTGACGACGTCAGGCATGGCTGTCCCTCCAGAGACACTCGGCACGCAAGTATGTCAGAAGTAGCGAGTATGTCAGAAGTAAAAGACGATACTGTAACGTACGACCCGTCGATATCCATCGCGCTCGGCACTCGTTGAGCGCGACGCTGTGGACCGGGCAATGTCGCAGCCATACGGCTGCCGTTCAGGCATGTCGCTTCCCTCGCCCTAGTGGTCGCCGCCTCCGCAATGGCTGGCGGGTCGCCGGTCCATTATGCCGGCCGCTATTCGCATCCTACGAGGACCATCATGACCGCCGCCCTAAACCCCTTGGAACCGGCTCTGGCACCCGACCGTGCCCGCCGTGGCGGCCGCGCCGGAAAGCGCGCTGGAGGCTCGGCCGCCTTCGAGCAACCGGCTTTCCGCCAGTTGAAAAACCCGCTGGCGCCGACCAGGCTGGTGTCGGAAGACGAGCTGGAATCGATCCACCTCGCTTCCTTGCGCGTACTGCGGGAAATCGGTGTCGACGTCCTGCACGACGAAGCCCGCCGCATCATGAAGGCGCATGGCGCCGATGTGCGCGAAGGCTCGGAGCGCGTACGCTTCGACAGCGACATGATCCTCGAACTCGTCTCGCACTGCCCGTCGGAATTCACCATCCATGCCCGCAACCCTGCGCATAATGTGCGCTTTGGCGGCGACAATCTGATCATCTCGATGATGGCGTCGGCGCCCAACTGCTCCGACATCGACCGCGGGCGACGGCCCGGCAACCAGCAGGACTACCGCAATTTCCTGCGCCTGGCGCAGATGCACAACATCCTGAATTGCACCGGCGGCTATCCGGTAGAACCGACCGACATCCATCCGTCGGTGCGCCACCTCGAATGCATCCGCGACCTCGCCACGCTGACCGACAAGGTGTTCCACATTTATTCGCTCGGCAAGGAGCGCAATGTCGATGGCATCGAGATCGCCAGGATCGCGCGCGGCATCAGCCACGAGCAACTGCTCGAGGAGCCGTCCGTCTTCACCATCATCAACACCAATTCGCCGCTCAAGCTCGACGTGCCGATGATGGAAGGCATCATCCAGATGTCGAGCAAGGGCCAGGTCGTTGTCGTCACGCCCTTCACCCTGTCGGGCGCCATGGCGCCGGTCACCATTGCCGGCGCGCTGGTGCAGCAGAATGCCGAGGCGCTGTCCGGCATCGCCTTTGCCCAGATGGTACGCAAGGGAGCACCCGTCGGCTATGGCGGCTTCACCTCCAATGTCGACATGAAGTCAGGCTCACCGGCCTTCGGCACGCCCGAATATATGAAGGCGCAGCTTGTCGGCGGCCAGCTTGCCCGTCGCTACAACATCCCCTACCGCACCTCCAACACCTGCGCCGCCAACACGGTCGACGCGCAGGCGGCCTATGAGAGCGTGTTCTCGCTATGGGGCGCCATCCAGGGCGGCGGCAATCTGATGATGCATGCCGCCGGCTGGCTCGAGGGCGGCCTGCGCTGCTCCTACGAGAAAACCATTCTCGACATCGACCTGTTGCAGATGGTAGCCGAATTCCTCACCCCGCTCGACCTGTCCGAAGAGGCGCTCGGCTTCGACGCCATCCAGTCGGTTGGCCCCGGCGGCCATTTCTTCGGCACCCAGCACACGCAGGACCGCTACAAGACCGCCTTCTATTCGCCCATCATTTCCGACTGGCGCAATTTCGAGACCTGGGCGGAAGCCGGCTCGCCGACGGCGCTCGAAAAGGCCAACAAGGTCTGGAAGGAACGACTGGCGTCCTATGAAGAACCCTACATGGATCCGGCGATCCGCGAAGAACTCAACGACTTCGTCCAGAAGCGCACAGCCGAAGGCGGCGCGCCGACCGATTTTTGATCAATGTTGTTGATGAACAGTCGACCCCCCCACCCCGTCGCGCGGCGCTCGACACCTCTCCCCCGATCGACGGGGGAGAGGAAGGGCGCGAGCGTGCCCCGGATGGCTCCCTTCCTCTCCCTCCGGAGGGGGGAGAGGTGGCGCCGCGAAGCGGCGACGGAGTGGGGGAAGCCGCTGGTCAACCCCGCAGTCGCCGCAAGACAGGCACAACCCAGCGGGCGCGCAACCTCAGGCAAGCAGGCAATCAGGCGGAAGCATTGCTTTGGCTTGAACTGAAGGCGCGCAAGCTTGGCGGCTATCGCTTTACACGCCAGTTTTCCATCGGCCCCTTTTTTGCTGACTTCTGTTGCCGCGAGCGAAGGCTCGTCGTTGAGATTGACGGCTCGCAACACGCCGGCAGTTCACATGACCGCCGCCGCGACGACTTCATGCGCGGCCAAGGCTATTCGATCCTGCGTCTTTGGAACCATGACGTTCTGAAACATCGTACTTCCGTCTGTGAAGCCATTCTTGCCGCGCTTGACGGCAGGCTGGTCGAGGATACCACTGTCTCCGACCTCCGCTTCGTCTTCGCGCTGCGCTTATCCGATTCAATTTCTCTAAAAACGGACCTATCTTCATGAAATCCCATGCAAAAGCGGTTGTCATCGGCGGCGGTGTCGTCGGCTGCTCGGTGCTCTATCACCTGGCCAAGGCCGGCTGGACCGACATCATGCTGATCGAGCGCTCGGAGTTGACCTCCGGCTCGTCCTGGCACGCGGCGGGCGGCTTCCACACGCTGAACGGCGACCCCAACGTCGCCAAGCTGCAGGCCTACACGGTGCAACTCTACAAGGAGATCGAGGAAATCTCCGGCCAGTCCTGCTCGCTGCACCTGACCGGCGGCGTGATGATGGCCGACACGCCGGAACGCATGGACTTCCTGCGCCTTGCCCATGCCAAGGGGCGTTATCTCGGCATGGACACCGAGCTGATCACGCCGTCCGAAGCCAAGGCGATGTTCCCGCTGATGGACGAGAAGAACTTCGTCGGCGCCATGTGGGATCCGGTGGAAGGCCATCTCGACCCGTCCGGCACCACCATCGCCTACTCCAAGGCGGCGAAGAAACTCGGCGCCGAGATCGTGCTGCGCAATCGCGTCGTTGATCTCACGCAGCAGCCTGACGGCACGTGGAACGTCGTCACCGAACAGGGCACGGTCCACGCCGAGCATGTCGTCAATTGCGGCGGCCTGTGGGCGCGCGAGATCGGCCGCATGGTCGGCGTCGAGCTGCCCGTGCTGGCCATGGAGCACATGTACCTCCTCACCGAGCCGATGCCGGAGGTCGAGGAGTTCAACAAGTCGACGGGCCGCGAAATGATCGGCGTGCTCGACTTCAACGGCGATATCTACACAACCCAGGATCGCAACCGAATCCAGCACGGCACCTTTGAAAAGGA
>NZ_VFTA01000004.1:0-274239 GCF_007003935.1 Mesorhizobium sp. WSM4310
ATGGAAGAGAAGCTGCGCTTCGCCATCCGTGAAGGCGGCCGCACCGTCGGTGCCGGCATCGTCGTCACCATCAAAGAATAATCGAGACCGGCCAAAGCCGGATCGACAAGGAAAGGGCGGTCTTCGGGCCGCCCTTTTTCGTTAACGTCGCTGCGTGACATCGGAACCGCGCCTGCCCTGTTGCAAGCGCCATCACGGCAACTAGTATAGGTTGCATTGCGGGAGCTTTGCGAAAGAGTGGTTCCAGGGCGCTGTTTCGGCGAGAAGGGGTGGCAGTTGCGGGCACTGGTCCGTCTCATGCTGTTGGTCCCTGCGGTCCTGCCGGCCCAGGCCCAGGAGCAGTCTCTGGACATCCCGCCGATGCGCTTCGCCGTCGTGCGCAGCAATGCGCCGGGCTGCGAGCCCAATTGTCCGGAATGGATATCGGCTGAAGGCACGATCGCGGCGGGCACGCCGTCACTCTTCAAACGCACGCTCAAAACGTTGAAGGGACGGCAACTGCCCGTCGTCGTCAGCTCGCCCGGCGGCAATGTCGATGCCGCGCTCGCACTTGGCAGGATGATCCGCAAGGCCAAGCTCGATATCGCCGTCGGCGTGACGGTGTTTTCCGGCTGCCAGCCGGAGGCGAAGAATTGCAGCGACAACAAGGGCAAGGGTGCCGACTATTTCGGCATGGCCTTTGACGACGGGGCCATGTGCAATTCGGCCTGTCCGCTGATGTTTTCCGGCGGTGTCCGCCGCGTGGTCGGAGATTTTGCCTATCTCGGCGTCCACCAGATCACCACCACCTACAAGCGCGAGAAGCTGCTCTACCGGACCACCTACCGGATCGTGAACGGCAAGAGGAAGGTCATCAACACCAAGGTGGTCAGCCGGAAAAGTGCCGGCAGCTACAAGACCTACGAGATGAGCAAGGCGGTCGAGAAGACGCTATCGGCCTATCTCAGGGAAATGGGGATAGGCGACGGCGTGCTGGAAATGATGAAGGCCACGCCAGCCAGCGACATCCGCCAGATCGCGCTCGACGACATGCTGACGGTGAATTTGGTGACCAGCCGAGACGCGGCGGATCTGTTGACCTCCGCGAGCCTGTGCGCACTGCAGCAGCCGGCTGCGAACTGCCGGGAGATACCGAGCCCTGCAAACGATGCGACGCCATCGGCCGCTCCGACGGGCAAGCCCCGGGATGTCGCACCGGTTGGAATGGAAACCGCGAAGGCCGGCGCGGACATGCGCTTTGTCGTGGTTCGCGGCAGCAATCCGCTGTGTAATCCCGACTGTCCGGAATGGATCTCGGCGGAAGGCGTGATTACGAGCCAGACACCGCAGAAGCTGCGCCAGTTGCTCGCCACGCTTGGCGAGCGGCGCCTGCCTGTCGTGATCAGCTCACGGGGAGGTGACCTGTCCGGCGCCCTTGCGGCGGGCCGGCTTATCCACGAAAGGAAGCTCGACGTCGCCGTCGGCCGGACCGATTTCGTCGATTGCGACCCAGGGGCATGGAATTGCCTGGCCAAGGAGGGCGCCTATGCCGGTTTGAGCATCGATGCGGGCGTCGAATGCGATACGGCGTGCGCGCTGATGCTTGCCAGCGGCGCGAGAAGGCTTGTCGGTCCCGAGGCGCGGCTCAGCCTGTATCCGATGGGACAGAAGCAGATGGTCAAGGCGTATCTCGAGGAGATGGCGATCGGTCCCGCTCTGTTCAAAGCGATCGCGGAGCGCTCGGCCGAGCGCCGGCTTGAACCGGACATCATGCTGAGGGCGGGACTGATAACGGGGCCGCAATCGGTCGACGCACTGACCGGCGCCACGATTTGCAAAGCTGTTCCCAGGCCCGACAATTGCCGCGGCCTGCCGCCCGCCAATGCGGCGGCCGATGCGCCCGCAAAGCTGTAGCGCGCGGCTTCGGAAACTGGCCATAGAGGCAGGTTGAGCTGCCTTCGATCTTTCCGCTATCGTCGCCGCCGGTGGCGCCGAGGCTGGCGGAGGATCGATGATGAGCCGGGATGTTCCGACACTCTACGAATGGGCCGGTGGCAGCGATGCCCTGAACCGGCTGACGCAGACCTTCTATGACAAGGTGGCAAAGGACCCTGTTGTCGGGCCGGTATTCAAGTCGATGTCGCCGGACCATCCCGCCCATGTCGCGGCCTTCATCGGCGAGGTCTTTGGCGGACCGAAGACCTATAGCGAGAAATTCGGCGGCCACCGCGAGATGGTCATGCATCATCTGGGCAAGCATCTGACGGAAGAACAGCGCCGCCGCTGGATCAACCTGCTCGCCGACGCAGCCGACGAGGTCGGCTTGCCGGACGATCCCGAATTCCGTTCGGCCTTCATGGGCTATATCGAATGGGGATCGCGATTGGCCAAGATGAACTCCAATCTCGGCGAGACCTGCGATCCGGAAACCGAGCCGATGCCTGCCTGGGGCTGGGGCGTGCCTGGCGGGCCGTACACGCCGCCGGAAACAAAGTAGCTTCCATCCGCCTCGGAGTGCGGGCTGATGTCGGACCATTTCAAGACCGGGCGCTGGCGCGAGTGGGACGGCCCCGGTATCGAGCATCGTGAACTGCGTGAGCGCGCAGGGGAGGTTTTTGCCGACTCCGTCGTCATGTGCTCCGGCCAAAGGAGGGCAGACGATATCTCTATGAATCGCGCGTCAGTGACTTCAGGCGCGAACTCGAGATCGACCGCGACGGGCTGGTCGTCACCTATCCCGATTTCTGGCAAAGGGGATGAAGGCGCGTTTGCGTGCAAACCACTCTTTACAGACAGCGCGGAAGCTTTTAGGAAGCCCCTGCTGCGCCGAAGCGCGCACGATACGGGCATAGCTCAGTTGGTAGAGCGGCGGTCTCCAAAACCGCAGGTCGTAGGTTCGAGCCCTGCTGCCCGTGCCATTTCAAAAATGGCCGTCAGAAACGATATTTCCGCGGACCGCCCTTTGAAAATCGGCGACACGCTTGCCATATTAGGCCGATTGGGGCATAAGGACGCCATAGCCGGGACGGAACGACTGGATGGTTCCGAGGCGGCGTTTGGTCATAAAGCGGACACTTGCCACTTGCGTGGATCAAGAATCGGTTTTATGTAGACAGAACAGACACGCGACGCGTGGAGCTGGGAAGCCGGCTTTACGCGTCTGATTTGCATGGGCGAAATGATTGCGCTGATTCGGCGCGAGACTGGGCCCAGGCGGCACGTCCCGGCCAGCGGGATCATCCAGGGGACCCGGCCAACGGGTCTTGAAGACAGAGCGGCATATGGCTTCGAAAACCACAAATCCTTTCGTCTTTCTCCAGCAGGTTCGCTCGGAGACCGCCAAGGTGACTTGGCCGTCGCGGCGCGAAACGATGATCTCGACGGTGATGGTTCTGGCCTTCGCTGTGATTGCGATGATCTTTTTCTTTAGCGCCGATCAGTTGATGGGCCTCGCGATCGAACAGATTCTGGGCATTGGACGCTAAGTCCGGCGACTACGGAGAAGTCTAAAAAAATGGCTGCGCGCTGGTACATCGTCCACGCTTATTCGAACTTTGAAAAGAAGGTCGCCGAGGACATCGAGAACAAGGCCAAGCAGAAGGGCCTGTCCGCCGATATCGAGCAGATCGTGGTGCCGACCGAGAAGGTGGTCGAGGTTCGTCGTGGCCGCAAGGTCGATGCCGAGCGCAAATTCTTCCCGGGCTATGTGCTCCTGAAGGCCAATTTGACCGATGCCGTGTTCTCGCTGGTGAAGAACACGCCGAAGGTCACCGGCTTTCTCGGTGACTCCAAGCCGGTGCCGATCACCGAGGCGGAAGCGCAGCGCATCCTGAACCAGGTACAGGAAGGCGTCGAGCGGCCGAAGCCCTCGGTCACTTTCGAGATCGGCGAGGCGATCCGCGTGTCGGATGGTCCTTTCGCGTCGTTCAACGGCTTCGTCCAGGAAGTGGACGAGGAGCGGGCGCGGCTCAAGGTGGAAGTTTCGATCTTCGGGCGCGCCGTGCCTGTCGATCTGGAATTCGGACAGGTCGAAAAGGGCTGATCCGAAATCCCTGATGCCGGTCTGGCGATCAGGGGAGGCGGTGCGGAAACGCATGGCCTGAGAACGGTGGGAGGCGAATGTGGCTTTAGCCGGCCGCGTGAACCGCACCACCAGACTGCAACCGCCGGTGTTTTCCCTGATGGGGCCGGCATAGACAAAGGCAGGAAAAGAGATGGCTAAGAAAATTGCAGGCCAGCTCAAGCTTCAGGTCTCCGCGGGTTCGGCCACGCCGTCGCCCCCGATCGGCCCGGCGCTTGGTCAGCGCGGCATCAACATCATGGAGTTCTGCAAGGCGTTCAACGCGCAGACCCAGGAAATGGAAAAGGGATCGCCGGTTCCGGTCGTCATCACCTACTATCAGGACAAGTCGTTCACCTTCGTCATGAAGACGCCGCCGGTGAGCTACTTCCTGAAGAAGGCCGCGAACCTGAAGTCGGGCTCGAAGGAGCCGGGCAAGGTCAAGGCTGGCACCGTTTCGCGCGACAAGGTGCGCGAAATCGCGACCGCCAAGATGAAGGATCTGAACGCAAACGACGTCGAGGCGGCCATGCGCATGGTCGAGGGCTCCGCCCGCTCGATGGGTCTGGAAGTGGTGGGCTGAGATCATGGCAAAGATTGCAAAGCGTGTATCGAAGACCCGCGAAGGCATCGATCCCAACAAGGCTTATGCCCTGGGTGAAGCGGTGAAGCTGCTCAAGGACCGTTCCTCGGTCAAGTTCGACGAGACCGTCGAAGTCGCCATGAACCTCGGCGTCGACCCGCGCCATGCCGACCAGATGGTCCGCGGCGTGGTCAACCTGCCGAACGGCACCGGCCGCTCGGTTCGCGTCGCCGTGTTCGCCCGTGGCGACAAGGCCGAGGAAGCCAAGGCCGCCGGCGCCGACATCGTCGGCGCGGAAGACCTGGTCGACATCGTCCAGAAGGGCACGATCGATTTCGATCGCTGCATCGCCACGCCGGACATGATGCCGCTGGTCGGCCGTCTCGGTAAGGTGCTCGGCCCGCGCGGCATGATGCCGAACCCGAAGGTCGGCACCGTCACCACCGACGTCGCCGCCGCCGTCAAGGCATCGAAGGGCGGCGCGGTCGAGTTCCGCGTCGAGAAGGCCGGCATCGTTCATGCCGGCGTCGGCAAGGTCTCGTTCGACGTCAAGGCGCTGGAAGAGAACATCCGCGCCTTCGCCGATGCGGTGACCAAAGCAAAGCCGGCTGGCGCCAAGGGCAACTACGTCAAGAAGGTGTCGGTCACCTCGACGATGGGCCCGGGCCTCAAGCTCGACGTCTCGACGCTCGCTGCGTCCTGATTAAGACCATTTGGATCGGCCGCCGGAAGGCCGATCCGTGACTGAATTCCGGGCCTTGGATTAATCCTGGGCCCGGTGCCGGAAGTCGAAAGGCTTCCGGACATCCTGTCCGAGATTGCAGGCGGCCCAAAAGCCTTAATTCATGTGGGCCTGCATGAGACGGGTGAAGACCCGACAACGGAGCGAATGCTCCAATGAAAGGTTCGAACCGTGTTTGCCTTTTGTCTGCGCATCGCCGGCCTTGCCGTCGGTGTGGCGAAAGGGGGCAGGATCCTCGAGCGTCGTTCGGGAGATCCGTTACTGGATGGCCCGGCCGGCAAAAGGCAACCCGACGCCTGTCCTCGAAATGAGATGTTCTCATTGACGGGATTGGGGTCAACTGGAGATAGGCAGTGGACAGAGCGGAAAAACGCGAACTCGTCACGGGCCTGAACGAAGCGTTCGGAAACGCAGGTTCAGTCGTCGTGGCCCACTATGCCGGTATCACCGTCGCGCAAATGAACGACCTTCGGTCGAAAATGCGCGCCGCCGGTGGCACCGTTAAAGTCGCGAAGAACCGTCTCGCCAAAATCGCTCTTCAGGGCACGGACTCCGCATCGATCATCGACCTGTTCAAGGGACAGACGCTGATTGCTTATTCGGAGGATCCGATTGCGGCGCCGAAGGTCGCGTCCGATTTCGCCAAGGGAAATGACAAGCTCGTCATTCTCGGCGGCGCAATGGGCACCACCTCGCTCAATGCCGACGGTGTGAAGGCACTCGCCACACTTCCGTCGCTCGATGAGCTGCGCGCCAGGCTGGTTGGCATGATCGCCACGCCGGCAACCCGGATCGCCCAGATCGTCAATGCGCCAGCGGCCTCGGTCGCGCGCGTCATCGGCGCTTACGCCCGGAAGGACGAGGCGGCATGAGGCCGTTCCTCGCTATCAAAAACACACGTTCGAACCTAACGAAGGAATACAACAATGGCTGATCTCGCAAAGATCGTAGACGACCTTTCGAAGCTGACCGTCCTCGAGGCGGCCGAGCTGTCGAAGCTTCTGGAAGAAAAGTGGGGCGTTTCGGCTGCTGCTCCGGTGGCGGTTGCCGCTGCTGGCGGCGCTGCCGCTGCTGCTGCTCCGGCCGAGGAAAAGACGGAATTCGACGTCGTCCTCACCGACGCTGGCGCTCAGAAGATCAACGTCATCAAGGAAGTCCGCGCCATCACCGGTCTTGGCCTCAAGGAAGCCAAGGACCTGGTCGAAGCGGCTCCGAAGCCGGTCAAGGAAGGCGTTTCCAAGGCCGACGCTGACAAGTTCAAGGCCCAGCTGGAAGCAGCCGGCGCCAAGGTCGACCTGAAGTAAGCGTAAAAGCGGCGGGCGGCCTCGCGCCGTCCGCCACTCCCTTCGCCTGGAGGGAGGACGCGTAGCGCGAGATGTACGAGAACCTCTTTCCTGAGGGCCGCAAACCGGCCTTCAGGAAACGGGTTTTCTCCCGTTTTAGCCGTCCGCCGAAAGGCGGACGGAGAACAGACAGAGAGCCGCCGCCCAGGCGGTTCGGTATGCAAGGCGGACCGCGGCGAGGTTCGTCCCGAGTTTAGAGCTAAGGAGCGACGATGGCCCAGACCCAGACTTTCAATGGCCGCAGACGCGTACGCAAGTTCTTCGGAAAGATTCCGGAAGTTGCGGAGATGCCGAACCTGATCGAGGTTCAGAAGGCATCCTATGACCAGTTCCTGATGGTGGACGAGCCCAAGGGCGGCCGTCCGGACGAGGGGCTGCAGGCTGTTTTCAAGTCGGTCTTCCCGATCTCCGATTTTTCCGGCTCCTCGATGCTGGAGTTCGTGAAGTACGAGTTCGAAGGACCGAAATTCGACGTTGACGAATGCCGTCAGCGCGACCTGACCTATGCCGCGCCGCTGAAGGTGACGCTGCGCCTCATCGTGTTCGATATCGACGAGGATACCGGCGCCAAGTCGATCAAGGACATCAAGGAGCAGGACGTCTACATGGGCGACATGCCGCTCATGACCTTGAACGGCACCTTCATCGTCAACGGCACCGAGCGCGTCATCGTCTCGCAGATGCACCGTTCGCCGGGCGTCTTCTTCGACCACGACAAGGGCAAGTCGCACTCGTCGGGCAAGCTTCTGTTTGCCGCGCGCGTCATTCCCTATCGCGGCTCGTGGCTCGACATCGAGTTCGATTCCAAGGACGTAGTGCACGCCCGCATCGACCGCCGCCGCAAGATTCCGGTGACGTCGCTGTTGATGGCGCTCGGCATGGATGGCGAAGAGATCCTGTCGACCTTCTACAACAAGATCAGCTATGTGCGCGCCGGCGACCACTGGCGCATTCCGTTCAACGTCGAGCGTTTCCGCGGCCTCAAGGCCGTCGGCGATCTGGTCGACGCCGATACGGGCGAGATCGTTGTCGAGGCCGGCAAGAAGATCACCGCCCGCCAGGCGCGCCAGCTCGGCGAAAAGGGCCTGAAGGCGATCAAGGCGACCGACGAGGATCTGCTCGGCAACTACCTGGCCGAGGACATCGTCAATTACGCCACCGGCGAGATCTTCCTCGAAGCCGGCGACGAGATCGATGAAAAGACGCTCAAGGTGCTGCTTGGCACCGGCGAGCAGGAGATCAAGGTTCTCGACATCGACCACGTCAATGTCGGCGCCTATATCCGCAACACGCTCAACGTCGACAAGAACGAGAGCCGCCAGGACGCGCTGTTCGACATCTATCGTGTCATGCGCCCGGGCGAGCCGCCGACGCTCGAGACCGCCGAAGCCATGTTCAACTCGCTGTTCTTCGATAGCGAGCGCTACGATTTGTCGGCTGTCGGCCGCGTCAAGATGAACATGCGGCTCGAACTCAAGGCCGAGGACACCGTGCGCGTGCTGCGCAAGGAGGACATCCTGGCCGTGGTCAAGACGCTGGTCGAACTGCGCGACGGCAAGGGCGAGATCGACGACATCGACAATCTCGGCAACCGCCGCGTGCGTTCCGTTGGCGAGTTGATGGAGAACCAGTACCGCGTCGGCCTGCTGCGCATGGAGCGCGCGATCAAGGAGCGTATGTCCTCGATCGAGATCGACACGGTGATGCCGCAGGATCTGATCAACGCCAAGCCGGCGGCCGCCGCCGTGCGCGAGTTCTTCGGTTCCTCGCAGCTGTCGCAGTTCATGGACCAGACCAACCCGCTGTCGGAGATCACCCACAAGCGTCGTCTTTCGGCGCTTGGACCGGGCGGTCTGACCCGCGAGCGCGCCGGCTTCGAAGTGCGCGACGTGCACCCGACGCATTACGGCCGTATCTGCCCGATCGAGACGCCGGAAGGCCCGAATATCGGTCTGATCAACTCGCTGGCCACTTTCGCGCGCGTCAACAAGTACGGCTTCATCGAAAGCCCGTACCGCAAGATCGTCGACGGCAAGCTCACCAATGACGTCGTCTATCTCTCGGCGATGGAAGAAGCCAAGCACCATGTCGCGCAGGCCAACGCCGAGCTCGACAAGAATGGCGGCTTCGTCGACGAGTTCGTCATTTGCCGCAGCGCCGGCGAAGTGATGATGGCGCCGCGCGAAAACGTCGACCTGATGGACGTGTCGCCCAAGCAGATGGTGTCGGTGGCCGCGGCCCTGATTCCGTTCCTGGAAAACGACGACGCCAATCGCGCTCTGATGGGCTCGAACATGCAGCGTCAGGCCGTGCCGCTGGTGCGCGCCGAGGCGCCGTTCGTCGGCACCGGCATGGAGCCGGTCGTTGCCCGTGACTCAGGCGCCGCCATCGGTGCCCGCCGCGGCGGCATTGTCGACCAGGTGGACGCGACGCGTATCGTCATCCGCGCAACGGAAGATCTCGATCCGGGCAAGTCCGGCGTCGACATCTACCGGCTGATGAAGTTCCAGCGTTCGAACCAGAACACCTGCATCAACCAGCGTCCGCTGGTGCGCATGGGTGACCGGGTCAACAAGGGCGACATCATCGCCGACGGTCCGTCGACCGAGCTCGGTGATCTGGCGCTCGGCCGCAACGTGCTGGTCGCGTTCATGCCGTGGAACGGCTACAACTACGAGGACTCCATCCTGCTCTCCGAGCGCATCGTCGCCGACGACGTCTTCACCTCGATCCACATCGAGGAGTTCGAGGTCATGGCGCGCGATACCAAGCTTGGTCCGGAGGAAATCACGCGTGACATTCCCAACGTTTCGGAAGAAGCGCTGAAGAACCTCGACGAAGCTGGCATCGTCTATATCGGCGCGGAAGTGCAGCCGGGCGACATCCTCGTCGGCAAGATCACGCCGAAGGGCGAAAGCCCGATGACGCCCGAAGAGAAGCTTCTGCGCGCCATCTTCGGCGAAAAGGCTTCCGACGTGCGCGACACTTCGATGCGCATGCCTCCGGGCACTTTCGGCACCGTCGTCGAGGTGCGCGTGTTCAATCGCCACGGTGTGGAGAAGGACGAGCGCGCCATGGCAATCGAGCGCGAGGAGATCGAACGCCTCGCCAAGGACCGTGACGACGAGCAGGCCATCCTGGACCGCAACGTCTACGCGCGTCTTTCCGACGTGCTCGTCGGCAAGGAAGCGATCGCTGGACCGAAGGGCTTCAAGAAGGGCTCGACGCTGTCGAAGGATACGCTCGACGAGTATCCGCGTTCGCAGTGGTGGCAGTTTGCCGTGGAGAACGAAAAGCTCCAGAGCGAACTGGAAGCCCTGCGTGGCCAGTACGATGACTCCAAGAAGGCGCTCGAGCAGCGCTTCATGGATAAGGTCGAGAAGGTCCAGCGCGGCGACGAAATGCCTCCGGGCGTCATGAAGATGGTCAAGGTCTTCGTCGCGGTGAAGCGCAAGATGCAGCCGGGCGACAAGATGGCCGGCCGTCACGGCAACAAGGGTGTCGTGTCGCGCATCGTTCCGGTCGAGGACATGCCTTTCCTCGAGGACGGCACGCATGCCGATATCGTGCTCAACCCGCTGGGTGTGCCGAGCCGCATGAATGTCGGCCAGATCCTGGAAACGCATCTCGGCTGGGCCTGCGCGGGCATGGGCAGGAAGATCGGCGAACTGATCGACACGTACAAGGCGGCCGGCGACATCAAGCCGCTGCGCAAGACGCTCGAGAGCTTCATGCCGGCCAATGACCGCAACGAGCCGATCCGCGAGTATGACGACGAGAGCATTGTTCGCCTCAGCGAGCAGATGCGCCGCGGCGTCTCGATCGCGACCCCGGTGTTCGACGGTGCGCACGAGGCTGACATCAACATCATGCTGGAGCAGGCGGGCCTGCACACCAGCGGTCAGTCGCAGCTCTATGACGGACGCACGGGCGAGCCGTTCGATCGCAAGGTGACGATGGGCTATATCTACATGCTCAAGCTTCACCACCTGGTGGACGACAAGATCCACGCGCGTTCGATCGGTCCGTACTCGCTCGTCACCCAGCAGCCGCTGGGCGGCAAGGCGCAGTTCGGTGGCCAGCGCTTCGGTGAAATGGAGGTCTGGGCGCTGGAAGCCTATGGCGCCGCCTACACGCTGCAGGAAATGCTGACGGTGAAGTCGGACGACGTCGCCGGCCGCACCAAGGTCTACGAGGCGATCGTGCGCGGCGACGACACGTTCGAGGCCGGCATTCCGGAGAGCTTCAACGTGCTCGTCAAGGAAATGCGGTCTCTCGGCCTCAATGTCGAGCTGGAGAACACCAAGCTCGACGACGCCCCGGTTCGGCTGCCCGACGCGGCTGAGTAAAGGCTAGAGCGCGCCGCACGAAGTTGCGGCGCGCCAAAGGAATTCGACGGCCGGTGGCCGACAAAGACGGCGGGCGTTTGGCCCGCGACTAGATGCAAGGGGTTTTCGAGGACCCCGAAAAGGAGAACGGCATGAACCAAGAGGTCATGAATCTCTTCAATCCGCAGGCGCCTGCGCAGGTGTTCGATTCCATCCGGATCTCACTGGCCAGCCCTGAGAAGATTCTGTCCTGGTCGTTCGGCGAGATCAAGAAGCCGGAGACCATCAACTACCGCACCTTCAAGCCGGAGCGTGACGGTCTGTTCTGCGCGCGCATTTTTGGCCCGATCAAGGACTATGAGTGCCTGTGCGGCAAGTACAAGCGCATGAAGTACAAGGGCGTCATCTGCGAAAAGTGCGGCGTCGAAGTCACGCTGTCGCGCGTCCGCCGCGAGCGCATGGGCCATATCGAGCTCGCCGCTCCCGTCGCCCATATCTGGTTCTTGAAGTCGCTGCCCTCGCGCATCGGCACGCTGCTCGACATGACCCTGAAGGACATCGAGCGCGTCCTTTACTTCGAGAACTACATCGTCACCGAACCCGGCCTCACCGCGCTGAAGGAGCACCAGCTGCTCAGCGAGGAAGAGTACATGATCGCCGTCGACGAGTATGGCGAGGATTCGTTCACCGCCATGATCGGCGCCGAGGCCATTCATGACCTTCTGGCCGGCATGGATCTGGAGAAGATCGCCGGCGACCTGCGTTCGGAACTGGCTTCGACCACCTCCGAGCTGAAGCAGAAGAAGTATCTGAAGCGGCTCAAGGTCGTCGAGAACTTCATGGAATCCGGCAACCGTCCGGAATGGATGATCATGAAGGTGGTTCCGGTGATCCCGCCGGACCTGCGTCCGCTGGTTCCTCTGGACGGCGGCCGTTTCGCGACGTCCGACCTGAACGATCTCTATCGCCGCGTCATCAACCGCAACAACCGCCTGAAGCGGCTGATCGAGTTGCGTGCGCCCGGCATCATCGTGCGCAATGAAAAGCGCATGCTGCAGGAAGCTGTCGACGCACTGTTCGACAACGGCCGTCGCGGCCGCGTCATCACCGGCGCCAACAAGCGTCCGCTGAAGTCGCTTTCCGATATGCTCAAGGGCAAGCAGGGCCGGTTCCGGCAGAACCTGCTCGGCAAGCGCGTCGACTATTCCGGCCGCTCGGTCATCGTCACCGGTCCGGAGCTCAAGCTGCACCAGTGCGGCCTGCCGAAGAAGATGGCGCTCGAACTGTTCAAGCCCTTCATCTACGCCCGTCTCGACGCCAAGGGTTACTCCTCGACCGTCAAGCAGGCCAAGAAGCTGGTAGAGAAGGAGCGTCCGGAAGTATGGGATATCCTCGACGAGGTCATCCGCGAGCATCCGGTGCTGCTCAACCGCGCGCCGACGCTGCACCGCCTCGGCATCCAGGCGTTCGAGCCGATCCTGATCGAAGGCAAGGCGATCCAGCTGCACCCGCTGGTCTGCACGGCCTTCAACGCCGACTTCGACGGCGACCAGATGGCTGTCCACGTGCCGCTGTCCCTGGAAGCGCAGCTTGAAGCCCGCGTGCTCATGATGTCGACCAACAACATCCTGCACCCGGCTTCCGGCGCGCCGATCATCGTGCCGTCGCAGGACATGGTTCTGGGTCTCTACTATCTCTCGATCGTCAACCAGAACGAGCCGGGCGAGGGCATGGTGTTTGCCGATATGGGCGAACTCCAGCACGCGCTCGAGACCAAGGCGGTGACCCTGCACGCCAAGATCAAGGGTCGCTTCCGCACGGTCGACGCCGAAGGCAAGGTCGTGTCGAAGATCCATGACACCACGCCTGGCCGCATGATCATCGGCGAGCTTCTGCCGAAAAACGTCAATGTGCCTTACGAGACCGCCAACCAGGAGATGACCAAGAAGAACATCTCCAAGATGATCGATACCGTCTACCGCCATTGCGGTCAGAAGGAGACGGTCATTTTCTGCGACCGGATCATGGCGCTCGGCTTCGCTCACGCCTGCCGTGCCGGCATTTCGTTCGGCAAGGACGACATGCTGATCCCGGACAGCAAGATCAAGCTGGTCTCCGACACCGAGGCTTTGGCCAAGGAATACGAGCAGCAGTACAATGACGGCCTGATCACGCAGGGCGAGAAGTACAACAAGGTCGTCGACGCCTGGGCCAAGTGCTCGGAAAAGGTCGCCGACGAGATGATGGCCCGCATCAAGGCGGTGGAGTTTGAAGACAACGGCCGTCAGAAGCCGATGAACTCGATCTACATGATGTCGCACTCCGGTGCGCGTGGCTCGCCCACCCAGATGCGCCAGCTCGCCGGCATGCGCGGCCTGATGGCCAAGCCGTCGGGTGAAATCATCGAGACGCCGATCATCTCGAACTTCAAGGAAGGCCTGACCGTGCTCGAGTACTTCAACTCGACCCACGGCGCCCGCAAGGGTCTGGCCGACACCGCCTTGAAGACGGCGAACTCGGGTTACCTCACCCGCCGCCTAGTCGACGTGGCGCAGGACTGCATCGTCAACTCCGTGGATTGCGGCACCGACAAGGGCCTCACCATGCAGCCGATCGTCGATGCCGGCCAGGTCGTCGCTTCGGTCGGCCAGCGCGTGCTGGGCCGCACCGCGCTCGACGACATCAACCATCCGGTGACCGGCGACCTTCTGGTCAAGGCCGGAACGCTGATGGACGAGCGCGACGTGGAGCAGATCGAAAAGGCCGGCGTCCAGTCGGTCCGCATCCGCTCGGCACTGACCTGCGAGGTCAGGGTCGGTGTGTGCGCGGTCTGCTACGGACGCGATCTGGCGCGCGGCACCCCGGTCAACCAGGGTGAAGCCGTCGGCGTCATCGCGGCGCAGTCGATCGGCGAGCCGGGCACCCAGCTCACCATGCGTACCTTCCACATGGGCGGTACCGCGCAGGTGGTGGATAGCTCGTTCCTTGAAGCCTCCTATGAGGGCAAGGTCGAAATCCGCAACCGCAACGTGGTGCGCAACTCCGACGGCCAGCAGATGGTCATGGGCCGCAACATGGCGGTGCTGATCCTCGACGAAGCCGGCAAGGAGCGCGCCACGCACCGTGTCACCTATGGTTCGCGTATCTTCGTGGACGATGGCGACAAGGTGAAGCGCGGCCAGCGTATTGCCGAGTGGGATCCCTACACCCGCCCGATCCTCACCGAAATCGAGGGCAAGGTGGCGTTCGAGGATCTGGTCGACGGCATCTCCGTCCAGGAAACGGCCGACGAGTCGACAGGCATCACCAAGCGTGAGGTCATCGACTGGCGTTCGACGCCGCGCGGCAACGATCTGAAGCCGGCGATCGTCGTTCAGGACGGCAAGGGCAAGGTCGGCAAGCTGTCGAAGGGTGGCGATGCCCGCTTCCTGCTCTCGGTCGAGGCCATTCTCTCGGTCGAGCCGGGTGCGCAGGTTCGTCCCGGCGACGTGCTGGCGCGTATCCCGATGGAAAGCGCCAAGACCAAGGACATCACCGGCGGTCTGCCGCGTGTTGCCGAGCTGTTCGAGGCACGTCGTCCGAAGGATCACGCCATCATCGCCGAGATCGATGGCACGATCCGCTTCGGCCGCGACTACAAGAACAAGCGCCGCATCATCATCGAGCCGCATGACTCCACGCTCGAGCCGGTCGAATACCTGATCCCGAAGGGCAAGCCGTTCCATCTCCAGGACGGCGACGTCATCGAGAAGGGCGACTACATCCTCGACGGCAATCCGGCGCCGCACGACATCCTGGCGATCAAGGGCGTGGAGGCTCTTGCTTCCTACCTCGTCAACGAGATCCAGGAAGTCTACCGCCTGCAGGGCGTGTCGATCAACGACAAGCACATCGAGGTGATCGTTCGCCAGATGCTGCAGAAGGTCGAGATCACCACGCAGGGCGACTCGACCTACATCCCGGGCGACCACGTCGACGTGATCGAACTGGAAGAGGTCAACGAGCGGCTGATCGAGGACGGCAAGAAGCCGGCCGAAGGCCAGCCGGTGCTGCTCGGCATCACCAAGGCCTCGCTGCAGACGCCGTCCTTCATCTCGGCCGCCTCCTTCCAGGAGACGACCAGGGTGCTGACGGAAGCCGCGGTTGCCGGCAAGACCGACATGCTGCAGGGCTTGAAGGAAAACGTCATCGTCGGCCGGCTGATCCCGGCCGGTACGGGCGGCACGATGAGCCAGATCCGGCGCATCGCCACCTCGCGCGACGAACTCATCATCGACGAGCGCCGCAAGGCCTCCGGGGTGGAAGTGGCCGAGCCGATGCTGGCCGATATGACAACCGCCGCGCAGTAGGCGCGGCGGCAATAATCTCAGGCAACAGAAGCCGTCGGGGCAACCCGGCGGCTTTTTCCTTTCAGCGAACGATCGAGGAAGGCAGATGAGCACGAAGAGCTGGACGGCTGTCGATAACTACATCGTTTCCTCACTCTTCGAGGCGGATCCCGTTCTCGACGCGGTTCTGGCGGCCAACCGCGACAACGGCCTGCCGGCGATCGACGTCTCGGCGGCGCAGGGGAAGCTGCTCTTGCTGCTGGTGCGCATCGGCAGTGCGAAAAACGTGCTCGAGATCGGTACGCTCGGCGGCTATTCCACCATCTGGATGGCTCGCGCGTTGCCCATGGACGGCAAGATCGTCACGCTTGAACTGGACCCGCATCACGCCAAGGTCGCGCGGTCGAATTTCGAACGGGCAGGCGTGTCGGACCAAGTGGAACTGCGGGTCGGGCCGGCCCTTGAATCGCTGGCCGCGCTAAGTGCTGAAAATGCCGGGCCGTTCGATCTCATCTTCATCGATGCCGACAAGCCGAACAACCCGAACTATCTCTCCTGGGCCATGCGGCTTTCGCGGCCGGGAACGGTCATCGTCTGCGACAACGTCATCCGCGACGGCTATGTCGTGAACGAAGATGGCCGCGATGCCAATGTCGAAGGCGCACGCGCGGCCTTTTCATTCATCGGTGGCGACAAACGACTGGACGGCACAGCCATCCAGACCGTCGGCGCCAAGGGATATGACGGCTTTGCCATTGCGATTGTAAAATGAGGTTGCTGGCGGTGGTTTGTGGTTGACTGCCGAGAAGACGATCCAGCTATGGTGTATGGATTTATCCTGAAGGTGCTTGGGGAATTGGCAATTGAACGAAGTCGCGCTCTGGGAATTGATCAACGAGAGCCGGTACCGCATGAGTTTAGCGCAGAGAAGGCTCTGGGATCTGATCAGAATCGATCCAGAACAGTGGATTCATCGTTCACCGACTGGAAATGTCAGCATTTGGGTCGTGGCTCTGATCGGTCGCGGCGTCATTTCCTACAACGACGCTGAGAACGGTTTCGACCGCTCAAGTTTCGTCCAATACGGCGAGATCGTCGAGCTCGGCTGGGGACAGGACGAACTTGAGGGGGCCGTTCAGCACGTGTTGAACGAACTGGAGCTCGGATATCGGACGGCGCCCGGCATCTCCCGGCCTCAGCCGGGAGAGTTTCCAGACGGAAAGCGATGATGCAGATGGGACCGCCGTGCTGACAATTCATCTGCCGCAGGCTTAGTCGAAGAACGCCTCGGCCACGTTGCGCTTCCCGAGCATGAAGGCGTCGGCGACATGCTGCAGCGGCGCCAGATCGACGTCCGAGGTGCCGGCGCGTACGATCTCGGCAAAACGCCTGTAGAGCATCGGATATTCCGCTTCCGGTTCCTCATGGACGATCTGGCCATCGATGGCGAGCTTCGAGCCGCCACCCGAGAGCACCATCTTGCCCGCATCCGTGTCGGCCAGGATGTCCCAGCTTTGCGGGCCGGTCTGCAGCCAGTCGAGATCCATCGTCACCGGCAATCCGTTCGAGGTGCGGAAGGTGACTTGCGCCGCGACCGGGGCGGCGCGGTTTTCAGGAAAGTCGAGCACGGCCGAGGTGATGAACATTGCCGGCAGGATGTGCGTCGCGATCGACAGCGCATTGATGCCGGGATCGAAGACCCCGAAGCCGCCTGGCGCCCAGATCCAGTCCTGGTTCGGGTGCCAGCGGCGCACGTCTTCCTTCCAGACGATCGCCGCCGATTTGATTTTCGTCGAAGCCAAAAATGTCCGCGCCGCCTCCACAGCCGGCGCATAGCGCGAATGCCAACTGGCGAACAGCGACACGCCTTGCCTCGCCGCCAGTGCCTTCAGATCCTCGACCTCGCTGACCGTGGCGCCCGGCGGCTTTTCCAGGAAGACATGCTTCTTCGCCTCGAGCGCGGTGCGCGCGGCATCGTAGCGGAATTGCGGCGGCATACAGAGCGATACGGCTTCAAGCTCCGGCACCGCGTCGAGCATTGCTTCGATGGTGGGAAAATTCGGGATGCCGTCGACCTTGCCATGCCGGCTGGCGGCGGCGATGAGGCGATAGTTCTGGTCTTTCGCCAGCGCCGGCAGATGCTGGTCGCGAACGATCTTGCCGACGCCGACGATGCCTATGTTGATGGGCTGGGACACGGCCGCTCCGTCTGTTTGATGATGGTGAGCGTTTCTATCAGAACACTTGCCCCGGGCAAGCCGGAAGCCGAAAAGTCAGCCCCAGCTTTCCTCGAATTGCAGTGTCAGTTTTCCGCCCCCCAAAAAGGCTTCGATCGCAGGTTCGAAGGGCGAGGGGTCGAGGCCGTTGGCCGCCAGCCACTCATCAGAATAGTAGGTGTTGGCGTAACGGTCGCCGGAATCGCAGATCAGCGTCACCAGCGAACCGGTCTTACCGTGCTCGATCATGCGCGCCGCCTGAAAGCACATGGCGATGAAGTTGGTACCGGTCGAACCGCCGACACGACGGCCGAGCCGGCGCGACAACACCCGCATTGCCGCCAGCGACACGGCATCCGGCACCTGCAACATGTGATCAATGACACCTAGGACGAAGGACGGCTCCATGCGCGGTCGGCCAATGCCTTCGATGCGCGACGGCTGCTCGCAGCGACATTCGCGATCATGCGTGGCAAAGCCTTCGAAGAAGGCCGAGCGTTCTACATCCGCCACCGACAGCCGCGTGGCGTGCCGCTTGTAGCGCAGGTATCGGCCGATCGTGGCGGTGGTGCCGCCCGTCCCGCCACTCATCACGATCCAGCTTGGGATGGGGTGCCGCTCCTCGCGCATCTGTCCGAAGATGGAATCAGCGATGTTGTTGTTGCCGCGCCAGTCGGTGGCACGTTCGGCATAGGTAAACTGGTCCATGAAATGGCCGCCGAGCCGTTCGCTGAGTTCGGACGACTCGGCATAGATGCGCCTGCCGTCATCGATGAAATGGCAGTTGCCCCCATAGTGCTCGATCGCGGCGATCTTTTCGCGCGACGTCGACCGAGGCATCACCGCATAGAAGGGCACGCCGATCATGCGCGCGAAATAGGCTTCCGACACAGCTGTCGAGCCTGATGAGGCTTCGACCACCGGGGTGTCTTCACGGACAAGGCCATTGCACAGCGCATAGAGAAACAGCGAACGCGCAAGTCTGTGCTTGAGGCTGCCGGTCGGATGGGTGGACTCATCCTTAAGATAGAAGTCGATTCCAATCAGCGCCGGCAGATCGAATTTCCAGAGGTGGGTATCGGCCGAACGGTGCTGGTCGGCCTCGATCGCGGCGACCGCCTGGTCGGCCCAGGCTCGGGATGCAGGTTCAATCGGCTTTGATCCGGCCATCATCGGTGCCCTGGTTTCAGATCGGTGCGTCGAAGGTGACGATCGACACTTCGCCTTCGAGCGCGCCCTGATAGGCCGACAGATGCGGCTCGTCGTCCGGCACGCCGTCCATATCGCCGATCTGGTCGAGCTCGGCCTCGGCGTAACCTTCCGCCGCAAGCGATTCGAGGGCGCGACGCACCGCCGAATCGTCGTCGGGCGCCACCAGCATGACGTGGACGCCTTCCGGCTTGCCGCCTTTGCGCTTCCACACCCGGCCGGTGATGATGGTGACCGGGCGTTCTTCATTGTCGTTCACGGGCTGATTCCTCCTGGCAAAGCGCGGGCGAGGGGATTTTGAGTGCTCAGGCGGCCTTTTCGCATGAAGCGGGGCCGCGCGACAGCCAAAAACCGGTTACTTTCTTCTCCGTCCTTGCAAAATGGCGAAAGAAAATTACCTGCGGTTTTCGCATGGCTGCCAAGCCCCGCCTTCGATGCAATATTTGCCGCGCCGGGGTTGACGGTTCGCGGGCTTACGAGTAGAAGCCGCCCAGTCAGAACCGATGTGAGGCTCTCCCTTCCGAAGCGACACGCTTTGGAGTTTGCCTCAAACAGGGTTCGTTTTACGAGCGAAAAGACATTTCCGGCGTGCACGAAGCGGCTTCCGCTTCCTCTGCGATTTGTTCGGGCAAGACCGCGAGGCGCGGTTTGTGGCCCGAATTTGCGTATGGAAATGACGCTTTGAGCGAGCCTTGACCGGCACGAGACACGGAATTGAGAGACAAGAGGGTTTAATGCCTACCGTCAACCAGCTGATCCGCAAGCCGCGCATTGCGCCGGTGAAGCGCAACAAGGTCCCGGCCATGCAGCAGAACCCGCAGAAGCGGGGCGTCTGCACGCGCGTCTACACGACGACGCCGAAGAAGCCGAACTCGGCGCTGCGCAAGGTGGCCAAGATCCGCCTGACCAATGGTTTTGAAGTGATCGGTTACATCCCCGGCGAAGGTCACAACCTTCAGGAACACTCCGTGGTCATGATCCGCGGCGGTCGCGTCAAGGATCTTCCGGGCGTCCGCTACCACATCATCCGCGGCGTGCTCGACACGCAGGGCGTAAAGAACCGCAAGCAGCGCCGTTCGAAGTACGGCGCCAAGCGTCCCAAGTAAGATTTTCCGGCCCTGGCGCTGCTTGAAAGCGTCGGGCTACGAGATTGAGAGACAAAAGCCATGTCGCGTCGTCACAGTGCAGAAAAGCGTGAGATCAACCCGGATCCGAAGTTCGGCGATCTGATCGTCACCAAGTTCATGAACGCCGTCATGTATGACGGCAAGAAGTCGGTCGCCGAGACCATCGTCTATGGCGCGCTCGACCAGGTCCAGTCGAAGACCAAGCAGGAGCCGGTCACCGTCTTCCATCAGGCGCTCGACAATGTCGCGCCGCATGTGGAAGTGCGTTCGCGTCGCGTCGGCGGCGCCACCTACCAGGTTCCGGTCGACGTGCGTCCCGAGCGCCGCCAGGCATTGGCCATTCGTTGGCTGATCGCGGCTGCCCGCAACCGCAACGAGACCACCATGATCGATCGCCTCTCCGGCGAGCTGATGGACGCGGCCAACAACCGCGGCACGGCCGTCAAGAAGCGTGAAGACACCCACAAGATGGCTGAAGCCAACCGCGCTTTCGCACACTACCGCTGGTAAAGCGCGAACAGGACTGAGAGGCAGCTACGATGGCCCGCGAATACAAAATCGAAGACTACCGCAATTTCGGTATCATGGCGCATATTGACGCCGGCAAGACGACGACCACCGAGCGCGTCCTCTATTACACGGGCAAGTCGCACAAGATCGGCGAAGTGCACGACGGCGCTGCCACCATGGACTGGATGGAGCAGGAGCAGGAACGCGGCATCACCATCACGTCCGCCGCCACCACGACCTTCTGGAAGGGCCGTGACGGCAAGATGCGCCGCTTCAACATCATCGACACTCCCGGACACGTCGACTTCACCATCGAAGTCGAACGTTCGCTGCGCGTGCTCGACGGCGCCATCGCGCTGCTCGACGCCAACGCCGGTGTCGAGCCGCAGACGGAAACCGTCTGGCGCCAGGCCGACAAGTACCGCGTGCCGCGCATGATCTTCTGCAACAAGATGGACAAGATCGGCGCCGACTTCTACCGCTCGGTCGAGATGATCGGCTCGCGCCTTGGTGCGCAGGCTGTCGTCATGCAGCTGCCGATCGGCGCCGAGACCGAATTCAAGGGCGTCGTCGACCTCGTCGAGATGAACGCGCTTGTCTGGCGTGACGAGACGCTGGGCGCTGCCTGGGACGTCGTCGAGATACCGGCCGACCTTCAGGCACGTGCGGTGGAATACCGCGAGAAGATGATCGAGGCCGCCGTCGAAATGGACGAGACGGCCCTCGAGAACTACCTCGAAGGCAAGATGCCGTCGAATGACGAGATCCGTTCGCTGATCCGCAAGGGCACGATCGCGGTCAAGTTCTTCCCGATGTTCTGTGGCTCGGCCTTCAAGAACAAGGGCGTGCAGCCGCTGCTCGACGCCGTCGTGGAATACCTGCCGTCGCCGGCCGACGTTCCCGCCATCAAGGGTGTCGATGCCAAGACCGACGCCGAAATCGAGCGTCATGCGGTCGATGACGAGCCGCTCTCGATGCTCGCCTTCAAGATCATGAACGACCCTTTCGTCGGTTCGCTGACCTTCGCCCGCATCTATTCGGGTAAGCTCACCAAGGGCATCTCGGTCGACAACACCGTCAAGGGCAAGAAGGAGCGCATCGGCCGCATGCTGCAGATGCATGCGAACTCGCGCGCCGACGTCGAAGAAGCCTTCGCCGGCGACATCGTCGCTCTGGCTGGCCTCAAGGACACGACCACCGGCGACACGCTGTGCGATCCGCTGCATCCGGTCATCCTCGAGCGCATGGAATTCCCCGATCCGGTCATCCAGATCGCCATCGAGCCGAAGACCAAGAACGACCAGGAAAAGATGGGCCTCGCCCTTCACCGCCTGGCTGCCGAGGATCCGTCCTTCCGCGTCAAGACCGACGAGGAAAGCGGCCAGACCATCATCTCTGGCATGGGCGAACTGCACCTCGACATCATCGTCGACCGCATGCGTCGCGAGTTCAAGGTCGAAGCCAATGTCGGCGCTCCGCAGGTGGCTTATCGCGAGACGATCACCCGCAAGCATGAGCAGGACTACACCCACAAGAAGCAGACCGGCGGTACCGGCCAGTTCGCCCGCGTCAAGGTTATCTTCGAGCCGAACACCGAGAGCGAAGAGTTCGTCTTCGAGTCCAAGATCGTCGGCGGCGCGGTGCCGAAGGAATACATTCCGGGTGTCGAGAAGGGCATCCAGAGCGTCATGGGCGCTGGTCCGTTCGCGGGCTTCCCGATGATCGGCGTCCGGGCGACGCTGATCGACGGCGCCTACCACGACGTCGACTCCTCGGTCCTGGCCTTCGAAATCGCGTCCCGCGCCTGCTTCCGTGAAGCCGCGCCCAAGCTTGGCGTGCAGCTGCTCGAGCCGATCATGAAGGTCGAAGTCGTGACGCCGGAAGACTATGTCGGCAGCGTCATCGGCGACCTGAACGGCCGTCGTGGCCAGATCCAGGGCCAGGAAGCACGCGGCGTGGCCGTCGTCATCAACGCGATGGTGCCGCTCGCCAACATGTTCAAGTATGTCGACAACCTGCGCTCGATGAGCCAGGGCCGCGCGGCCTACACGATGCAGTTCGACCACTACGAACCGGTCCCGACCCTGGTGGCCCAGGAAGTCCAGAAAAAATACGCGTAACTCGAAAGAGCCGTCGCGGTAACGCAATTCAAAGCCCGTATGGGCGAGCAGGAAATGGAGACATCACATGGCAAAAGGTAAATTCGAGCGCACTAAGCCTCATGTGAACATCGGCACGATTGGTCACGTTGACCATGGCAAGACGTCGCTGACGGCGGCGATCACGAAGTATTTTGGCGAGTACAAGCGCTACGACCAGATCGATGCGGCGCCGGAAGAGAAGGCGCGCGGCATCACCATCTCGACGGCTCACGTTGAATACGAGACGGCCAACCGTCACTACGCCCACGTCGACTGCCCCGGCCACGCCGACTATGTGAAGAACATGATCACCGGCGCCGCGCAGATGGACGGCGCGATCCTGGTCGTGTCGGCCGCCGACGGCCCGATGCCGCAGACCCGCGAGCACATCCTGCTTGCCCGTCAGGTCGGCGTGCCGTCGATCGTGGTGTTCCTGAACAAGGTCGACCAGGTCGACGACGCCGAGCTTTTGGAACTGGTCGAGCTCGAGGTTCGCGAGCTTCTGTCGAAGAACGAATTCCCCGGCGACGACATTCCGATCGTCAAGGGTTCGGCGCTGGCCGCGCTGGAGGATTCGAACAAGACGATCGGCGAGGACGCGATCCGCGAGCTGATGGCTCAGGTTGACGCCTACATCCCGACCCCGGTTCGTCCGCTCGACAAGCCGTTCCTGATGCCGATCGAAGACGTGTTCTCGATCTCGGGCCGTGGCACGGTCGTGACCGGCCGCGTCGAGCGCGGCGTGGTCAAGGTCGGCGAGGAACTGGAGATCATCGGCATCCGTCCGACGACCAAGACGACCTGCACGGGCGTGGAAATGTTCCGCAAGCTGCTCGATCAGGGCCAGGCTGGCGACAACATCGGCGCGCTGCTGCGCGGCGTTGATCGTGAAGGCGTCGAGCGCGGCCAGGTTCTGGCCAAGCCCGGCACGGTGAAGCCGCACAAGAAGTTCGTGGCCGAAGCCTACATCCTGACCAAGGACGAAGGTGGCCGTCACACGCCGTTCTTCACCAACTACCGTCCGCAGTTCTACTTCCGCACGACGGACGTGACCGGCATCGTGTCGCTGCCGGCCGGCACCGAGATGGTGATGCCTGGCGACAACATCACGGTCGATGTCGAGCTGATCGTGCCGATCGCCATGGAAGAGAAGCTGCGCTTCGCCATCCGTGAAGGCGGCCGCACCGTCGGTGCCGGCATCGTCGTCACCATCAAAGAGTAATTTGGACTTAAACCGATCTGTCGCGGGCGCGGAAGTTGCCCGCGCCGCGCCAGAACAAGGAAGTGACGCATGAACGGACAGAATATCCGCATCCGCCTGAAGGCGTTTGATCACCGCGTGCTCGACGCCTCGACGAAGGAAATCGTGTCGACGGCCAAGCGCACCGGCGCAAACGTCCGCGGCCCCATTCCGCTGCCGACGCGGATCGAAAAGTTCACGGTGAACCGGTCGCCCCACGTCGACAAGAAGAGCCGCGAGCAGTTCGAGATGCGCACGCACAAGCGTCTGCTCGACATCGTCGATCCGACCCCGCAGACCGTCGATGCTTTGATGAAGCTCGATCTGGCCGCCGGCGTCGACGTCGAGATCAAGCTCTAAGGGAATGAGAGCGCGGTAAGGGGCGGTGCCCCTGGCCCGGAACTCTAAAGGAATTGAACCGATGCGTTCAGGTGTGATTGCAAAGAAGGTGGGAATGACCCGCATCTATAACGATGCCGGGGAACATGTTCCCGTCACCGTTCTCCAGATGGAGAACTGCCAGGTCGTGGCGCAGCGCACGCAGGAGAAGAATGGCTACACCGCCGTTCAGCTCGGCGTTGGCCTCGCCAAGGTGAAGAACACGTCGAAGGCGATGCGCGGCCATTTCGCGACCGCTTCCGTCGAGCCGAAGGCGAAGGTTGCCGAGTTCCGCGTCTCGGCCGACAACATGATCGATGTCGGCGCCGAGATCACCGTCGAGCACTTCGTCGCCGGCCAGAAGGTCGATGTGACGGGCACGACGATCGGCAAGGGTTTCCAGGGCGTCATCAAGCGTCACCACATGGGTGGTGGCCGCGCGACGCACGGTAACTCGGTCTCGCACCGTACGCACGGTTCGACCGGCCAGCGCCAGGACCCCGGCAAGGTGTTCAAGGGCAAGAAGATGGCCGGCCACATGGGCGACACCCGCGTGACGACGCAGAATGTCGAGATCGTCTCGACCGATGCCGACCGCGGCCTGATCCTGATCCGCGGAGCGGTTCCCGGGTCGAAGGGCGCCTGGATCCTGGTCCGCGATGCGGCCAAGGTGGCACTTCCGGCCAATGCGCCGAAGCCCGCCGCGATCCGCCCAGTTGCAGCAGGAAGTGCTGCTAAGAACGAGGCTCCGGCCACAGAGGGAGCGGAATAATGGATCTCAAGATCACAACGCTTGGCGGCAAGGACGCCGGTAAGGTGAAACTCTCCGAGGAGATTTTCGGCCTTGATCCGCGCGAGGACATCCTGCAGCGCGTCGTGCGCTGGCAGCTTGCCAAGAAGCAGCAGGGCACGCACAAGGCCAAAGGCCGCGCCGAAATCGCGCGCACCGGCGCCAAGATGTACAAGCAGAAGGGTACGGGCCGCGCCCGTCACCATTCGGCACGCGCTCCGCAGTTCCGCGGCGGCGGCAAGGCCCACGGCCCGGTCGTTCGCAGCCACGAGCACGATCTGCCGAAGAAGGTGCGCGCCCTGGGCTTGAAGCACGCTCTCTCGGCCAAGGCCAAGAGCGCGTCGATCATCGTCATCGACGAGCTGAAGCTGACCGAGGCCAAGACCAAGGCGCTGATCGCGAATTTCGCGACGCTGGGCCTGAGCAACGCCCTGGTGATCGGTGGCGCCGAGCTTGACAAGAACTTCAAGCTGGCCGCGACCAACATTCCCAACATCGACGTGCTGCCCATCCAGGGCATCAACGTCTACGACATTCTGCGCCGCGGCACGCTGGTCCTTTCCAAGGCCGCCGTCGAGGCTCTCGAGGAGCGCTTTAAATGACCGACCTTCGTCACTACGACGTGATCGTCAGCCCGGCGATCACCGAAAAGTCGACCATGGCTTCCGAGCAGAACCAGGTCGTCTTCAACGTCGCCAAGAAGGCGTCGAAGCCGGAAATCAAGGCCGCCGTCGAAGCGCTGTTCGGCGTCAAGGTGATGGCCGTGAACACGCTTGTCCGCAAGGGCAAGATCAAGCGCTTCCGCGGCACGATCGGCCGCCAGAGCGACGTCAAGAAGGCGATTGTGACGCTGGCCGACGGCCAGTCGATCGACGTCGCGACGGGTCTCTGAGCAAGGCCGCGAGGACAGAACAATGGCACTGAAAAAATTCAACCCGGTAACGCCGAGCACCCGCCAGCTGGTCATCGTCGACCGCTCGGGCCTCTACAAGGGCAAGCCCGTCAAGGGTCTGACCGAGGGCCTGACCAAGTCGGGCGGCCGCAACAATTACGGCCGCATCACCGCCCGCTTCATCGGCGGTGGTCACAAGCGTTCGTACCGCATCATCGACTTCAAGCGCCGCAAGTTCGACGTCGTCGGCACGGTCGAGCGCATTGAATACGATCCGAACCGCACCGCCTTCATCGCGCTGATCAAGTACGACGATGGTGAGCTATCCTACATCATCGCCCCGCAGCGCCTTGCCGCCGGCGACAAGATCGTGGCTGGCGAAGCGGTCGACGTGAAGCCGGGCAATGCGATGCCGCTGGCCTCGATGCCGGTCGGCACGATCGTCCACAACATCGAGCTGAAGCCGGGCAAGGGCGCCCAGGTCGCCCGTTCGGCCGGCGGTTACGCCCAGCTCGTCGGTCGCGACCAGGGTATGGCGATCCTGCGCCTCAACTCGGGCGAGCAGCGTGTCGTTCACGGCTCCTGCATGGCCACCGTCGGTGCCGTGTCGAACCCCGACCACGGCAACATCAACGACGGCAAGGCCGGCCGCACGGTTTGGCGCGGCAAGCGTCCGCACAATCGCGGCGTGACCATGAACCCGGTCGACCATCCGCACGGCGGTGGTGAAGGCCGCACCTCCGGTGGCCGTCATCCGGTCAGCCCGTGGGGCAAGCCGACCAAGGGCAAGAAGACGCGGTCCAACAAGGCGACCGACAAGTTCATCCTGCGCTCGCGCCATCAGCGCAAGAGCTAAGAAGAGGTAACGCCAAGTGACTCGTTCTATTTGGAAAGGCCCCTTCATCGACGGCTACCTTCTCAAGAAGGTGGACAAGGTTCGTGAAGGTGGTCGCAATGAGGTGATCAAGATGTGGAGCCGTCGCTCCACCATCCTGCCGCAGTTCGTCGGCTTCACCTTCGGTGTCTACAACGGCCAGAAGCATGTTCCCGTCTCGGTGAACGAGGACATGGTCGGTCATAAGTTCGGTGAATTCGCTCCGACGCGGACCTATTACGGTCACGGCGCGGATAAGAAGGCGAAGAGGAAATAATCATGGGCAAGGCCAAAGCTCCGCGCAGGCTTGCTGACAACGAAGCGCGCGCCGTGTTGCGCACGATCCGTATCAGCCCGCAGAAGCTGAACCTCGTTGCCGCGCTGATCCGCGGCAAGAAGGTCGCGACAGCGCTTTCCGATCTCGAGTTCTCGGCCAAGCGGATTTCCGGCACGGTCAAGAAGACGCTGGAATCGGCGATCGCCAACGCGGAAAACAACCACGACCTCGACGTCGATGCGCTGATCGTGGCGGAAGCCTATGTCGGCAAGTCGATCGTCATGAAGCGGTTCCACGCTCGTGGCCGTGGTCGCGCCAGCCGCATCGAGAAGCCGTTCTCGCACCTCACGATCGTCGTTCGTGAAGTCGAAGAAAAAGGGGAGGCCGCATAATGGGCCAGAAAGTCAATCCGATCGGTCTTCGCCTCGGCATCAACCGCACCTGGGATTCGCGCTGGTTCGCGAACACCGGCGAGTACGGCAAGCTGCTGCATGAGGACATCAAGATCCGCAAGTATCTTGAGAAGGAACTCAAGCAGGCCGCGATCTCCAAGGTCGTGATCGAGCGCCCGCACAAGAAGTGCCGCGTCACCATCCATGCCGCGCGCCCGGGTCTGATCATCGGCAAGAAGGGCGCCGACATCGAGAAGCTTCGCAAGAAGCTGATGGAGATGACGAAGTCCGAGACGCACCTCAACATCGTCGAAGTGCGCAAGCCGGAAATCGACGCGACCCTGGTCGCCCAGTCGATCGCCCAGCAGCTCGAGCGCCGCATCGCGTTCCGCCGCGCCATGAAGCGCGCCGTGCAGTCGGCGATGCGCCTCGGTGCCGAAGGCATCCGCATCAACTGCTCGGGCCGTCTCGGCGGCGCCGAAATCGCCCGCATGGAGTGGTACCGCGAAGGTCGCGTGCCGCTGCACACGCTGCGCGCCGATGTCGACTACGGCACGGCCGAAGCGCATACGGCGTACGGCATCTGCGGCGTCAAGGTCTGGGTATTCAAGGGCGAGATCCTCGAGCACGACCCGATGGCTTCGGAACGTCGCGCGACCGAGGGTGATGCTGCGCATGGCGGTGGTGGTGATCGCGAACGCGGTCGTCGTCGCGAAAACGCCTGAGACATTTAGGAATTTGGAGTTAGAACGATGCTGCAGCCAAAGCGCACAAAGTTCCGCAAGCAGTTCAAGGGCCGTATCCATGGTACCGCAAAGGGCGGCACCAACCTGGATTTCGGTGGTTTCGGGCTGAAGGCGCTTGAGCCGAACCGCGTCACCGCGCGTGAGATCGAGGCGGCCCGCCGCGCGATCACTCGTGAAATGAAGCGTGCTGGCCGTGTCTGGATCCGTATTTTCCCGGATCTGCCGGTCACGTCGAAGCCGACCGAAGTCCGCATGGGCAAGGGCAAGGGGGCCGTCGACTACTGGGCGGCGCGCGTCAAGCCGGGCCGCATCATGTTCGAGATCGACGGCGTCAGTGAAGAAACCGCCCGTGAGGCGCTGCGTCTCGGCGCGGCCAAGCTCTCGGTCAGGACGCGCTTCGTACAGCGCATCGCAGAATAAGGACGGGCTGATCATGAAAGCCGAAGACATCCGGACCAAGACCCAGGACCAGCTGACCGACGACTTGGCCAGCCTGAAGAAGGAGCAGTTCAACCTGCGCTTCCAGAAGGCCACCGGCCAGCTCGAGAAGACCGCGCGCGTGAGGCAGGTTCGTAAGGACATTGCGCGTATCAAGACCATCGCTGCGGAAAAGTCCGCGGCCAAGAAGGCTTAAGGACGAAAACCATGCCAAAGCGCATTCTGCAGGGCACCGTCGTCAGCGACAAGAACGAGAAGACGGTTGTCGTCAAGGTCGAACGGCGCTTCACGCATCCCGTGATGAAGAAGACCGTGCGCATGACCAAGAAGTACAAGGCGCACGACGAGAACAACGCCCACAAGGTTGGCGATCAGGTGTTCATCCAGGAATCGAAGCCGATTTCCAAGGACAAGCGCTGGATCGTCGTGTCTTCGGACCAAGCCTGACCTCTGGGCGTAAACAACGAATTTTGGACAGACCGGGGAGGGGCTTCGAGCCCGTCCCGTTAGAAAAGAAGAAGGCGGCCAGTCATGATTCAGATGCAAACAAACCTCGACGTGGCGGATAATTCCGGCGCGCGTCGTGTCATGTGCATCAAGGTGCTGGGCGGCTCGAAGCGGAAATACGCTTCCGTGGGCGACATCATCGTGGTGTCCATCAAGGAAGCCATTCCGCGCGGCCGCGTCAAGAAGGGCGATGTGATGAAGGCGGTCGTGGTACGCACGGCCAAGGACATCCGCCGCCCGGACGGCAGCGTGATCCGTTTCGACAAGAACGCGGCCGTTCTCGTCGACAACAAGAAAGAGCCGATCGGCACGCGTATCTTCGGACCGGTTCCGCGCGAACTCCGCGCCAAGAACCACATGAAGATCATCTCGCTCGCGCCTGAAGTGCTGTAAGGAGCCGGACCAATGCAAAAGATTAGAAAAGGCGACAAGGTCGTCGTGCTGGCCGGCAAGGACAAGGGCCGTTCGGGCGAAGTCCTCTCGGTTCAGCCGAAGGATGACACCGCGCTGGTGCGCGGCGTCAACATGATCCGTCGTCACCAGAAGCAGACCCAGTCCCAAGAGGGCGGGATCATCACCAAGGAAGCGCCGATCCAGCTGTCGAACATCGCGCTGGCCGACCCCAAGGATGGCAAGCCGACCCGCGTCGGTTTCATCTTCCAGAAGGACGGCAAGAAGGTGCGCGTCGCCAAGCGCTCGGGAGAAGTCATCAATGGCTAAGGCTCAAAGCAAGCAGGCGACTGCCACCAACACGCCGCGTCTGAAGCAGGTCTACAACGAGACCATCCGCAAGGCGCTGCAGGAGCAGTTCGGCTACGACAACGACATGCAGGTTCCGCGCCTCGACAAGATTGTCCTGAACATGGGTGTCGGCGAAGCGACCGCCGATTCGAAGAAGCCCTCGGTCGCGGCCGAAGACCTGGCGCTGATCGCCGGCCAGAAGGCCGTCGTCACCCGCGCCCGCAATTCGATCGCCGGCTTCAAGGTCCGCGAGAACATGCCGATCGGCGCCAAGGTCACGCTGCGCAAGGAACGCATGTACGAGTTCCTCGACCGCCTCGTGAACATCGCGCTGCCGCGCGTCCGCGACTTCCGCGGACTGAACCCCAAGAGCTTCGATGGCCGTGGCAATTACGCCATGGGCATCAAGGAGCACATCGTGTTCCCGGAGATCAACTACGACAAGGTTGATCAGATCTGGGGCATGGACGTCATCGTTTGTACGACTGCGAAGACGGACGACGAAGCCAGGGCATTGCTCAAGGCTTTCAACTTCCCCTTCCGCCAGTAACGGCAGCGAGAAAAGGAAAAATCTGAAATGGCAAAGACCAGCTCAGTCGAGAAGAACAACAGGCGCCGCAAGCTTGCCGACCAGTACGGTCCCAAGCGCGCCGCCCTGAAGGCGATCATCATGGATCAGTCCAAGCCGATGGAGGAGCGCTTCCGCGCTCAGCTCAAGCTTGCTGCCCTGCCGCGCAACTCGGCCAAGATCCGCATCCGCAACCGCTGCGAAGTCACCGGCCGTCCGCGTGCCTACTATCGCAAGCTCAAAGTATCGCGCATCGCGCTTCGTGATCTCGGCAACAACGGCCAGATCCCGGGCCTGGTCAAGTCGAGCTGGTAAGGAGGACATAACATGTCATTGAGCGATCCTCTCGGCGATATGCTGACCCGCATCCGCAACGCCTACGGCCGCAAGAAGTCGAGCGTCTCGACGCCGGCCTCGCGTCTGCGCACCCGCGTCCTCGACGTGCTGAAGGCTGAAGGCTATATCCGCGACTACAGCCAGACCGACTTCGATAACGGCAAGTCCGAGATCGAAATCGAGCTGAAGTATTTCGACGGCGCGCCGGTCGTGCGCGAAATCGCCCGCGTCTCGAAGCCGGGCCGCCGCGTTTACGTCTCGGCCAAGTCGATCCCGCACGTCGCCAACGGCCTCGGCATCGCCATCCTTTCGACGCCGAAGGGCGTGATGGCCGATCACGAAGCCCGCGAACAGAACGTCGGCGGCGAGATCCTCTGCCAGATCTTCTGATCTGGCAGCGACCGCAAATTGGAATCCTGTCTTCGGATCGTTCCGAAGACAGAGACCTGAAACAAGAGAAGTGACGAGGACAACAAAATGTCTCGTATTGGAAAGAAACCCGTTTCGCTGCCGCAGGGCGTGACCGCGACCGTCAACGGCCAGACCGTGACGGCGAAGGGCCCCAAGGGCGAGCTGAAGTTCGTGGTGAACGACGAAGTCCTGGTCAAGATGGAAGGCAGCGAGATCGCTGTCCAGCCGCGCGACCAGACCAAGACCGCCCGCTCCAAGTGGGGCATGTCGCGCACGCAGATCGTCAACATCCTGCATGGCGTCAAGGACGGCTTCGAGAAGAAGCTCGAGATCACCGGCGTCGGCTATCGCGCCGCCATGCAGGGCAAGAACCTGCAGCTGGCTCTTGGCTTCAGCCATGACGTCGTCTATGAGACGCCGGCCGGTGTCACCATCGCTGTGCCGAAGCCGACGGAAATCACCGTGACCGGCATCGACAAGCAGCAGGTTGGCCAGGTCGCCGCCGAGATCCGCGAATATCGCGGTCCGGAGCCCTACAAGGGCAAGGGCGTTCGCTATGCTGGCGAGAAGATCGTCCGCAAGGAAGGTAAGAAGAAGTAGTGGACCTGGTCCTGAAAAGTCGCAGGCTTTTCGGAAAGGACCAAGCCAAGGAAGTGTAACGCCGCGGGGAGCGGCCGCGGGAGGCGCTTTCGCCTACCGCACAGGGCGGCCCCCGTTTTTTGAAGGCAAGGAAGACCATCATGGGTACCAAGGAATCCACGCAGCGCCGTGCGCAGCGCGTTCGCCGGCAGATCAGGAAGGTCGCCGGCGAGCGTCCGCGTCTGTCGGTTCACCGCACCTCGAAGAACATCTACGTCCAGGTGATCGACGACGCCAAGGGCCACACCATCGCCGCCGCTTCGACGCTCGAGAAGGACCTCAAGGGTTCGCTCAAGACCGGCGCCGACACCGCAGCCGCCGCCGCGATCGGCAAGCTGATCGCCGAGCGCGCCACCAAGGCCGGCGTCAAGGAAGTCGTCTTCGACCGTGGCCCGTACATCTATCACGGCCGCGTCAAGGCGCTGGCTGAAGCTGCCCGCGAAGGCGGCCTGAGCTTCTAATCTTTCACCGTCGGCGACCCAAAGCGGCGCCGGCAATCAGCAACCCGTGCTTCCGGAAAAGAACAAGGAACAGGATATGGCACAGGAACGTAGGGAAGGCGGCCGCGGCCGCGAGCGCGAAGAGCGCGACGACGGCATGGTGGACAAGCTGGTCCACATCAATCGCGTCGCCAAGGTCGTCAAGGGTGGCCGTCGCTTCGGCTTCGCCGCACTCGTCGTTGTCGGCGACCAGAAAGGGCGCGTCGGCTTTGGTCACGGCAAGGCACGCGAAGTGCCGGAAGCCATCCGCAAGGCAACCGAATCGGCCAAGCGCGACATGATCTTCGTGCCGCTGCGCTCGGGCCGTACGCTGCATCACGACGTCGAGGGACGCTGGGGCGCCGGACGCGTTCTGCTGCGCGCCGCCAAGCAGGGTACCGGCATCATCGCCGGCGGCCCGATGCGCGCCGTTTTCGAGACGCTCGGCATGCATGACGTGGTCGCCAAGTCGATGGGTTCGTCGAACCCCTACAACATGGTTCGCGCCACGTTCGACGCGCTGAAGAGCCAGATGCATCCCAAGGATGTGGCTGCCGCTCGCGGCATCAAGTATTCGACCCTTCAGGCCCGCCGCGGCACCGCCGTTGCGGCTGAAGAATAGTCGATCTGACCAGGGATTTTGACCATGGCCAAGAAAGCAACCAAGACCATCACCGTTGAGCAGATCGGTTCGCCGATCCGCCGTCCGAAGGAGCAGCGCGCGACGCTGGTCGGCCTCGGCCTCAACAAGATGCACAAGCAGCGCACGCTGGAAGATACGCCTTCCGTGCGCGGCATGATCGCCGCCGTTCAGCATCTCGTCCGCGTCGTGGACGAGGGCTGAGCCAAAGCGCAGGAGAACTCAGATGAAACTCAACGATCTGCGTGACAAGGACGGCGCGACGCATTCCAAGAAGCGTCTCGGCCGCGGCATCGGTTCCGGCTCGGGCAAGACCGCCGGTCGCGGCGTCAAGGGTCAGAAGGCGCGCTCCGGCGTCGCCGTCAACGGCTTCGAGGGTGGCCAGATGCCGCTCTACCGGCGCCTGCCGAAGCGTGGCTTCAACAACATCTTCGCCAAGAGCTTCGTCGTCGTGTCGCTGGCCCGTATCCAGGAAGCCGTCGACGCCAAGAAGCTCGACGCCAAGGCAACCGTGACGGCCGAGGCGCTTGTCGCCGCCGGCGTCATCCGCCGCGTCAAGGATGGCGTGCGCGTACTGTCCGATGGTGAACTGAAGGCCAAGCTTGCCTTCGACGTCGCCGGTGCTTCCAAGGCGGCGATCGAGAAGATCGAAAAGGCCGGCGGCTCGGTCAAGTTGCCGGAAAAGGCAGCTGCCGAGTAACGGCAATTTGAAGCGCGATCGGCAAGAGTGGGATCCCGTTTTTGCTCACGATTGCGCTTTGATCTGCTCAATTAAGCGGCCGCGTCAACGCGGCCGCTTGCATGTTTAGAGCCCGGAGCTTATCTCGTGAGCTTCGGTGAAACGCACCGCCTGACCTCACGGGCCATCAAGCGTTACCAAGCGGAGAATCAGGCATGGCTTCGGCTGCTGAACAACTAGCCTCGAATCTGAATTTCTCGGCCTTCGCCAAGGCAGAGGACCTGAAGAAACGCATCTGGTTCACCATTGGCGCGTTGCTCGTCTACCGCCTCGGCACCTACATTCCGCTTCCCGGAATCAACCCCGACGCCTTCGCCCAGGCCTTCTCCTCGCAGAGCAAGGGCGTGCTTGGCATGTTCAACATGTTCGCCGGCGGCGCCGTGCAGCGCATGGCGATCTTCGCGCTTGGCATCATGCCTTACATCTCCGCCTCCATCATCATGCAGCTGATGACCTCGGTCATCCCGTCGCTGGAAGCGCTGAAGAAGGAAGGCGAACAGGGCCGCAAGGTCATCAACCAGTACACGCGCTACGGCACCGTGCTTTTGGCACTCGTGCAGGCCTATGGCATTTCGGTGGGGCTTGAGAACGGGAACGGCATCGTCAATGATCCCGGCATGTTCTTCCGCATCTCGACCGTGGTCACGCTGGTCGGTGGCACCATGTTCCTGATGTGGCTCGGTGAGCAGATCACCGCCCGCGGCATCGGCAACGGCATTTCGCTGATCATATTCTCCGGGATTGTCGCCGGCCTGCCGCGCGCCATTTCCGGCACGCTGGAGCTTGGCCGCACCGGCGCCCTGTCGACCGGCCTCATCCTGGCGATCATCGTCCTGGCCATCGTCGTCATTGCGCTCATCGTGTTCTTCGAGCGCGCGCAGCGCCGCCTGCTGATCCAGTATCCGAAGCGCCAGGTCGGCAACCGCATGTTCCAGGGCGACACCTCGCATCTGCCGCTGAAGCTCAACACGTCGGGCGTCATCCCGCCGATCTTCGCTTCGTCGCTGCTCCTGCTGCCGGCCACAGTCGCCGGCTTCTCGCAGACCACAAACATGCCCGCCTGGGCGAGCACCATCCTGGCCTCGCTCGGCCATGGCCAGCCGCTCTACATGGCGTTCTACGCGGCGATGATCGTGTTCTTCGCCTTCTTCTACACAGCGATTGTCTTCAACCCGAAGGACACCGCCGATCAGCTCAAGAAGCATTCGGGCTTCATCCCGGGCTATCGTCCGGGCGAGCGCACCGCCGATTACATCGATTACGTTCTCACCCGCATCACCGTCGTCGGCGCCATCTATCTGGTGCTGGTGTGCCTGCTGCCGGAGTTCCTGATCTCGGCGACTGGCGTACCATTCTACCTTGGTGGCACATCGCTTCTGATCGTGGTCAGTGTCACGCTCGATACGGTTGCGCAGATTCAGGGCCACTTGATCGCGCACCAGTATGAAGGCCTGATCAAGAAGTCGAAGCTGCGCGGGGGGAAGAAAGCCAGATGAGGTTGATTTTGCTTGGGCCGCCAGGGGCGGGCAAGGGGACACAAGCACAAAGACTGGTAGAAAAACACGGCATACCCCAACTCTCGACGGGAGACATGCTGCGTGCCGCCGTTCAGGCCGGTTCCGAAGTCGGCAAGCGTGCCAAGGCGGTGATGGATGCCGGCGAACTGGTGTCCGACGCCATCGTCAACGCCATCGTCGCCGAGCGGATCGACCAGGCCGACTGCGCCAAGGGATTCATCCTCGACGGCTACCCGCGCACACTGGTGCAGGCCGATGCGGTTGAATCGATGCTTTCGCAGCGTGGCATCGGTCTCGACACGGTCATCGAACTGGTCGTCGACGACAGGGCGCTGGTCGGCCGCATCGTCAAGCGCGCCGAGGACGCCAAGGCCGCCGGGCAACCGGTGCGCAAGGATGACAATCCCGCGGTGTTCGAGGAACGCCTGCGCGAGTACTACAAGAAGACCGCTCCGCTGACCGGCTATTATTATGCCAAAGGCAAGCTCAAGACGGTCGACGGCATGGCCAGCATCGACGCGGTGACCGCCGAGATCGAGGCCCTGCTCACGGCGGCCGCCGAGGCGCTGTAAGGGAATTTAAAGATTAGGCTTGACGGGGGCGGCCCGCTGCGGTATGGCGGCCCGTCTTCCTATCAGGTGCGAACTTTGCTTGTCCGCAAGGGCAAGGCAGTCGCTTTGAACTGGAAACTCCCGCAAGGGCCGGCCTCCACCGGACGCGGGGCAACTTTGACAGCGCCAGGCCTGCCTTGTTTGAAAGGTTGGCCGGCCCACATGGAGAAGGAAAGAACATGGCTCGTATAGCCGGCGTCAACATTCCGACCAACAAGCGCGTCGTCATCGCGCTTCAGTACATTCACGGAATTGGCAAGAAGTTCGCCCAGGAGATCGTCGACAAGGTCGGCATCCCGGCCGAGCGTCGCGTCAACCAGCTGACCGACGCGGAAGTCTTGCAGATCCGCGAGACCATCGACCGTGACTATCAGGTCGAAGGCGACCTGCGCCGCGAAGTGTCGATGAACATCAAGCGTCTCATGGACCTCGGCTGCTACCGCGGCCTGCGTCACCGTCGCTCGCTGCCGGTCCGCGGCCAGCGTACGCACACCAATGCACGCACCCGCAAGGGTCCGGCCAAGTCGATCGCCGGCAAGAAGAAGTAATTTGAAGTGAGTAGTCGGTGGTGAGTAGTGAGAAGCAGCGTCAACGCCTGCGCCTCGTCACTACTCACCAATTCACTACTCGCTTTCCAGGTGGAGCCGCTGGCATTACGGCGGTGTAGAGATCAACTGAAAGGAATACCATGGCCAAGGAAGCCGCTCGTGTTCGCCGTCGCGAACGCAAGAATATCTCGTCGGGCGTTGCCCACGTCAATTCGACCTTCAACAACACGATGATCACCATCACCGACGCGCAGGGCAATTCGATTGCCTGGTCGTCGGCCGGTGCCCAGGGCTTCAAGGGTTCGCGCAAGTCGACCCCCTTCGCCGCCCAGATGGCTGCCGAGGACGTCGCCAAGAAGGCCCAGGAACACGGCATGCGCATGCTCGAAGTCGAGGTCTGCGGACCTGGCTCGGGCCGCGAATCGGCGCTGCGCGCCCTGCAGGCGGCCGGCTTCACCATCACCTCGATCCGTGATGTGACGCCGATCCCGCACAATGGCTGCCGCCCGCGCAAGAAGCGCCGCGTCTAAGAAATTACCGAACGCCGCGCGAACGCTCATAGGGGCGTTCCTCCGTGGTATTCCAGGTCGCCCGCCACGATTGGATGGTGGCGGGTCAACGGAAGGAAAGCATCATGATCCAGAAAAATTGGCAGGAACTGATCAAGCCGAACAAGATCGAGTTCTCGTCGAAGAAGAAGACGCTGACCACGCTGGTCGCCGAGCCGCTCGAGCGTGGCTTTGGTCTCACCCTCGGCAACGCGCTGCGCCGCGTGCTTCTGTCTTCGCTGCGCGGTGCGGCCGTGACCGCCGTGCAGATCGACGGCGTTCTGCATGAATTCTCGTCCATCGCCGGCGTGCGCGAGGACGTGACCGACATCGTCTTGAACATCAAGGAAATCGCCATCCGCATGGAAGGCGATGGCCCCAAGCGCATGGTCGTGCGCAAGCAGGGACCGGGTGCGGTTCTCGCCGGCGACATCCAGACGGTTGGCGATGTCGAGATCCTCAACCCCGATCACGTCATCTGCACGCTGGACGAAGGCGCTGAAATCCGCATGGAATTCACCGTCGACACCGGCAAGGGCTACGTGCCGGCCGAGCGCAACCGCGCCGAGGACGCGCCGATCGGCCTGATCCCGGTCGACAGCCTCTATTCGCCGGTCAAGAAGGTCTCCTACAAGGTCGAGAACACCCGCGAGGGCCAGGTTCTCGACTATGACAAGCTGACCATGACCATCGAGACCGACGGTTCGATCTCGGGCGAGGACGCGGTGGCTTTCGCCGCTCGCATCCTGCAGGACCAGCTTGGCCTGTTCGTCAACTTCGACGAGCCGCAGAAGGAAGTCGCCGCCGAAGCCGTCACCGAGCTCGCCTTCAACCCGGCGCTGCTCAAGAAGGTCGACGAACTCGAGCTTTCGGTGCGTTCGGCCAACTGCCTGAAGAACGACAACATCGTCTACATCGGCGATCTCATCCAGAAGACCGAAGCCGAGATGCTGCGCACCCCGAACTTCGGCCGCAAGTCGCTGAACGAGATCAAGGAAGTGCTCGCGGCGATGGGCCTGCACCTCGGCATGGAAGTGCCGGACTGGCCGCCGGAAAACATCGAAGACCTCGCCAAGCGTTACGAAGATCAATATTGAGCATGAATTCCAAGGATCGGCGGCGTGCGCCGCTCGATCCGACGGTCATGCGGAAAACCATCAGAGGCCTTGGCCTCTTGAATAACTGAAGAAGGAAAAGAGCCATGCGCCACGGTTTCAAAGGCCGCCGCTTCGCCCGAAGCATTAGCCATCGCAAGTCGATGTTCGCCAACCTCGCCGTGTCGCTGCTCGAGCACGAGCAGATCGTCACCACCCTGCCGAAGGCGAAGGACCTGCGTCCGATCGTCGAGAAGCTGGTGACGCTCGGCAAACGCGGCGACCTGCACGCCCGCCGCCAGGTGATCGCGCAGATCGGCAATGAAGGCGTCGTCAAGCGCCTGTTCGACACCATCGCCCCACGCTACGCCAACCGCAACGGCGGCTATCTGCGCATCATGAAGGCAGGCTTCCGTCACGGCGACAACGCCGCGATGGCCGTCATCGAGTTCGTCGATCGCGACACGGATGCCAAGGGCGCCGCCGACCGCGCTCGCCTCGAAGCCGAAGGCACCGACACGGAAGCAGCGGCCGCATAACGCCACGTCTTTCCGGAATGAATTGAAGGGGCCCGCGGGCCCCTTTGGTTTGCCGGTGCTTATCGTCTGCCGGCCAAGATCAGATAGCGGCTTCCGCTCAACAGCTTCCAATTGAACGCTCCCGGTACCTCTTCGGTCTTCGGGTATGGATAGGAATAGATACTGTCGAGAACGACTCGAGAGTCGATCTCCATGATCAGTTGCGACGTGGGGGAACTGCTCAAATATGTTTCGGCGTCTTGGCCGCCGGTCAAGTTGGCATCAACGCGAAAGTGCATCTGTATTGGTCCGGCGCATATGTTCAGCAAGATGTCATTCCCGGAAGCTGCATAGAAAATTTTGACCTGATCTGGAGCCCACAGGCCGGCATCCAGAAATTGCGATGGCTTTGTCTTTCCGCTCAACCCATCCAGCGAAAGCGAAAGGCGATTGGTGAGAACCTCAAGGTCGCCTTTGAGGTAGCCGGCCTCTTCAATTTGAAACCAGTTCATCTGGCGAGGCGCCTCGATATCAAAGGAAATTTCGAGCTTTCCGAACGTCCAGTAATCTGGATCGGCATGCTCAGGCGTACCGAGCACTTTGACAATCTCGGTCATTGTCATGTCGGGGGAGATCGCGCCCAGTTTGCCGGTCTTCAAAAAGTCACGGAATGACATCAGTTGTTTTTTCATGAGGGCCGAGGAGGTTTTCGGTTTCGAAATCAGCTGTAGCTGCTTTTGCTGCATAAAATAATCGGATTTCAGCGGCTTAGCCTTTCATTTTGCACAATCGTCGGGACAATGCGCCCGAACTTGCCTTGGAGGATTCGCGAATGCGCGCCAAAAGACTGTCCCTTGTTCTGCTCTGCGCCTTCATGGTGTTCGCAGCCGCACCGGCAGTCCGGCAGGCGCTGGCAGAAGACGCCGCAAAGCCCGCCGATCCGGGCCTGTCCGATGTGTTGACCGATCTGTTGCATGGCGTAGAAGGCGAGAACGCCACCTCGGGGCCTGACAAGCGCGTGCCGTTCGGCCGCGAGGAGGTGCAGCTTTCGTTCGCGCCCCTGGTCAAGCAGACGGCGCCGGCCGTGGTCAATGTCTATGCCTCGCAGACGGCCAAGGTCACATCGCCTTTTGAAGGCGATCCGTTCTTCGAGGAGTTTTTCGGCCGTGCCCAGCCGCGCGCGCAGTCCTCGCTCGGCTCGGGCGTGCTTGTCGATCCGAGCGGTGTCATCGTTACCAATTTCCATGTCATCAAGGATGCCGACGAGGTCAAGGTGGCGACCGCCGACGGGCGCGAATTCACCAGCAAGGTGATGCTCAAGGACGAGACGCTCGATCTTGCAGTGCTCAAGATCGAATCCGACAAGCCGTTCCCCGTCATCGCCATTGGTGATTCCGACGCGCTTGAGGTCGGCGACCTAGTGCTGGCCATCGGCAACCCCTTCGGCGTCGGCCAGACCACCACCAGCGGCATCGTCTCGGCGCTTGCCCGCAGCCATATCGGCGTCTCGGATTCGGGCTATTTCATCCAGACCGACGCGGCGATCAATCCCGGCAATTCCGGCGGCGCGCTGATCAACATGGGCGGCCAGCTGGTCGGCATCAACACCGCCATCTACAGCCGCAGCGGCGGTTCGATCGGCATCGGCTTTGCCATTCCCGCCAACATGGTTCGGGCTTTCGCCGATGCGGCCAAGGCCGGCCTCGATTTCTTCGAACGCCCCTATATCGGCGCCGAGTTCGAGGCGGTAACGCCGCAGATCGCCGAATCGCTCGGCATGGAAAAGCCAACCGGTGCGTTGGTGTCTTCGGTCGATGCCGCCGGTCCTGCCGGAAAGGCCGGGCTGAAGGCGGGCGATGTCGTGCTGCAGATCAACGGCAAGCCGGTCGAGAGCATCGAGGCGCTGGACTATCGCATGGCGACGCTGTCGATCGGCACCAAGGCGAATTTCGCGATCCTGACCAAGGGCCAGCAGGCAGCCATGGACATCGCTCTGGAGCGCGCGCCGGAAGGTGCGAAAGCCTCGGAAGTGACGTTGCATGGCCGCAGCCCGTTCTCGGGCGCCAAGGTTGCGGAACTGTCGCCGCGCCTTGCCCAGAAGCTTGGCCTGCGCACCGATCTCAAGGGCGTGACGGTGATCGATATCAACCGCGATTCGCCGGCCGCCGATTTCGGCTTCATGCCGGGCGACATCGTGCGCGAGGTCAACGGCACCACCATCGATACCGCCGCGACGCTGGCGCAGGTAGCCCAGCAGGATACGCGCTGGTGGCGCTTTACCGTCGAACGCGGCGGGCAGATACTGCGCCAGGTGTTGCGTTACTGAGTTCGATCTGAAGGGATCGCGCTCCAAACCAAAAGAAGTACATGGCCGATCTGTTCAGTGTCGATGAACCGGAAAAGGCGCCGCCCGGTCGGCCGCTGGCCGACAGGCTGCGGCCGAGAAATCTTGGCGAGGTCGTCGGCCAGGAGCATCTGACCGGCCCCGATGGCGCGCTGACGCGGCTGATCGGCTCGGGCTCACTCGGCTCGATGATTTTCTGGGGGCCGCCGGGCACCGGCAAGACCACGGTGGCAAGGCTGCTCGCCGGCGAGACCAGCCTTGCCTTCGAGCAGATCTCGGCGGTGTTTTCCGGCGTCGCCGACCTGAAGAAAGTGTTCGAGACGGCCAAGCTGCGCCGCGCCAACGGCCGCCAGACCCTGCTTTTCGTCGACGAGATCCATCGCTTCAACCGCGCCCAGCAGGACTCCTTTCTTCCTGTCATGGAGGATGGGACGGTCGTCCTGGTCGGCGCCACGACCGAAAACCCGTCCTTCGAGCTCAACGCGGCGCTGTTGTCGCGCGCGCGCGTCATGGTTTTCCATTCGCTCGGCGAGGAGAGCATCGCCAAACTGATGGTGCGGGCGGAGGAGACGGAGGGCAGGGCGCTGCCGCTCGACGACGAGGCCCGCGCCATGCTGATCCGCATGAGCGACGGCGACGGCCGCGCATCGCTGACCCTCGCCGAGGAAGTCTGGCGCGCCGCCAAGCCCGGCGAGATATTCGATCCCGAGGGGCTGCGGCGCATCGTCCAGCGCCGTGCGCCGATCTACGACAAGGGCCAGGACGGCCACTACAATCTGATCTCGGCGCTGCACAAATCGGTGCGCGGTTCCGATCCCGACGCGGCACTCTACTATCTCGCCCGCATGTTCGACGCCGGCGAGGATCCGCTCTATCTCGGCCGCCGGCTGGTGCGCATGGCGATGGAAGACATCGGCCTAGCCGATCCGCAGGCGCTGGTCGTCGCCAATGCCGCCAAGGACGCCTACGACTATCTGGGCTCTCCGGAAGGCGAGCTCGCCTTTGCCGAGGCCACCGTCTATCTCGCCACCGCGCCCAAATCCAATGCCGTCTACACCGCCTTCAAGGCGGCCACGCAGGCAGCCAAGCAGCATGGCTCGCTGCTGCCGCCGAAGCATATCCTCAACGCGCCGACCAAGCTGATGAAGGAAGAGGATTACGGCGCCGGCTATCGCTACGATCATGATGAGCCTGACGCCTTTTCGGGCCAGGACTATTTTCCGGAGAAGATTGGCCGCCAGACCTTCTACGATCCGCCTGAGCGTGGTTTCGAGCGCGACATCAGGAAGCGGCTCGACTATTGGGCGAAGCTGCGCAAGGAACGGGAATAATAGGATTGCGCGGCCCGGCGGTCGTCACGCTTCGAAGCGAGGCCTCGCCATGGGGCATCTCAACCTCGGTTGCTCTCCACCCCCTGCTGGCTGCGATGTTGGCGCTCATGCCGCTGCCAAAGCGGCCGAAGCGGCTGGACGAGGAACGGGTGTCGGTCGACATTCTGACACCCCAGCAGTTCGAGGCCTCGACAAGGCCGCCGCCGGCGCCAGCACCGCCTTCAGCACCCGAGGCACAAGCGCCCGCACCAACGCCAACGCCAACGCCGAGCGCTCCTCGATCTACACCACCCACCGCGCCGACCATGATTCGGCCGACCGAAATGCTGTCGGCCAAGACGCTCGCCGATCCGCGCAGCCGGCAGGCGCGCGCAGATCTCGCGACCTTCGCTTCCGATGAACGCATGGTGCAATTGTGCAATCTCGAGGCCATGGACCAGATCCGGCGATGGCGCGCGGACTTTGAGCCGGAACGCGTCGTGCCTTATGCAACGGCCGAGGAGAAGATCAGCGGCACCGCGATCACCGCGGACGGCGCGGCTTTCCGCAGTCGCAAAAACTGGTATGGTCTGAAGTTCAAATGCCAGCTCGCGCGGGACGGCGAAAGCGTCATCGGCTTTGAGTTCCTGGTCGGCGATCCCGTGGCCAGGGAGAAATGGGACGAGCTCAGCTTGCCAGCGGTGCATTGACCGACGGCTGGTAAATTCCACCAGGCAACTGCCGGGCCACGATGTCGTGGCGTTGTGCGGCGACCCAAAAAACCTTATCAAGGCGCACGACCGGGCGGTGGTCGTTGCCGAGATTTGGCACACTCATTCGCAACAGGATCGCGCTCCGCGCGTGGAAAAATGACAAAAGCCCTTCGCAAATCCCTTCGCAAATTCGCCATCGCCATCCCGCTTCTCGCCCTTGGCTTCTACTTTATCCCCATTCTGACGACGATCTTCATCGTCTGCGGCCTGATCGACGTGCTGCGCAACGACAGGAAGGATCTGGCGCTGTTCTCAGGCTACTTCCTCGGCAACGGCCTGTTCACCTGGCTCTTGTCGCCGTTCAACCTGCTGGTCGATCTGCTCTGCTACCGGAATCCCGGCGTGTGGAAGCTGGAGCAGTTTCCGGAGGATTATCAGCGCGAGGTCAATGAGGTCCTGGACATCTTCAAGGCGCGCAAGGATGAGATCATCGCCGACATCGACGCCAATTTCGGCGCCGGCCGGCGTGGCATGTATGTCTACCAGTGGTACGGCAAGCACCGGATCGACAACGTCGCCGAGTTCAACAAGGATTTCAAATACATCAAGACCATCGCCGTTTCGGTCTTCAGCAAGCGCGAATCGACTTCCTGGCATTTCGGCCCGCTGCGGCTCAGCCTGCGCATCCTCTACAACCTGATCCCGGTGAAGGCGGAAATCTTCGTCGAATGCGGCAACGTCAAGAACTACTGGTACGACAATCCGCAGTTCATTTTCGACGACACGCTGCTGCACCGTTCGGTCAACGAATATGACGGCCGCCGCTACTGCGTGTTCATGGACATCATCAGGCCGTCCCCGTTCCCGAGACTCATTGCCGGCATGCTCGCGGTTGTCTCGGTCAGCGTCGAGCGCATCAATTCGATGTTCTACAAGAACTGGAAGATGATCGGCTCGACCAAGCCGAAGAAGGTCGAAACCACCTGACCTGAAAACGTCGACGCTGCCGGCTCTGCTGGCAGCGTCAGGGTGAGATGCATTTTATCTCTGCCGACTTTCTCGCGCACGGCTTCTGTATATCACATATGTATAATATATCGAACGGCCGTTTGGAAGAAGCGGTCCCTTCGGCGGTATTACTGTGCGTCGTCGACGCTTGCGATGTCCATGCGTTTAAGTATACATCTTTATCAAGTCATCAATAATTCGTGATATGAATTTGGTAATCCCGATTGGTGGAACGGCACTTCGAGTGCATTAGAAATAGCTTAAATTAGACTGCTACAAACCCGTCTCTTCCTTTGTTGGCGGCTTCAGGTGATCGGGAAAAAAATCTTCGGATTCTGGGGTGCTTACATCTGCACCGTGTTACTTGGCGCCGCTCTGAGCGCCGCGTACATAAATCTCGAAGAGCCCGTCTATTACTGGGACTTCGCGGCCTATTTCAACATGTTCAACCAGCAGGGCGCTCTGCTTGTCGAGAGCCCTTTCGAATGGCTGAGCCAATTGGGCACCTCCATCGCCACGGAAGATTACGGCGTGGCGATCCTGGTGCCCCTGATGCCGTTTCACCTTGTTTTTGGCGGTTCAAGGCTTTCCTTCGTTACCGGAATAGTCGCGGTCTACCTGGTTCCGGCGGTTCTTTTGATAGGCAGAATAAGCTATCAGGAGGCGGTCTCCGAGACGCCCTCCCGTAGTTGGATCGCCGTATGGATCGCGGCCTTCCTGTACACGCCATTCTGGGCGCCGACGCTTCGGGGAATGCCTGACATTGCCGGCTGTCTCGCCTTGACCGCGGCAACCTATTTTCTCTGGAAATCCAAATTCCTGACCCGCGAACCGGTGATGAGCGGAATATCCGTCGGCGCCTGCCTGTGGTTGGCGTTCATGCTGCGCCGCTGGTACGCCTATGCGGACATAGGGATCACCGTGTCAGCGGCATTCCTGGGTTTGCTGCAGATTGCAAGGGAGCGGGATTTGCCGGCCCTCCGCAACGCGGCCCTGGGCGGCGCGTGCGCGATTTTCCTTATTGCCGCGACGGCGTTGAACTTCCAGCTGCCGTTGATTGCCAAGATTCTGCAAACCAGCTACGCTGACCTTTACAGCGGATACAAGACGACCTTTGTCACTCAGCTCGGTGACGTCGGATCCCGGCTCAGCTATCTGAACTGGGCGTTGATTGTGGTGGGCCTCCACATCTCGGTTGTGCGCCGCAACAGATTTGCGGTGTTCTGTGCCATGGCCTCGGTGCTTGCCTTCCTGGCTTTCATCCGGACGCAGGACCCGGAACGTCATCATTCCTTGCCGATGTTTCTTTGGCTCTTTCCCGCCTATGCCCAGGCAATCGTTTCGATCGTCTCCGTGCCGGGACTGAAATCACGATGGCCGACCGTCGCCATGGTCGCTGTTGCCGGATTTGCTTTTTTGGGCACGTTTTTTCCAGCCGGCCGTCAGTTGTTGTCCCCGGTTGGCTTCGTCTTCGCCAGGGAAGCCACGCTTCCCCTTCACCTCGACAATCTCGCCGAATACAGCCGCCTGATCGATGACCTCGTCGACAGGATGGAACCGAAGGACCGCTTTTCGGTATTTGCGTCGGGTCCTGTGATGAGCGACGCCCTGTTGTTCGGCATGAAACGGGATCTTGTTGCCCATGTCGGATGGATTTGCCAGGTGGACAGTCGTGACCGGTTCCGGCCGGACGCATTGAAATCCAGATACGTTGTCGTGACCGACCGGCCGGTTACTCATCTGCAACCGGGCGCGCAGATCTGCGTCACGCTCCCGAACCAGTATATTCTTGAAGGCAAGGGTATCGGTGCCGCGTACGGGCGCATTGCGCAGTACCAATTGTCAGGCGGCGTCGCCGGCTATCTTTACGAACAGGTGCGCCCGGTCAGCAAAGCCGAGGTCGACGCCCTCTACGCTGAATTCAGGAAGAAGTATCCGGACTGGGCAGCGCCTAAATGGTGACGGTGAAGGGATTGACGCCACCGCCTCGACACGGGCAGTAGACCATAATGTTCAATCTGCTTCTCGTGGTCGTCGGCGGCGGCATCGGCGCCGGCATTCGCCATCTCACCAGTATGGGCGCGCTGCGTCTTGTCGGCCCCAATTATCCCTGGGGCACGATGGCCATCAACATCGTAGGCTCCTTTGCCATGGGCCTGTTCATCGCCATCCTGGTGCGGCGTGGCGGGTCGAACGAAGTCAGGCTGTTCGTCGCCACCGGCATTCTTGGCGGTTTCACTACCTTTTCCGCGTTTTCGCTCGATTTCGCGACGCTGTGGGAACGGGGAGCCACGCTGCCGGCATTTGGATATGCGCTGGCCAGTGTCATTGGCGCGATCATCGCCCTGTTTTTAGGTCTTTGGCTCGCAAGAAGCCTGCCTTAATGCTATTGCCGCGCCAAGCGCAGGCCGAGCCCTGCTTTGGAAACGGATAAGCGAAGAAAAAATGGCAGGCGTTGAACAGATCACGGTGGAGGCCGGCGAGGCGGGCATGCGGCTCGATCGCTGGTTCAAGACGCATTTCCCGGGCCTAGGTTTCGGCCATTTGCAGAAGCTGCTGCGCTCCGGCCAGATCCGCGTCGATGGCGGCCGCGTCAAGGCCGACAGCCGTGTCGAGCCCGGCCAGGTGGTGCGTATCCCGCCGCTCGAGGTCGACAAGAAGGGCGAGAGCGCGCTGACTGGCCATTCGATCCGCAACCAGGGCGATGCCGACGTCCTGGCGAAAATGCTGATCCACGAGGACCCAAAGGTTTTCGTCTTCAACAAACCGGCGGGCCTGGCGGTGCAGGGCGGCTCGGGCGTCACCCGCAATGTCGACGACATGCTGGAGGCCTGGCGCAACCAGAAGGGCGAGAAGCCGCGGCTGGTCCACCGGCTCGATCGCGACACGTCGGGCGTGCTGGTCGTCGCCCGCACGAGACTGGCCGCCATGAAGCTGTCGGAGGCGTTCCGCGCCCGCGAAACGAAGAAGACCTACTGGGCCTTGGTCAAGGGCGTGCCGCCGAAGCGCGAGGACAAGATCTCGACCTGGCTGATCAAGGAGCCGACCGAGGATGGCGACCGTGTCCGGGTCGCCGCGCATGGTGAAAAAGGCGCCGACCATGCCGTGTCCTACTACCGTATCATCGAGCAGGCGGCGCAGACCATGACCTGGCTGGAGATGGAACCTTATACGGGCCGCACCCACCAGCTTCGCGTCCATGCCGCCTATATCGGCTGCCCGATCATCGGCGACCCGAAATATTTCGAGGCCGACACCAACTGGGACTTCCCCGGCGGTATTCAGAATCGCCTGCATCTGCATGCGCGCCGCATCATCATTCCGCATCCCGACAAAGGCGTCATCGACGTCACCGCGCCGATGCCGCCGCATATGCGCCAGAGCTGGAATCTGATCGGCTTCGACGACGCCAGCGCGGAGGATTGATCTTGAGCGGCGCCACTGACGCGCTCGATCGGCGCGACACGGTCGACATGGCCGCCGCCGCCATCATGGTCGGTCTGACCTTTTCCTGGGGCTTGAACTACGTCGCCGCCAAAATCTCCTATGCCGGCTACGACCCCGTCTTCCTGTCGATCGCACGCTCGATCATCGGCGGCGTCTGCGTCTTCCTCTGGTGCCGCTGGCGCGGCATCGCTCTGTTCAGGCGCGATGGCACATTGCTCGCCGGCATTGCCGTGGGCGTGCTTTTCGGCATCGAGTTCCTCTGCCTCTATGTCGGCCTGGAGCATACGACCGTTGCCCGCAACACGCTGCTGGTCAACTCGATGCCGTTCTGGATGCTGATTGGCGGTCACTTCCTGCTTGGCGAACAGATCACCATGCGCAAGTTCCTCGGCCTGCTGCTGGCTTTTGCCGGCCTCACCGCCGTCTTTTCCGACAAGCTTGGCGGCGGCGACATGCTGTTCGGCGATCTGCTCAGTCTTGGCTCCGGATTTTTCTGGGCTTTGACCAATATCCTCATCAAGCGCTCGAAACTGGTTGAGGCGAGCGCCGAGAAGCTGCTGCTCTACCAACTCGCCGGTGCGGCGATCGTCGGCATATTGGTGCTGCCTCTCGCCGGCCCGCCGGTGCGCGATCCGTCCTTGTTGCCGACTTTGGCGCTGCTTTTCCAGGCGATCTATATCGTCGCCTTCACCTATGTCCTGTGGTTCTGGCTGCTGCGCCGCTATCCGGCCTCCGGCCTGTCCAGCTTTACCTTCCTGTCGCCGGTTTTTGGTGTCCTGTGCGGCGCGATCATCTTGAACGAGCCGCTGACCATTCGCATTTTCCTGGCACTTGGCTTGATTGCGGCGGGCCTGATCATCGTTAACCGGCCGGCGCGCAAGCTGACACCGGTGTGAGAGAGGCTTTTCATGCGTGACATCCTCAACGACCTCGAAGCGGGCAAGTATCTTTCCGATCCGGATCCGGTGCGCCGCGCCCAGATCCAGATGAAGATGCCGCTGCCCAAGCGCTTCTACAAAACCGCTTCGGTTGCGCCGATAGCGGGAGGTTTCGCCGTGCATCTCGACGGCAAGCCGGTGCGCACGCCGGGCAAGGCGCTGCTGGCGCTGCCGACCGAGGCGGCGGCAGTGCTGGTTGCAGGCGAATTCGCGGAACAGGGCGAGACGATCAATCCGGTGACGATGCCGGTGATGCGCCTGGTCAACACCGCCATCGACGGCGTTGCCAGCGATCCGCAGGCGGTGCTGGAAGACATACTGCGGTTTGCCTCATCGGATCTGCTCTGTTATCGCGCCGACGCCCCCCAGGGGCTGGTCGAGCGGCAGAACGAGCAGTGGGATCCGGTCATCGATTGGGCGAGCACGACATTGGGGGCTCGCTTCAACCTTGCCGAGGGGATCATCCATGTCGAGCAGCCGCGCGAGACGATCGCCGTTCTGGGCAGTCATCTCAATCAGCGCGCCGAGCCGCTGCGGCTGGCCGCCATCCACCTCATGACCTCGCTGACGGGTTCGGCGCTGCTGGCGCTGGCGGTCGATTTCGGCAAGCTCGATGCCGAGACTGCCTGGGCCGCCAGCCATGTCGACGAGGACTGGCAGATCGAGCATTGGGGGCAGGATGCCGAAGCGGTTGCGCGCCGTGCCGCCCGCAAACGCGATATGATGGCTGCCGTCAGCCTTCTCGAAGCACTCAGGGGCTGACTATGCGGCGATTGCCGCACCGCACCTAATACCAAAGTCATAATCCCATCGTCGCTCTGCCGTCGGCGGGCGCTTTCTGTCATTTTTCCCGTGATGGCCCGGCATTTCCGAGTCCGCGTTCGGAGGAGAGCGCTGACACTGGCGCCCGGCATCGAGGACAAGGGTCTCACGGGAGGACAACTCAATGGCAATGGCATCGACCGCCGGCAAAACGAGCCGCGGCATGACTCGGGAAGAGAAGAAGGTCATCTTCGCTTCCTCACTCGGCACCGTTTTCGAATGGTACGATTTCTATCTCTACGGTTCATTGGCGGCCTTCATTGGCTCGACCTTTTTCAGCCCGACCATTCCGGAGGCGACGCGCAACATCTTCGCGCTGCTGGCCTTTGCCGCCGGTTTTCTCGTCCGCCCGTTCGGCGCCCTGGTGTTTGGCCGTATCGGTGACCTCGTCGGCCGCAAGTATACCTTTCTCGTCACCATGACGATCATGGGTCTATCGACCTTCCTGGTCGGCTTGCTGCCCGGTTATGCGACCTTGGGTATCGCGGCTCCGGTGATCCTGATCGGGCTGCGCATGCTGCAGGGTCTAGCCCTCGGCGGCGAATATGGCGGTGCGGCGACCTATGTCGCTGAGCACGCGCCTGATGACCGCCGCGGTTTCTACACGTCGTGGATTCAGACGACGGCGACACTTGGCCTGTTCCTGTCGTTGATCGTCATCCTGATCGTGCAGGGATCGCTGAGCAAGGAAACTTACGCCGCCTGGGGCTGGCGCATTCCCTTCATCGTTTCTTTCGTGCTGCTCGCCGTCTCGATCTGGATTCGACTGTCTCTCTCGGAGTCTCCGACCTTCCAGAAGATGAAGGACGAAGGTAAGGGCTCGAAGGCACCGCTTACGGAAGCCTTCGGTCAGTGGAAGAATGCCAAGATCGCACTGCTGGCGCTGCTTGGCCTCACCGCTGGCCAGGCCGTCGTCTGGTACAATGGCCAATTCTATGCGCTGTTCTTCCTGCAGAACGTGCTGAAAGTCGATGCGCAGTCGGTCAACATCATGATCGCGATCGCGCTGGCACTCGGCTCGATCTTCTTCGTCGTGTTCGGCTGGCTCTCCGACAAGATCGGCCGCAAGCCGATCATCATGGCTGGCCTTGCGCTCGCCATTGTCTGCACCTTCCCGCTGTTCAAGGCATTGACCTGGGCCGCCAATCCGGCACTCGCCAAGGCGCAGCTGAACACAAAGGCAACGGTCACGGCAGCGCCAGGCGACTGCAAGTTCCAGTTCAACCCGGTGGGGAATGCGAAATTCACCACATCGTGTGATGTGGCAACGGCATTCCTAACCAGGAACTCAGTTCCCTATGACGTGATCACTACGGCGGCCCCTGGAACAGCGGCATCGGTCAAAATCGGTAGCGAGACGGTTGAGTCCTACGACGTCGTCGCCGCCGGCGACCAGTCAAAAGCCAAAGAGGCAGCCTTCATGAAGGCCGTCAATATCTCGCTTCGGGACGGCGGCTATCCACTGAAGCGTGCGGCGATCAAGATACCGGACCAGAAGCTCGATGCATTTGTCGCCGCCAATCCGGAACTGAAGCTCGATGCCGCCGCCATTCGCGGTGGCGAAAAAACCGCGGTGCCGACCGATCAGGCGGTCAAGGACAAGCTCCTGACCACCGACGAGGCCGCCGGCGCGCCAGAGGTCACCGTCTACAACATACCGGGCGGCGGTGCCTTCGCCATGTTCGCCGATCCGGCCGCCGTAAACTGGCCGATGACGATCGGCATCCTGTTCATCCTGGTCCTGTTCGTGACCATGGTCTACGGGCCGATCGCGGCGATCCTGGTCGAGATGTTCCCGACCCGCATTCGTTACACCGGCATGTCGCTGCCCTATCATATCGGCAATGGCTGGTTCGGTGGCCTGTTGCCGGCAACAGTCTTCGCGCTCAGCGCCTACAAGGGCGATATCTACTATGGTCTGTGGTATCCGGTGGTGATCGCGGCGATGACGCTGATCATCGGCATGATCTTCGTTAAGGATACGCTTGGCACCGACCTGCACGGCAAGGAGTAGCTGGCCTCGGCCAACAGAAAGCCCGGCGTGATCGCTCACGCCGGGCTTTCCGTGTCTGAGACTCCGAAGAAGCGGATCAGCTCTTTGGCTGATTTTCTTCCTCGATGGCCGCTTCGTGATACCAGCCGTCAAAATCGGCGTACGTGCAGCGCAACGAGGCGATCTCTGCCGCGAATTTCGCCTTTGCGCCTAAATTTGAGGCAGATCTTCGCGCTGCAAGAGGGAACATCAGAATTTTTGCCGACGGACGGGAGGGGACGACTTCCATGGGCGGTCTCCTTTCGTTTTCAGGAGCTTGTCGATTCAGCTTTCGCACAAGATAGGTCCTGCGATTCCTTTAGGCAATATGCCTACGAAAAGATCAGCAATTGCCTAATATTTATGCATAATTCGAGCTTGATTGATTTGGGCCCAATGTTGAGGCGGCTCATGAAATTCGACGCGATACCCCTGCCATTTTGCCGCACCCGCCGAAGTCGGAGTGGCACATGAATTGCATTTTAGGGATCGGCAGCGCCGGCTGCCGACGGCAGACGTGTGTCGAGGCCGTTTGGTGTTCGGTGAACAAGCAACGAGAGGCTAGAATGACGAAATACAAGCTCGAGTACATTTGGCTCGATGGTTACACCCCGGTCCCCAACCTTCGCGGCAAGACGCAGATCAAGGAATTCGCCGAATTCCCGACGCTCGAACAGCTGCCGCTGTGGGGCTTCGACGGTTCCTCGACCATGCAGGCCGAAGGCCGCAGCTCCGATTGCGTGTTGAAGCCTGTGGCGCTTTACCCGGATCCGGCCCGCACCAATGGCATTCTCGTCATGTGCGAGGTCATGATGCCCGATGGCGTCACCCCGCATGAATCGAACAGCCGCGCGACCATCCTCGACGACGAGGACGCCTGGTTCGGCTTCGAGCAGGAATACTTCTTCTACAAGGACGGCCGCCCGCTCGGCTTCCCCGAGAGCGGTTATCCCGCGCCGCAGGGCCCGTACTACACCGGCGTCGGCTACAAGAATGTCGGCGACGTCGCGCGCAAGATCGTCGAAGAGCATCTCGACCAGTGCCTTGCGGCCGGCATCAACCATGAAGGCATCAACGCCGAAGTGGCCAAGGGCCAGTGGGAATTCCAGATTTTCGGCAAGGGCTCCAAGAAGGCCGCCGACCAGATCTGGATGGCGCGCTACCTACTGCTGCGTCTGACCGAGGCTTACGGCATCGACATCGAGTTCCACTGCAAGCCGCTCGGCGACACGGACTGGAACGGCTCCGGCATGCATTGCAACTTCTCGACCAAGTTCATGCGCGAAGTCGGCGGCAAGGCCTATTTCGAGGCCCTGATGGCGCAGTTCGACAAGAACCTGATGGACCACATTGCCGTCTACGGTCCGGACAACGACAAGCGCCTGACCGGCAAGCACGAGACCGCGCCGTGGAACAAGTTCAGCTATGGCGTCGCCGACCGTGGCGCGTCGATCCGCGTGCCACACTCCTTCGTCAAGAACGACTACAAGGGCTATCTGGAAGACCGTCGTCCGAACTCCCAGGGCGACCCCTACCAGATCGCTTCGCAGGTGCTGAAGACGATCTCGCAGGTCGCGACCGACGCGAAGGTTTCGGCCGCCGCCTGATTGTTCGCGGCGCCGAACGCAAGGTCTTCGCCTCGACCAGAACTCGATAACAAAAAGCCCTGGCGGAAACGCCAGGGCTCAGGTTTCTGACAAACCCCTGGCAATTGCCGGGGGTTTTTGATTCAATGGGTCATGTTGAAGCGACCCGCCCCCGAACCGCGCTTGAGATGGTAACGTTGGATCAGTTGGATCCTGCTGACCACCTGTTACGCAAGATCGACCGCGCAGTCGACTTTTCCCTCATCCACGATCTGACGGCACCCGCTCTACTGCGCCGACAATGGCCGGCCGCCACTTGATCCGACTTTGATGTTCAAGGCGCTGTTTGTGGGCTACCTGTTCGGCGTGCGCTCGGAAAGGCAGTTGCTGCGCGAGATCGAGGTCAATGTCGCCTGGCGGAGCGAATACCCCCAAAAAAAGTCAGGTTGAAAAAGACCGGGCAAATTTGCCGGATGGAGAGGCTTTTGGCTGATACTACTTGCCGCCACCGGTGTGGTGCGCTTTCCACTTCGCCGGAAAAGCCCGGAAAACGGCCTGTTTCATCTCATCCGTAGTCCAACGATCCTTTCTATAAGCCTCTGTTCATACATTGAAATCGGCGATTTATGCCTTCGTCCGGCGACGTTGACAGATCACGCTGCGGCATGCGTATTCGTGGCCATGTGGTTACGCCAAAGCGATGCTGTTCGAACGGGGCGGGGTTTCTTGAACGACGGCATTGGCGGGGGCGCCGGACGAGCGGGCATTGCAGCCTGAGGCAGTGCGCCGCTCGCTCCTGGCGTTCGATTGCGCGCTCGAAACTGCCACCCACAAGCCTTCATTTGTGATTTCCGCCGGTGGTCACGGCCCTGGCACGGGACATCAAACGATCCTTTGGAACGAAATAGCAGCGCTTGCGTGGCTGGCGACGTGCGGCCCATCGGTGAGCATTGGTCGATGAGCATTGACGAACAGCAAAAGGCCCTTGAAGGCGGATATCCTTCAAAGGCCTTTTCAACGCTACCGGTACGGGTTCTTACACCGAATAGTACATGTCGTATTCGACCGGATGCGGGGTCATTTCGAAGCGCATCACCTCGGCCATCTTCAGCTCGATGTAGCTGTCGATCTGATCGTCGTCGAAGACGCCGCCGGCCTTCAGGAAGCCGCGGTCCTTGTCGAGGCTCTGGAGGGCTTCACGCAGCGAACCGCAGACGGTCGGGATCTTCTTCAGCTCTTTCGGCGGCAGGTCGTAGAGGTCCTTGTCCATCGGCTGGCCCGGGTGGATCTTGTTCTTGATGCCGTCGAGGCCGGCCATCAGCATGGCGGCGAAGGCGAGGTAGGGGTTCGCGCCCGGATCGGGGAAGCGGACCTCGACGCGCTTGGCCTTCGGCGACGAGCCGAACGGGATGCGGCAGGAGGCCGAACGGTTGCGCGCCGAGTAGGCGAGCAGCACCGGCGCTTCATAGCCGGGCACCAGACGCTTGTAGGAGTTGGTCAGCGGGTTGGTGAACGCGTTGATCGCCTTGGCGTGCTTGATGATGCCGCCGATGTAGAACAGGCAGCTTTCGGACAGGCCGGCATATTCATTGCCGGCGAAGGTCGGCTTGCCGCCCTTCCAGATCGACTGGTGGACGTGCATGCCCGAGCCATTGTCGCCGAAGATGGGCTTCGGCATGAAGGTGGCCGTCTTGCCATAGGCGTTGGCGACTTGATGCACGACATACTTGTAGATCAGCATCTTGTCGGCGTTGCGGACCAGCGTGTCGAACTTGATGCCGAGTTCGTGCTGCGCAGCCGCGACCTCGTGGTGATGCTTTTCGACGCGTACGCCCATTTCTGCGAGCACGGTCAGCATCTCGGAGCGCATGTCCTGCGCGCTGTCGATCGGCGGCACCGGGAAATAGCCGCCCTTGATGCGCGGGCGGTGGCCGAGATTGCCGGTCTCGTAGTCGGTGTCGTCGTTGGACGGCAGTTCGGTGGAGTCGAGCTTGAAGCCGGTGTTGTAGGGATCGGCCTTGTACTTGACGTCATCGAACACGAAGAACTCGGCTTCCGGGCCGACGAAGATCTGGTCGCCGATGCCTTCCGACTTCATGTAGGCTTCGGCCTTCTTGGCCGTGCCGCGCGGGTCGCGGTTGTAGGATTCGCCCGAGACCGGGTCGAGGATGTCGCACAGGATGACCATGGTCGACTGGGCGAAGAACGGGTCCATGTGGACCGTGTCCGGATCGGGCATCAGCACCATGTCGGACTCGTTGATGGCCTTCCAGCCGGCAATCGAGGAGCCGTCGAACATGACGCCATCGGCAAACATGTCTTCCTCGACCTCGACGACATCCATCGTTACGTGCTGCAGTTTGCCCTTCGGGTCGGTGAAGCGCAGGTCGACGAATTTCACGTCGTTGTCCTTGATCTGCTTCATGATGTCTTTGGCTGTCGTCATGTCATGTATCCCTGTTTGATGACGTTTTTTGATGGATGACGTTTCTTGGAAGGCTGGTCGCGTCAGACCGCGTCCATTCCGGTCTCACCGGTGCGGATGCGCACGACTTCCTCGATATTGGAGACGAAGATCTTGCCGTCGCCGATGCGGCCGGTCTGGGCCGCCTTGCGGATGGCCTCGATGGCGCCTTCGACCGCGTCGTCGCCGAGCACGACCTCGATCTTCACCTTGGGCAGGAAATCGACGACATATTCGGCGCCACGATAGAGTTCGGTATGGCCTTTCTGACGCCCGAAGCCTTTGGCCTCGGTCACGGTGATGCCTTGCAGTCCGGCCTCCTGAAGCGCTTCCTTCACTTCGTCCAGCTTGAATGGCTTGATGATCGCTTCGATCTTTTTCATGTAAAAAGTGGCCTCCACTGCCAAAAAAACGGGTTGTGAACCCCCGCTTGCGCCTCCATCAAGCACGAACTGTGCCAGATAGCTGGATCCGAAGCGGTTTCATACGATTTCCAACCTATGCCGCGCCGAGATGCAAATTCGCGTCATTCGCAGTATCGGATGCGGCATGGCCTGCTGAAGCGACACAGTCCCCATGATTGCGTCCGCCTAACAATTAGGCAGGATGCTCATCTGGTGTGCGATTTTGCCTTGATACCCGCCTTGGTGGCATGGCCGCAGTTGGTGATGCGCTCCTCTTTGTTTGCGTCGGCTCGAAAACTGGACAATGCTTGATCGAATGCGGATCGGCAATCCATGAGCGATGAACTTCTTACTTCCGCCGAAATGGGCGAGGCGGACCGGCTGACGATTGCCGCCGGTCCAATCGATGGCTATGGCCTGATGCAGTGTGCGGGCGAAGCGGTCGCGGGCGAAGTTCTCAGGCGTTACCCCTCAGCGATGCACGTCCATGTGTTGTGCGGGCCCGGCAACAATGGTGGCGACGGCTATGTCGTCGCCCGCATCCTGGCCGGCAGCGGCGTCACCACCACGATCTGGGCGTCCGGTGCACCGAGGCCGCAAAGCGACGCAGCACTTGCGGCGGCCGAGTGCCCGATCGCGCCCCGGCCGCTGTCCAGGTTTGAAGCGGAGCCCGGCTCGATCCTGGTCGATGCGCTTTATGGGGCAGGGCTGTCCAAGCCGCTGTCGGGCGATGCCGCCAGGGCGGTGGGTGTCGCCACCGATCGGCGTTTGCCGGTTGTCGCGGTCGATCTGCCCTCGGGCGTTTCCGGCGACAGCGGCAGAGTTTTGAGCGTGGCATTTGCCGCCGCCGTCACGGTAACCTTCGCACGCAAGAAGCCAGGCCATCTGCTCCAGCCGGGCCGGGAGCGATGCGGCGACATCGTGCTCGCCGATATCGGCATCGGCGACGACATCATCGCACGGCTCCAGCCCCGGATATTCGAGAACAGGCCGGCGCATTGGCTGCGCGATTTCCCGGTGCCGGCTGTCGACGCACACAAGTACAAGCGCGGCCATGTCGGCGTCTTTTCCGGCGGGCCGAGCGCCACCGGGGCAGCGCGGCTGTCGGCGCTTGCCGCGGCTCGAAGCGGGGCAGGAGCGGTGACCGTGCTGTCGCCGGGCAATGCCATGCAGGTCAATGCCGGCCATCTGACCTCGATCATGCTGCGCAAAACCGATGATGTCGCCGACATCAGGGAATTTGTCGGCGAACGCCGGCCTTCGGCCTTTGTTCTTGGCCCCGGCTTCGGCGTTGGTGACAAAACGCGGACCTTTGGGCTGGCACTCCTCGCCTCCGGACAGGCTCAAGCTGCTGCCACACAGGTTGATGGCCTCGTGTTCGACGCCGACGCGATCACCGCGTTTCGCGACGCGCCGGACGTCCTGTTCGAAGCGGCGCGCAGGCCGCATGCGCCAGCCCTGGTAATGACGCCGCATGACGGTGAGTTCGCCAGGCTGTTTCCTGACATCGCCTCTGACAATGCCTCGTCCAAACTCCACAAGGCACGCGCGGCGGCCGCACGAGCCAATGCCGTTATCGTCTACAAGGGCGCCGACACGGTGATCGCTGCTCCCGACGGCCGGGCGGCGATCAATTCCAATGGCGCGGCCTGGCTTGCCACTGCCGGGTCTGGCGACGTGCTGTCCGGCATCACCGCCGGTCTGCTGGCGCAAGCCATGCCGGCTTTCGAAGCGGCCTGCGCCGCGGTCTGGATCCATGCCGAGGCCGGCAGCCGGTTCGGTGCGGGGCTGATTGCCGAGGATCTGCCGCTGGCGCTGGTGCCTGTGCTGCGCGAACTGGTTGCGGATCGAGGCGGACGCTGACGGCCGTCGCTTCACAGCGGGATGTTGTCGTGCTTCTTCCAGGGGTTCTGCATGTCCTTGTTGCGCAGCATCCGCAGCGCCCGGGCGATGCGGCGGCGGGTCGAGTGGGGCATGATCACCTCGTCGACATAGCCGCGCTCGGCGGCGACGAAGGGTGACAGGAAGCGATCCTCGTAAGTCTTTGTATGGGCCGCGATCTTTTCCGCATCGCCAATGTCCTTGCGGTAGATGATCTCGACCGCGCCCCTGGCGCCCATCACCGCGATCTGCGCCGTCGGCCAGGCATAGTTCATGTCGCCACGCAGATGTTTCGAGGCCATCACGTCATAGGCGCCGCCATAGGCTTTACGGGTGATGACGGTGATCTTCGGCACGGTCGCTTCGGCATAGGCGAACAGCAGCTTGGCGCCGTGCTTGATCAGCCCGCCATATTCCTGCGCGGTGCCGGGCAGGAAGCCCGGCACATCGACGAAGGTGACGATCGGGATCGAAAAACAGTCGCAGAAGCGCACGAAGCGCGCCGCCTTGCGGCTGGCGTCGGAATCGAGCACGCCGGCCAGCACCATCGGCTGATTGGCGACGAAGCCGACGGTGCGGCCCTCGACGCGCCCGAAGCCGGTGACGATGTTCTTGGCGAAACTCTGCTGGATTTCGAAGAAGTCACCCTCGTCGGCGACCTTCAGGATCAGCTCCTTGATGTCGTAGGGTTTGTTGGCGGTGTCGGGGATCAGCCGGTCGAGCGACAAATCGTGGTCAGTGACTGACTGGTAGCATTCGATCTCGGGAATGTCAGATGTGTTCGAGGCCGGCAACAGGTCGACCAGCCGGCGCATCTGCAGCAGCGCTTCGACGTCATTGTCATAGGCGCCGTCGGCGATGGAGGACTTCGTCGTGTGCACCGAAGCGCCGCCGAGGCTTTCGGCGGTCACCGTCTCGTTGGTGACGGTCTTCACCACATCCGGGCCGGTGACGAACATGTAGGAGGTGTCGCGCACCATGAAGATGAAGTCGGTCATGGCGGGCGAATAGACGTCGCCGCCGGCGCACGGACCCATGATCACCGAAATCTGCGGAATGACGCCGGAGGCCAGCACGTTGCGCTGGAAAATCTCGGCATAGCCGCCGAGCGCCGCCACGCCCTCCTGGATGCGCGCGCCGCCGGCATCGTAGAGGCCGATGATCGGCGCGCGGTTGCGCAGCGCCATCTCCTGCACCTTGATGACCTTTTCGGCATGCGCTTCCGACAGCGAGCCACCGAATACGGTGAAGTCCTTGGCGAAGAGGTAGACCGGACGGCCGTTGACCGTGCCCCAGCCGGTGACGACGCCATCGCCGGCGATCTTGGTCTTCTCCATGCCGAAATCGGTCGAGCGGTGCTCGACATACATGTCGAACTCTTCGAAGGAGCCTTCGTCGAGGAACACCTCGATGCGTTCGCGCGCGGTGAGCTTGCCCTTCTTGTGCTGGGCATCGATGCGCGCTTGTCCGCCACCCATGCGGGCGATGTCGCGCCGGCGCTCGAGTTCCTTCAGCACGTCCTTCATCGCTCGGTCCCCAAAATAGAAGCTGCATTTGTGGTAATGATGCCCGTCGGGGAGTGCAAGCGTCGGCTTTCCCAGCCGGTTTTGCTGCGCTGCAACATGACGCCCCTTGCATTCCGGGGCGAACTCAGCCATATGCGGCCCATAGGCGCTTGGGCCGGGAGATTCCGGCCTTCTCGACAAATGAGACTGGTTGCGTCTGTTTTCCCTCTTTCCGGCAAATCGGTAAGGCGGCGAAAAAGCCCCGTGGCATGATGCCTGCGGGCACGACAGCGCAGCCGAGCGGACGCACGCGTCCGCCCGCCTTGTCGTTTCATATCAGTTTTTCGACGGCAGGTTGCGCCCTGCCGCCATTGATGTTTGCGGCCAAGAAGCCGCGTGAAAGAAGAATATTTTGACCAACGAAAACACATTGCCCAGCAACGAAACCGTGGAACTCTCCGGCTTCGCAGCGCTGGGAATCACGGGTGCGCTGCTCAAGGCCACCCACAATGCCGGCTTCACGGAGCCGAAGCCGATACAGATGCAGGCCATCCCGCCGCAGCTGGAAGGCCGTGACATTTTTGGCATCGCGCAGACCGGCTCCGGCAAGACCGCGGCCTTTGCGCTGCCCATCCTGTCGAAGATCATCGCGCTCGGCACCAAGCGGCGCGCCAAGACGACCCGTGCGCTCATCCTGGCGCCGACCCGCGAGCTCGCCGTGCAGATCGAGGACACGATCAAGATCCTCGCCAAGGGCGCGCATGTCTCGACGGCACTCGTGCTGGGCGGCGTCTCGCGCTTCAGCCAGGTGAAGAAGGTTGCTCCCGGCGTCGACATCCTGATTGCCACGCCCGGCCGCTTGACCGACTTGGTGCGCGAGGGCGACCTCATCCTCTCCGACACCAAATGGCTGGTGCTGGACGAGGGCGACCGCATGCTCGACATGGGCTTCATCAACGACGTCAAGCGCATCGCCAAGGCGACCGCGCCGGACCGCCAGACGGCGCTGTTCTCGGCCACCATGCCGGACGAGATCGCCGAGTTGGCCAAGGGTCTTCTGAAGAACCCGGTTCGTATCGAAGTCTCGCCGCAAAGCACCGCGGCGGCCGAGATCGTCCAGGGCGTCGTCTTCGCCCGCACCAAGCAGAAGCGGCAGGTGCTGTCGACGATGCTTGCCGACGAGGCGATGAAGTCCGTCATCATCTTTTCGCGCACCAAGCATGGCGCCGACCGGGTGACCAAGGACCTCGAGCGCGATGGCTTCAAGGCCGCCGTCATCCATGGCAACAAGTCGCAGAATGCCCGTCAGAAGGCGTTGAACGATTTTCGCGATGGATCGGTCCGCATTCTGGTCGCGACCGATATCGCGGCGCGCGGCATCGACGTCCCCGGTATCAGCCATGTCGTGAATTTCGACCTGCCGGACGAGGCTGAAAGCTATGTCCACCGCATCGGCCGCACCGGCCGCAACGGCATGGACGGCATTGCGATCACGCTTTGCGATCCTTCGGAAAACAGCAAGCTGCGCCAGGTCGAGCGCATCATCCGCACCAAACTGCCGATCGTCGCCGACCATCTCGGCAGCCCCGATCCGCAGCGCAATCCGGCTGAAAAGCACGAACGCTTCGAGCCCGCCAATGATCGCAACGACCGCAATGGCCGTCGTGACGGCCGGCGGCCGGGCGGCGAGAACAAGGGCAACGGCTTTGGCAAGAAGCGCTTCAGCGACAAGCCGGCCTTTGCCGGTGAGCGCAAGCCGGAAGGCGCCAAGCCTTTCAAGGGCAACAACAAGCGCCGTTTCGGCGGCAAGCGTCCGGCAGCGCGGGCTGCCTGACCAGCCTCATGAAGGCCGGCCAAGCCTTGGCGCTTGGCTGGTTGCCTGATTGACACAGAAAAAGGCGGCCGAAGCGATGCTTCAGCCGCCTTTTTCGTCTGCGCACCTTACTTCGCCACCGCCTCGATCCAGACGGCAATCCGTTGCGCCAGAAATGCCGTGGTCGATGGCGACAGCGCATCGCCGGCAATGACATGGTTGTCCGGGTCGCCGGTGTCGTCGACCGGCACCAGTTCGTGCGGTGCCCCCCAGCGCCCGGCGATTTCGCGGGTGCGGTCTGGCCGCACCACCCTGTCCGAATCCGAGAAGATGAACAGGGCAGGGATATCAGCCTTCTCCACCCGCGCCCTATAGGCGAGTTCCGTCAACGCCTGCATCGGCAGCGTCGCGGCAACCGGATATTTGGTGGTCCAGAATTTCTCGTGCAGCGCGTTGCGCGCCACGAAACTGCGCTCCTTGCCGATGACGAGTTCCGCGATCTGCTTGCCCCAGGGCATCGTCAGGATCTCGGCGCCGGATGCCTTGACGCCGAAATTGGGCGAGATGAATGCAATCGCCGCCACCCCATCCGATGCACCCGGCTGCGTTGCCGCCCATGCCGCCAGCGAGCCGCCGGTCGAGGTCGAGATGACGATCACCTTGTCGCCGATCGCCCGGCCGATGGCGAGCGCTTCCTCATAGTCGTTGATCCAGGCGTTGACGCTGCCTTGCGTCATCGCCGCGCCGTCCCGCCCGTGACCGGTCAGGCGGGTGTAGAAGAGATTGGCGTCCAGCAGGTCGGCCACGTCGTCGGGCAGGGGGCGGACCTCGCCCTTCGAGGCCGAGAAACCGTGGATGTAGACGATCGACAGCGGCGTCTTGGCATGCACCATGGGGTTGGCCCAGACGATCTCCTTCTCGAGCCCGTCGCGGATACCGGGCACGGCGGCTTCCACCTTCGCCACATAGGCCTGCGGATCGTCACCGATGACGGAAGGATCGAAGCGGATCGTGGTGTCGACGGGAACGCGCGGGCCGAAGACGAAAGCCAATGCGAGGACGGCGACCAGGGTCAGCACAGCAAGCACGATCCGTCGCCCCATCGCAGACTCCACGCAACAACAACAAGCCTATGGCGGTGGCCATGAACAGGCAACGACCGTTCAGGCCGTCGCACCACCAAATCCTGTGGGCATCCTATTCGTTGGGTGACTTGCGCTCGTAATGCAGCGGCCGTGCCTTCCAGCTGGTCATCAAGGTGATCACCCATCGGCTTATCGGCCTGGGCAACAAAGCGAGAAATTTCAGCGGCCAGCTCGTGCGGTACGGGAAAGTGACTTCGAAGCCGCCGGATTTGATTGCCTTCACCATGCGGCGCGTCGCCCGGGTGACCGGCATCAGGCCTGGCATTGGCAGCATGTTCTTTTCGGTCAGCGGCGTGTCGACAAAGCCGGGGTTTATCACCTGGACGCGGATGTTCATCTTGTCGAAATCATACTTCAGCGACTCGGCCAGGATATTGATCGCCGCCTTGGTGCCGCCATAGGCGGCCGTCGTTGGCCAGCCGAAATAGGCGGTGACCGATCCGACCAGCACGACATGGCCGCGCGACCGCACGCGCATATACTCCACGACCGGCACCAAGCCGTTGATGATGCCGAAATAGTTGACCTCGAAGGACCGGCGAAAGTCTTTGACGACGAGAGCCTCTCCAGGCGTCGAAATGTAGTTTCCGGCATTGAAGACGGCGAGCACGATGGGGCCGAGCTCCTTCTCGATCGCGGCCACCGTTCTTGCCATGCGCGGCTCGTCCGTGACGTCGCAGGGAAAGGCCGTGACGCTGCCCGGCATCTGCGCGGTCTCGACGATGAGCGTGTCGATCGGATCGTCATCCAGAGCCGTTACCGCCACCGCATAGCCCTGGGACGCCAGATCCCTGGCCAGCGAGCGGCCAATGCCGCTGCTGCCGCCCGTGACCCAGGCGACGCCGTGTTTCGGATCTGCCCGATAGAGTGTCATGCTGCGCCCTGCCGAGTTGTTGGTGCCTTGCTCTAGCGGTCAGGGAATCGAATGAAAAGAGTGCTTTTCGACCACGGATGCAAATGAACTGTGGGATATCGAGCAGGCTGCAAAGGGTGTAGACGCACAGCAGTGCCGGAAATGCGACTGGACCAGGCGAATTCTTGCCTTGAAACCGAAGCTTCGGGTTTCTAGGGTTTCGGCGCACGCACACAAGGAATCCTGAATGCCCCGTTCTGTGATCGACGCGATCGGCAACACGCCTCTGATCCGCCTTAACAAAGCGTCCGAAGAAACCGGCTGCGAGATCCTGGGCAAGGCCGAATTCATGAATCCGGGGCAATCGGTCAAGGATCGCGCCGGCCTTTTCATCATCCGCGACGCCGAACAGCGCGGCCTGTTGAAGCCGGGCGGCGTCATCGTCGAGGGCACGGCAGGCAATACGGGCATCGGGCTGACGCTGGTCGCCAAGGCATTGGGTTATCGCACCGTCATCGTCATTCCCGATACGCAGAGCCAGGAGAAGAAGGACACGATCCGGTTGCTCGGCGCCGAGCTGATCGAGGTGCCGGCCGTGCCCTACAAGAACCCCAACAATTACGTGAAACTGTCGGGGCGGCTGGCCGAGCAGATGGCTAGGACCGAGCCCAACGGCGCAATTTGGGCCAACCAGTTCGACAATGTCGCCAACCGCGATGGGCATATCCGCACCACGGCGGAGGAAATCTGGACCCAGACCGGCGGCAAGGTTGACGGTTTCGTCTCGGCGGTGGGTTCAGGCGGCACGCTGGCCGGCGTCGCTTTCGGGCTGAAGGCCAAGAGCAAGGATGTGAAAATCGCGCTTGCCGACCCGCTTGGCGCCGCGCTCCACAGTTTCTATACCAGCGGCGAATTGAAGTCCGAAGGCAGTTCGATCACCGAAGGCATCGGGCAAGGGCGTATTACCGCCAATCTCGAAGGGTTCACGCCGGATTTCTCGTTCCAGATCAAGGACGAGGACGCGCTGCCGATCGTCTTCGACCTGATCCAGGAAGAAGGCCTGTGCGTCGGCGGCTCGACAGGCATCAACATTGCCGGCGCTATCCGGCTCGCCAGGGAATTGGGCCCGGGCCACACCATCGTGACCATTCTTTGCGACTACGGCACACGCTACCAGTCGAAGCTGTTCAATCCGGAATTCCTGCGTGAGAAGAATCTCCCGGTGCCGGGCTGGATGGAACTGCAGAGCAAGATTTCGGTGCCTTTCGAAAAGGTCGCATGATGGCGCACAAGACGGAAGCGCTGTTTCGCGACGACGCCTATCTGCGTACGGCGGATGCGGCGGTTGCCGCAGTCAATGATCGTGGCGGCATCATCCTCGACCGGACGATCTTCTATGCCACCTCGGGCGGCCAGCCGGGTGATACCGGCTATCTCGTACGTGCCGATGGCAGCCGCATCGCCATTGCCGCCACCATCACAGGTGAGACCAAGGACGAGATCATCCATGTGCCGGCGCCGGAGCAGGCGGATCTGGTGGTTGGCAAGAAGGTCAACCTCGCGATAGACTGGGAACGTCGGCACCTGTTGATGCGCATGCACGCGGCTTGCCATCTGCTTACCGTCGTTTGTCCGTTTCCAATCACCGGTGCCGCGGTTTCCGAGGACGATAGCCGGGTCGATTTCGACATTCCGGACGCCAGTTTCTCGAAGGAAGAGGTCACCGCCAGCCTGATGGATCTGGTGCGCGCCGATCATCCGATTTTCACCAGGCTGATCAGCGACGAGGAACTCGCCGCTAACCCCGGCCTGGTCAAGTCGAAGAACGTCCGGCCGCCGGTCGGCACCGGCAGGATCCGCCTGGTCTGCATTGGTGAGAATGGCGCGGTCGATAGCCAGCCCTGTGGTGGCACACACGTGAAAAGCACCGGCGAAATCGGTGAAATCCACATCGGCAAGATCGAAAAGAAGGGTCGCGAGAACAGGCGCTTCCGCATCCGTTTCGGCCCGATGCCGGCCGCCTGACACTTAACCCTTGCCCTACCCGCAATAGAGAGAACCAGAATGGCCGAAGACAGTCCTTTCACCGTCGACGCGGACTGGCTGCAGGCGCGCCTGGGCGAGCCCGGCCTGACCATCGTGGACGCGTCCTGGTACCTGCCGGCGCAAAAGCGCGACGCGCGCGCCGAATACAATGCCGCCCATATTCCAGGCGCCCGCTTCCTGGACCAGGACGCGGTGTCGGATCCCGACGCTGCCTTGCCGCACACGCTGCCTTCGCCTCAGCATTTCGCGCAATATGTCGGTGCGATGGGCGTGTCCGCCGACGACACCATTGTCGTCTATGATGGTCCGGGTTTCTTCTCGGCACCCCGGGCATGGTGGATGTTCCGCATCATGGGTGTTTTCCAGACCTATATCCTGGATGGCGGTTTCGACGCTTGGAAGGCGGCCGGGCGCCCGGTAACGTCTGAGCCGACGAAGATCGCGCCAAGCGTGTTCCATGCCGATTTCGACGCCGGCCGCGTCGCCAGCCTCGCCGACATGCGAGGGATCGTCGAGACCGGCGCCAGCCAGATTGCCGATGCCCGTGGACCCGGCCGCTTCACCGGCGTCGAGCCCGAGCCGCGCGCGGGTGTCCGCTCCGGCCATATGCCGGGCGCACGCAACGTGCCGTACTCCGCACTGTCGGAAAACGGCATGCTGTTGTCGAAGGACCGTTTGCGCAAGGTGATCGAGGACGCCGGCATCGACCTGTCGAAGCCCGTCGTCACGTCTTGCGGCTCCGGTGTCACCGCCGCGGTGGTTACGCTCGCGCTGGAGACGCTTGGCCACACCGACAACAGGCTTTATGACGGCTCATGGACGGAATGGGGCGGGCTCTCCGATACGCCTGTCGTGACCGGCCCCGCGACGGTTGGCCCCGCCAAGACCGGCCCCGCCAAGGGCGGCAAGGAATGAACGCGATGGAAAACGGTGTGCTGCAGGACATTGAAGTCACGGTGACTTTTCTCGAAATGCATGCCCCTCCTGCGGTCTCCCCGCCAGTGCCCTACAACCGCCAGATCGCGCTGCTGAAGACCAGGGACATCCCCTTGCATTTCTATCGCTATCTGATGGACCGGGTCGGGCGCAAATGGCATTGGGTGAATGTTCTCAGGCTGGACGATGAGGAGCTTTCGGCCGGCATCCACCGCGAGGACCGCGACATTAGGGTGCTCTACCTCGACGGCGCGCCAGCCGGCTTCTTTGACCTCAAGCCGCATCTGCCTGATGAAGTCGAACTCGCCTATTTCGGCATGATGGAACATGCCACCGGGCAAGGCATTGGCCGCTGGTTCCTGGGTTCGGCGATTTCAGCCGCCTGGTCGCATGGGCCAAAACGGGTAACGGTGCAGACCTGCACGCTGGACCATCCGGCAGCTCTGCCGCTTTACCAGAAGCTCGGCTTCAAGCCGGTCGCGCAGAAGAACGAGGTCGTGCATCCGCTGCCTTTCGCCGAGCGCTCGGCCAGCGTCATGCGCCCGTGACATTGGCCGGAACCTGAACCGGCCGTTCGTCGGCGCTTCAGCCTGCCTTTGGCATCTTGCCCGCATCATCAATGCGGCCGAGGCCGAAGGAGAAATAGATATGCCGACACGCCGTACACTCGTCGCCGCGCTGATCGCAGCGATCGCCATGCCGAGCCTTGCCGCCGCCCAGGCGAAGACGCCTTCGGCCGCGACGATCGAGCGCAAGCTCGAGGCGGCGCCCCGGGTGAGGCTGCGGCCCAACGAGCGTGTCACCATCCGCGAATTCAAGCGCCGGCCGGATTTGCGCCGCATGGCGCGCTCGATCGACATCCAGTCGATCAATTTCGCCTTCGGCTCGGCGGCTATTTCCAGTTCGCAATACGACAAGATCGAGAATATCGCCGACGCGCTGCGGCGCATCCTGCGCCGCGATCCCGGCGCCCGCGTGCTGATCGAAGGGCATACCGATGCCGTCGGTTCCTTCCAGTCGAACCAGATCCTTTCCGAACGACGGGCCGCTTCGTTGAAACGTACGCTGGTGCGCGAATTCGGCGTGCCCGGCTATGCCCTGGAAACCGTGGGCTACGGCGAGGAGTTCCTGCTCGTGCCGACGCAGAACGAAAACTGGCAGAATCGCAGGGTGACATTGCGACGCTTCGACGATTTCATTCGGTGAACCAGGGTTCGATCAACTTTAATTAGCTGGCTTGTTTTAATCGGTCGGCCCGATCGATGATGCTTTTTGATCTATGGGAGGGACCGACATCGGATCGGCCCCTCGATCCCTTGGCAAGAATCGGGTGGGAAACATTGGCCCGAGCACATAATTTCCGGTCAGCAAACCGGAGGTTTTCATCATGGCCATTCAGTTCAAGGCGCTACCCAGCGAACAAGTCAGGACGCTGCAACGCGGCGGTCTCGACGCTTACGGCCAGAGGCCAGAGCGGAGGATTTCCGACGGCGACGGCATGCCTTGCCGGCATTGCCTGAAGAACATCGCCGCCGGTGATGCCTATCTCATCCTTGCCTACCGCCCCTTTCCGGAGCTTCAGCCCTATGCTGAAACCGGGCCGATCTTTCTGCATGCGGAAGAGTGCGAGCGTGCGGCCGAGACCGAATTGCTTCCCGAGGTCCTCGAAAGCCCGGACTACATCGTGCGCGGCTATGGCAGGGATGATCGAATCGTCTACGGCAGTGGCGGGGTCATTCCTACCGAAGCGATTGCGGCACGGGCCGAGACTTTGTTCGAGCGCGACGACATCGCCTATGTGCATGTCCGCTCGGCGCGTAACAACTGCTACCAGTGCCGGATTGAGCGGGCCTGAAACGCAAAGGACTGCGCTCGGGAATCCTGTCGTACTCCCGTCGCATAGATGCGATAGAACGCGATTGTCGATAGATTGGCCGACCGCGGATGAACCGGCGGCAATCTCGATACCGAGGAAGCGGGGCTTTGGCTCCGCTTTTTTGTTGCTTGGGTCCAGCGCAAAAGCCTTCAGCGCAAAAAAAGCCCGCCGGCTAGGCCGGGGGGCCGCAACTTTTACCTGGAGGGCTTTAGTTGAACTTGTACTTCGCGCCGAGACGCACGGTATGGAAAGAAGAAGTGGATGTGATGGAGTCGTCGGGCAGCCCCAACTCCGACGAGAAATCCTTCTTGGCAAACTGCGAATAGCGATACTCGACACCGACCGTGACGTTGCTGGACACTGCCGTTTCCAGACCGCCACCAACCGAGAAACCGCTGGAACCCCAGTCGAGGATATCGCCGATCGGGTCGGAAGCATTTATGTCGAAATGCTGCCAGCTGTAGCCAGCCAGTGCGTAGGCAAGCGTCGATTCGTTCATCTTCATGCCGACGCGGCCGAGCACGTCGAAACCGTAGTCGGTGTCGACATTGATCGATCCGCCGCCAAGGTCCAGCTTCGAGGTCATGCCGGAGTAGCGGGCGTCGACCATAACGCCTGCAACCCAGTTGCCAAAGTCTTGGTCGTAACCAACGTTCAACTCGCCAAACGCGCCTTCGCCACCGAGGCCATTGAACTTGGCGCCGCCGAGCGGCGGGATTTCAATCTGGTGCACGGACGCACCCGCGCCAGCCGCGCCGCCGATATAGAAGCCGGTCCAGTTGTATGCAGGGGTTTCAAAAGTGGCACCGCCGCCATTCCGGGCGCCAAAACGATAGTTGGCCGCAATCTGGAACGTATGCCGCGACGTATCGAGGTTGAGAAGGCCATCCGGAGCTCCGATAAGGCCGGCCTCCGAGAGGAGATCCTCCTTGGTGCCGAAGCGCGTATAACGGTACTCTGTCTTGATCGTCCAGTTGCTGTTGATGGCCGTTTCAATGCCGCCGCCGACGAAGTAGCCGCTCTGGTCCCAATCAAAGCCGAAGCCAGCATTGGTATCGAGCTTGTACTTCTGCCAGGAATAGCCGCCGAGCACGTAGCCCAGTGTGTTCGGGGTAAACAGATAGCCGACGCGCAGGCCAGCGTCGAAACCGTATGTCTCCTGGATCGAGGCGTTGACACCGGCGGCATCGATCTTGGTTTTGATATCGCCCACGTGGACGTCCAGCAATCCGCCGAGCAGGAAGCGGGGAGACACCATATAGTCGTAACCAGCGGTCAGCTCGCCGTAAACACCCTCACCGCCAATGCCGTTCAGCGAAATCGGAATAAAGTCGCTGCTGAGTTTATGAACGTTGGCACCTGCACCCACACCGAAGCCGACATACAGCCCACTCCAGTTGAAACCGGACGCCTCGACCGGCTGCACCACATCGGCAGCATGCGCGCCAGACATCAAAGCCACTGCAGAAACTGCGCTTAAAAGGAAAGATTTCGCGGAAACGCGAAGAAACATAGCCCAAACCCCTAATCAATAAACCCGCCGCGTCTCTAGCAGGGAGTCGGTCAGATTAGGAATGACAAATGTGCAACAGTTTTGGGCAAACCAAAACCTGCGGCTGACACTGTTCTGCCCAGTAACCAGGCCACCGCCCTAGATCGGCCAATAATAAGCCCGCCGGCGTGGACCGGCGGGCAACAATAGCAAGTTGACTTTTTCTGGGTGTATCAGGCGGCCAGAACAGCTTTCGGCTCGACCAACTCGTAGCCGAGCGCTTCGGCGACCGCCCGGTTGGTGATCTTGCCCTTGTGGACATTGAGGCCGTTGCGCAGGTGATGGTCGTCGACCAGCGCCTTCAGGCCCTTGTCGGCGAGCTGCAAGCCGTAGTGCAGCGTCGCATTGTTGAGGGCGTGGGCCGAAGTGACCGGCACCGCACCTGGCATGTTGGCGACGCAATAGTGGATGACGCCATCGACCTCGTAGGTCGGCTCGGCGTGAGTCGTCGCATGCGAGGTCTCGAAGCAGCCGCCCTGGTCGATGGCGACGTCGACCAGCACCGAGCCCTTCTTCATGCCCGACAGCATTTCGCGGGTGACGAGCTTCGGTGCTGCGGCACCGGGAATCAGCACGGCGCCGACGACGATGTCGGCCGAGAAGCATTCTTCCTCGAGCGCCTCGACGGTGGAGTAGCGGGTGTGCACACGGCCGGCGAAGAGGTCGTCGAGCTGGCGCAGGCGCGGGATGGAGCGGTCGATGATGGTGACATCGGCGCCAAGGCCGGCGGCCATGCGGGCCGCGTGCAGACCGACGACGCCGCCGCCGAGCACGGTGACCTTGCCGGGCAGCACGCCGGGCACGCCGCCGAGCAGCACGCCGCGGCCACCATTGGCCTTCTGCAGCGCCGTGGCGCCGGCCTGGATTGACAGGCGGCCGGCGACTTCCGACATCGGCGCGAGCAGCGGCAGGCCGCCACGATCGTCGGTCACGGTTTCGTAGGCGATCGCCGTGACGCCCGAAGCGAGCAGGCCCTTGGTCTGCTCCGGATCCGGAGCCAGATGCAGGTAGGTGTAGAGGATCTGGCCGTCGCGCAGCTGAACCCACTCATTGGGCTGCGGCTCCTTGACCTTGACGATCATGTCCGACTTGGCGAACACGTCGGCGGCGGTCTTGGCGATGCTGGCGCCGGCGGCGCGATAGGCGTTGTCATCGGCACCGATGCCGGCGCCGGCGCCGGCTTCGACCAGAACTTCGTGGCCGTGCGCCACATATTCGCGGACCGAGCCTGGTGTGAGGCCGACACGATATTCGTGGTTCTTGATTTCCTTGGGGCAGCCGACGCGCATTTTCTTCTCCTGATCCGGGCCCTTTTGGGCTCACTCCCTGTATTGTCGGAGTGAACCATGAATCGGCTCGCAAGTGTTTGCGAATGCGCTTGCGCGGACAGGCAGGTTTCGATAATCCTTGCGCGAAATAGCAGGATATTCGCAGGATTCACGAAAAATGCCGCTCGACAGGATCGATATCGCCATTCTTGAGACTTTGCAGAAGGACGGCAGGATACCCAATGCGGCGCTCGCGGAGAAGGTTGGCCTGTCGCAGTCGGCCTGTTCGCGCCGGCTCGATAATTTGGAAAAATCCGGAACCATTCGTGGCTACCACGCCCGGCTGTCCAATGCCGCGCTCGGCCATCGGATGACGGCGATCGTGCATATATCGCTGTCGGGCCAGTTCGAGAAGACGCTGTCGGATTTCGAAGCAGCCATCAAGCGTTGCCCCAATGTCTTGTCCTGCCACCTGATGTCGGGCGAGTACGACTACATCCTGCGCATCGCAGCGAAAGACCTGGTCGACTATGAGCGCATCCACAAGGAATGGCTGTCGGCGATGCCGCATGTGACCAAGATCAACTCGTCCTTCGCTTTGCGCGAAATCGTCGACCGCACCGCCATGGGCATGAAGCCGGAGATGGCTTGAGCTTGCCGGCCTGACCTTGCTCTAAACAGGCTTCAGGCTTCAGTGACGATCCGATTCATCGGAATGTCGTGCGGCTGCGGATAGATGGTGGCGATGCGCTGCAGTTCGTAGCCGACGCCGATGACCAGCGGCTTGGACGGTATGGCGGCCAACGTGCGGTCGAAGAAGCCGCCGCCATAACCCAGGCGATAATTTGCCGGATCAATGCCGACGATCGGCGCGATGACGATGTCAGGCAGCACCGGATCGCCCTCGGCCGGGATCGGGATATTCCAGACGCCCTTTTCCAATCGGTCGCCCGGTTTGTAGGCACGGAAGATCAGGGGGTGCCCTTTCTCGACGACGATGGGCAACGCCGTGCTGCCGCCGCGCTCGTTGACGGACGCCATCCATGGCCGCAGATCCGGTTCACCGCGAAACGGCCAGTAAAGGCTGACCATGCGACCGCGGATCTCGCCTATGATCGTGTCGAGCCCTTCGGCGATGCGCCGGGACATTGCCGTTCGCGCGTCGGCCGAAACTCCAAGGCGGGCTGCGATCAGCCGCTCGCGTTCGGCCTTGCGCCAGCGCCGCACATCGGTCCAGTCGGACAGCGGCGCCCGGAATTCCGGATCGAGTTCATGCATGAAACAGGGCGGCGAGGCATACTGTGCCGGACCCTGGTCGTCATGATTGTTGGCCATGCGTCACCTCATAGCGTATTCGGTGACGCTATACCTCGCGGCACGATACAACTTGTGCATTCACGACATGGGACGGCGAGTCCCGGGCACTATCCTTCTGTTGTTGCATTGCACAAAAATACCTACATCCGGGACAGGCATCTTGCCATTGGGGTGAACGAGATGAACCAGGCCAGCCACCATGTTGTCGTCGTCGGCGCGGGGTTCGGCGGCCTCGAACTCACCCACGCGCTGGCTGGACAGCCCGTGCGCATCACCATGATCGACAAGCGCAACCACCATCTTTTCCAGCCGCTGCTCTACCAGGTGGCGACGACCGCGCTGGCGACCTCCGAGGTTGCCTGGCCGATCCGCCATCTTCTGCGCAAACGCAAGGACGTGACGACGCTGCTGGCCAATGTCACCGGCGTCGACCGTACCGGCAAACGCGTATTGCTCGACGACGGCAGCACAGTCGCCTATGACACGCTGGTGCTCGCCACCGGCGCCCGTCACGCCTATTTCGGCCACGACGAATGGGAGCCTTTCGCGCCAGGCCTGAAGACGCTGGAGGACGCCACCACCATTCGCCGGCGCATTCTCACGGCCTTCGAGCAGGCGGAGCGGGAAACCGATCCCGCCAGACGCCAGGCGCTGCTGACCATTGCGATCGTCGGCGGCGGGCCGACTGGCGTCGAACTGGCCGGCACCATCGTCGAGCTGGCGCACGACACGCTGCGCGGCGAGTTCCGCAACATCGACACGCGGCAAACGCGCGTGGTGCTGATCGAGGCCGGTGACCGCATCCTGGCCAATTTCGCGCCAGAACTCTCAGATTATGCCAGCAAGGCGCTCGAGCGGCTCGGCGTGACGGTCGAGCTCGGCCGGGCCGTCACACGCTGCGACGCCGAAGGTGTCGTGTTTGGCGACAAGCAGCTGGCAGCCCGAACGATCCTGTGGGCAGCTGGCGTTGCCGCTTCGCCCGCCGCCGAATGGCTGGGAGCGAAGGCGGACCGCGCGGGCAGGGTGCTCGTCGAGCCTGACCTCAGCGTGCCGGGCAGCCCGGAGATTTTCGTCATCGGCGACGCCGCCCTTGTGCTGCGGCCCGATGGACGGCCGGTACCCGGCGTGGCGCCTTCCGCCAAGCAGGAGGGTCGCCACGTCGCCGCGACCATCAAGTCCAGGCTCGGCGGTGACGACACCACGCGGCCATTTCAATACAAACATGCCGGCGATCTGGCGACGATCGGCAAACGCGCCGCCGCGATCGACTTCGGCTGGATCAAGCTCACGGGCTGGCTCGCCTGGTGGCTGTGGGGCATCGCGCACATCTATTTCCTGATCGGTTTCCGCAACCGGCTTGCGGTTTCCCTGAGCTGGCTATGGATCTACGTGACGGGCCAGCGCAGCGCCCGGCTGATCACCCAGGGTGACAACGACAAGACCTGATTCTTCTTCGCTGTCCCATTCATCCGCCCGTCATCTGGTGCTGATGGATTGACGTGCGGATGCGCGCGACTTCTTGAATGGACTTGAGCTGATTTCGGCGCGAAGTTTGCTTGGGGCAGGGCGTGTCACGTCGTCAATGAGGAGAAAACATGTCGCAACTGCTCCATCCAGTCTCCCGCCGCGGTTTCCTCGCCGGCGCCGCAGCCACAGGGGCGCTGATCGTGCTTCATCCCTTCTCCGCCCGCGCTCAAGCCAACCAGGCGCATCTTCGGATCATGGAGACCACCGACATCCATGTGAACGTGCTGCCTTATGATTATTACGCCGACAAAGCCAACGACACGATGGGTCTCTCGCGCACGGCGTCGCTGATCGACGCGGTGCGCAAGGAAGCCGTCAATTCGATGCTGATCGACAATGGCGACCTGCTGCAAGGCAACCCGATGGGCGACTACATCGCTTACGAGAAGGGCCTGAAGGACGGCGATCTGCATCCGATCATGAAAGGCATGAACCTGCTGGGCTACGAGTGCTCGACGCTCGGCAACCACGAGTTCAACTACGGCCTCTCCTTCCTGGACAAGGTGCTGGCGGGCGCCAATTTCCCCTTCGTCTGCGCCAATCTGATCCGCGGCACCGAGCTTGCCGCCAACCCGCGCGACGACAAGCTCTATCTCAAGCCCTATGTGATCCTCGACAAGAAGATCAAGGACGGTTCGGGCGCCGAACAGCCGATCAGGATCGGCATCATCGGCTTCGTGCCGCCACAGATCATGGTCTGGGATCTCAAGAATCTCGAAGGCAACGTCAAGACGCGAGACATCGTCGAGGCGGCCAAGGCCTGGGTGCCTCAGATGAAGGAAGAGGGCGCCGACATCGTCATCGCGCTCTCGCATTCCGGCATCGACGTGAAGCAGGGCGACATGATGGAGAACGCCTCGTTCTTCGTTGCCGGCGTCGATGGCATCGATGCCGTGTTCACCGGCCACCAGCATCTGGTGTTCCCCGGCAAGAAGGACTTCCAGTCGCTCGAAGGCGTCGACACGCAGAAAGGCACGCTGCAGGGCAAGCACGCTGTGATGGGCGGTTTCTGGGGCTCGCATATGGGTCTGATCGACCTGATGCTGGAGCGTGACGGATCGAAATGGAAGGTTGTCTCCGCGACCTCCGAGGCGCGGCCGATCTTCGAGCGCGTCGACAACAAGAACAAGCCGACTGTCCCCGACGACAAGCGCATCATCGCCGCCCTCGAACAGGACCACCAGGCGACATTGACCTATGTGCGCCGTCCGGTCGGCAAGACCTCCGCGCCGCTCTATTCCTATTTCGCGCTGGTCGCCGACGATCCGTCGGTGCAGGTCGTCAGCCAGGCGCAGACCTGGTACTTGAAGGATATTCTCAAAAGTACGCAGTGGAAGGACGTGCCGCTGCTGTCGGCCGCTGCTCCCTTCAAGGCGGGCGGGCGCAACGGCGCCGACTACTACACCGACGTGCCGGCCGGCGACATCGCCATCAAGAACGTCGCCGACCTCTATCTCTACCCGAACACCGTGCGGGCCGTTGAGATCACGGGGGCCCAGGTGAAGGAATGGCTGGAGATGTCGGCCGGCATCTTCAACAGGATCGAGGTGGGGAAGGCCGACCAGGCTCTCATAAACACCGATTTCCCGTCCTACAATTTCGATGTCATCGATGGCGTCTCCTACAAGATCGATCTGTCGCAGCCGCCGAAATATGACACCAAGGGCGGAGTGGCAAATGCCGGCGCCAATCGCATCGTCGACTTGATGTTCGACGGCAAACCAATTGATCCCAAACAGAAATTCGTCGTTGCGACCAACAATTACCGTGCCGGCGGCGGCGGCAATTTCCCCGACATCAATGCCTCGAAGATCATCTACGAGGCGCCGGACACCAACCGCGACGTCATCGTTCGCTACATTGTGAGCCAGGGCACGATCAACCCGTCGGCCGACGGCAACTGGTCGTTCGCACCACTGCCGGGAACCAGCGTCGTGTTCGAGACAGGCGTAAAGGCAAAGGATTTCATTGCCGATGTGAAGGCGCTGAAGATCGAACCGGCGGGCGAGGGCGAAGCAGGGTTTGCGAAATATCGCATCCTTCTTTGAGGGTATCGGCGATCCCTTGGAGACAGGCCCACGCCATACAAGCGTGGGCTTGGTCGCGAAACGGCGGCTTCCGTTGGTTGCGGGGTATCGGCGTCTGCCGCAGGCAAATGATACCGACGCGTGTAAAGCCTACGCCTTGTAGACCACCTGCCGCACGTCGATGTAGCTGGCGCGGAAACCGGCTTCGCAATAGTGCAGGTAGAACTCCCAGAGCTTCTTGAAGCGGTCGTCGAAGCCGAGAGGCACGATCTTCTCCCAGGATCCCCAGAAGCGGTTGCGCCATTCGGCGAGCGTGCGCGCATAGTCGTTGGGAAACACGCGCTCACACAGATGCGCGAGGCCATGGTCCTTGCCGAGCGCCTTCAGGATCGACGGTGTTGGCAGCATGCCGCCCGGGAACACATAGCGCTGGATGAAATCCGGCCTGGCGCGATAGGTGTCGTAGGAGGCCTCGTTGATGGTGATGATCTGCAGGCCCGCGGTGCCGCCGGGCCTCAGGCAGGACTTCATCTTCGAGAAGAACACCGGCCAGTATTTCTCGCCGACCGCTTCGAACATCTCGATCGAGGCGATTCGGTCGTAAGTTCCTGTTTCGTCGCGGTAATCCTGCAACTTGATGTCGACCTTGTCGGCAAGCCCGGCCTTGGCGATGCGTGCCTTGGCGAAATCGTGCTGTTCGCGGCTGATCGTCAGCCCGGTTACGCGGCAGCCGATTTCGCGTGCCGCGAATTCGGCAAAACCGCCCCAGCCGCAGCCGATCTCCAGCACATGGTCCTTTCCGCCGATACCCGTGTCCCTGGCCAGCGCCCGATATTTGGCGGCCTGGGCGCTCTCCAGGTCGTTGGCGCCATTCGCGTAGAGCGCCGAGGAATAGGTCATGCTCGGATCGAGCCACTCCTTGTAGAAGGCGTTGCCGAGATCGTAATGCGCCGAGATGTTGCGCTTCGAACCGGTGCGTGTGTTGTCGTTGAACCAGTGGCGGATGCGCTGGACGGTGTTGATGAGCCAGCTGGCGCCGCCAGCGACGCGTTCGCCTATCGCCGAATTGACCACGAACAATTCCAGGAAGCTGGTGACGTCGGGGCTTTCCCAATCGCCGTCCATGTAGGATTCGGCAACGCCGATCGTACCGCCGGAAAAGGCGCGGCCTGGCAGGCGCCAGTTCTTGAGCACCAGCTCGGCGTCCGGGCCGGGCCCCTTGCCGCCAACCAGAACGGCGCGGCCATCCGGCATCCTGACCTTGAGCGAACCGCGCGGCAGGTTCATTGCCGCCGACAGCACCATGCGCGCCTTGGCGGGCAGGCCCTTGACGATCTCGGCGAAATTGAACTCGTCGAGCCTGACCGCTTCGCCCGGCGCTACGCTTTGATGGTCCCCGTCTGCCATTTCACGCCCCTGGATTTCCGTGGTGCCGGCGCAAATTGCCGGGTCACGGTTCTCTTGGATCATTCGCCAGGTTCGAAAGCCTTGCCTGTCCAGGTAGCTCCCAGTGCTTCCCAGTGAATGCCTGCCACAATCTTCCACGTGATGAGGGGGAACTTCAAGAGGCAGGCCACTGGCTGGGCTGTGCCACGTGGCGTCTGGCATCGGCGCCTTGCGTCAAGTTGCTGCTGTCCACGATCCAAAACGTCTATGGCCGTCGCAGCGCATGTGCGATAGCTTTAGCCATGCGTTATGTAATCGTCATTGCGGCAATCGCGTTTTTCCTGATCTGGGACGGTCTCTACAACCAGGGCCGGTATCTCGACATCTCGGTCAGGGAGCTCAACCACGTCGTGCGTTACGTGACCGGCAAGGCCTGAATTTCCCTCCCGAAGAGCGCAGCCTGGCGCGTCGCACGACGTGCCCGTCGCCGCGGGATTGGCACTCGCATCGTTTGGGGCGCGTCGCAAGGACGCGTGGCGCCATGAACGGTTGACGCGACGAAACCGCCGTCACAAAAGACCCCGGCATTCAGATCGAGGAGGCGGGATTGATCCGGCATATCGTTTTCTTCAGCGCGCGGCGCAAGGAGGATGTGGAGGCGGTGCGCACCGGCCTGCTGGCACTCGGCAAAATTCCGCATTCCAGTTTCTTCGAGGTCACTTTGAACACCAAGGTCGACCCGCTGTCGGATGAAATTGATGTCGTCGTCTACGCCGAGTTCGCCGACGACGCGGCGCTGGCCGCCTACAAGGCGCATCCGCTCTATGCACAGACCACAGCCAAGGTCAAACCGTTACGCGAACTGCGCTATTCCGCCGATGTAGTCGCCGGCAGCTGATCCCGGGCGCGGTTCTGGATCTCGACAAGTGCCTGCGGCCGCCGACCGGAAACGGCCTTGAACCGCGCTCCCGAATGATGCACACCGCGCCCGATGACCGACAGACCAACCACCGGCACGCATCCGCTTGACCATCTCGTTCTGCCGACGCAGAACCTCGAGGTGGCGCGAGCCCGGCTCACTGCGCTGGGCTTCGTCGTTGCGCCGACCGGTATCCATCCCTTTGGAACGGTAAACTGCTGCGTCTTCCTCGCCGACGGCACCTATCTGGAGCCGCTCGCGATTGGCGATGAGCAGGCAGCGATCGATGCGACGGCCGCCGGCAACGTCTTCGTCGCGCGCGATCGCCTCTATCGCGACAGCCGTGGCGATGAGGGGTTTTCGGCTGTGGTCCTGGCGACCGACAATGCCGATGCCGACCATGCACGCTTTGTCGGCGCCGGTCTGTCGGCGGGAGACATTCTGAGCTTTTCGCGCGCTTTCGGCGATACGTCGGGCAAGAGCGATATCGCATCGTTCAAGCTCGCCTTTGCTGCGACCCGCGGAGCAACCGACGCGTTCCTGTTTGCCTGTCAGCGGATCAATGCGCCTGACTTGGACCGTACGGCTTTGCAGGCCCACGCCAATGGCGCCACCGGCATTTTGGAGGTGGTGGCGATCAGCGACCAGCCCGCCGAACAGCATAGGCTGGTGTCCATCGCGGCGAACGATCCTGCTGCCAGCGGCGAGGGCGGGGCGTTTTTCCTGCCAAACGCAACCTTGAGCGTGCTCGACCCCAAATTCTTCACCGCTCGCTTTGGCATTCCGGCGGGTTCGTCCACGAAGCTGCGCTTCGCCGCGATCGTCTTTGCTGTCCGCAGCATCGATGCCACGTCGAGCCTGCTTGCAGCCAATGCTGTCCAGCACGATATACCGGGCACTGATATTGTCGTGCGGCCGGCATCCGGACAGGGCGCGGCTTTCATCTTCCGGGAGATACAATGAACAAGCCCCAAGTGCCCAATTCGATGGCACCCAATTCGTCGGTAACGGTCGGTAATGTCGTGTTCGACAACAAGGCGGCTTTGGCGCTGATCGCCGGCCCATGCCAGTTCGAGTCGCGCCAGCATGCCTTCGACATGGCCGGCGCGCTGAAGGAACTGACTGCCAAGCTCGGCATCGGCCTCGTCTACAAGACCAGCTACGACAAGGCCAACCGCACCTCGCTGTCGGCAACGCGCGGCGCCGGCATGGACGCCGCACTTCCGGTCTTCGACGAGTTGCGCAAGGAATTTTCGCTCCCCGTGCTGACCGATGTCCACACCGAGGAACAGTGCGCGATCGTCGCGCCGCATGTCGATGTGCTGCAGATCCCAGCCTTTCTGTCGCGCCAGACTGACATGCTGGTCGCCGCCGCGAAAACGGGCAAGGTCATCAACGTGAAGAAGGGGCAGTTCCTCGCGCCCTGGGATATGAAGAATGTGGTCGCCAAGATCACCGGTTCCGGCAACGCCAATGTGCTCACCACCGAGCGTGGCGCGTCCTTCGGCTACAACACGCTGGTGTCTGACATGCGCGCGCTGCCTGTCATGGCCGAGATCGGCGCGCCGGTGATCTTCGACGCCACGCATTCGGTCCAGCAGCCAGGCGGGCAGGGCGGCTCGTCCGGTGGCGAGCGCCGCTTTGTCGAGACGCTGGCCCGTGCGGCCGTAGCCGTCGGTGTCGCCGGCGTCTTCATCGAGACCCATCAGGATCCTGACAATTCGACCTCTTCCGATGGGCCCAACATGCTGCCGCTGAAGGATATGCCGGCCCTCCTGGAAAGGCTGATGGCTTTCGACCGGATCGCGAAGGGCCGCTGAGCCCTGCGCTTCCTGCCGTGCTTGTGGTCGGGAGGGGCCGGTTGTACGCTTGGCCGGCAAATGAGCGTGTTGCCAGGAGGAAGCCATGTCCGTCGCCCGCGTCACCGAAATCACCTCGTCGTCGAAGAAGAGCTTTCAGGACGCCATCGAGAAGGGAATCGCCCGCGCTGCGAAAACCCTGAAGAACGTGGAAGGCGCCTGGATCCAGGATCAGAAGATCGTCGTCGAGGACGGCAAGATCGTTGCCTATCGCGTCAACATGAAGGTGACTTTCATCCTCGCGGAGTGATTGGCCGACGCCGAAAAAGTCGGGAACTTTCACCCGCGCCCCTCATTGTCAAAGCAGAGTTCAACGACAACGAGGAGCAGATTATGACAACACAGACAGGCCACACCGAAGCCATAGCCGCTTCGCGCGTCATCGGCACGTCGGTCTACAATACTGAAGGCAGGAGCATCGGCAGCATCGAGGACATCATGCTCGACAAGACGTCGAACGGCATCATGTTCGCGGTGATCGGCTTTGGCGGTTTTCTCGGCATCGGCGAGAAGTACCACGCCATTCCCTGGGCCAGCCTCGACTACGACGAGAACAGGGGCGGTTATGTCGTGCCCTTCTCGAAGGAGCAGCTGAAAGCAGCACCCGCCTATTCGATCAACGAATTGGCCGGCGCGGATGGCGAGGCGGCGCGAGACGCATCCTATGAGTATTACAAGGTCACGCCCTACTGGCATTGATGCAGCCACGATCAAAAGGGCCCCGTCTCGACGGGGTCCTTTTTTATTCAACGCGAACGCCTATTCGCTGGTGCTCAACGCCGACAAAGGCGCAAGGGCCTTTGGCGGCGATTGCTGTGTGTCGCACGACGTCAGCAACGCCGCCGCGATCAGGAACAAACTGACGATACCGCTTAACTCGGACATGGCGAAACTCCTCCTGTTTCGCCCCGCGCGACAACAGCCATAACCCGAAATGGATGTCCGGGCGCATGACTTATGATGACAGATATTTGCGCTTCGTGAATCGGGCTGGTGACACTATTCGGCCATGGCCGGATTGCCTTTTGCGTCGCTTTGGCTAAGACGGGCGCGACCTTTCGTCAGATCAATCGGGGACATCGCAATGACCGCCATCATCGACATTGTCGGACGTGAAATCCTGGACAGCCGTGGAAACCCGACCGTCGAGGTCGATGTTGTACTCGAAGACGGTTCGATGGGCCGCGCCGCGGTGCCGTCGGGCGCCTCGACCGGCGCCCATGAAGCCGTCGAGCTTCGCGACGGCGGCGCCCGCTATCTCGGCAAGGGCGTGCTCAAGGCCGTAGAGGCGGTCAATGGCGAGCTGTTCGAGGCGATCGGCGGCATGGAAGCCGAGAACCAGATCCATATCGACCAGACCATGATCGAGCTCGACGGCACGCCCAACAAGAGCCGGCTCGGCGCCAATGCCATTCTCGGCGTTTCGCTGGCGGTGGCGAAGGCTGCTGCCGACGCGGCCGGCCTGCCGCTCTATCGCTATGTCGGCGGCACCAAGGCGCATATCCTGCCTGTGCCGATGATGAACATCATCAATGGCGGCGCCCATGCCGACAACCCGATCGACTTCCAGGAATTCATGATCCTGCCGGTCGGCGCGCCGACTTTGCGCGAAGGCGTGCGCTGGGGCTCGGAAATCTTCCACACACTGCGCAAGAAGCTGAAGGATGCCGGCCACAACACCAATGTCGGCGACGAGGGCGGCTTTGCCCCGAACCTGAAGAGCGCGCCGGTGGCGCTCGATTTCATCATGGAATCGATCGAGAAGGCCGGCTTCAAGCCGGGCGAGGAAATCGCGCTCGGCCTCGATTGCGCCGCCACCGAGTTCTTCAAGGACGGCAATTACGTCTATGACGGCGAGAAGAAGACGCGCGATCCCAAGGCCCAGGCCAAGTACCTCGCCAAGCTCGCCGCCGACTATCCGATCATCTCGATCGAGGACGGCCTTGCCGAGGACGACTGGGAAGGCTGGAAGTATCTGACCGACCTGATCGGCAAGAAGACGCAGCTGGTCGGCGACGACCTCTTCGTCACCAACACGGCGCGTCTACGCGACGGCATCCGGATGGGCGTTGCCAATTCGATCCTGGTCAAGGTCAACCAGATCGGCTCGCTGACGGAAACGCTCGATGCCGTCGAGACCGCGCACAAGGCCGGCTACACCGCTGTCATGTCGCACCGTTCGGGCGAAACCGAGGATTCGACCATTGCCGATCTCGCCGTCGCCACCAATTGCGGGCAGATCAAGACCGGTTCGCTCTCGCGCTCCGACCGCATGGCCAAATACAACCAACTGATCCGCATCGAGGAAGAGCTTGGCAAGCAGGCGAGTTACGCCGGCAAGTCGGTATTGAAGGCCTGATCCGGGCCAAATTCCAGGGAATGTGTAGGGCGGGTCATCCGCTGCCGCCAACGCGCGTCACACGGCCTCGTGTGACGCGCTGCGCCCCTCGGTCCTGGCCCAGCTTTGGGCGACATGCACTGCGGAGCTCGAACTGGAACGCTTCTGCTGTGGCGGGAAGCGCTCAAGCGCTTTCCGTGCGATGCACGCCTAGCGCCAACGAGAGGTCTGCAGTGATTTTCTGCATCATATCCGGCGAGTCTCGCTCGACACCGTAGACGAAGCCTGGGAAATCGAGCGGTTTCTGGTGAGACCAGATCGCTTCATGCTGGTCCGGAGGCAGAATCTGAGCTGGATTGCCGACGGCAATCCAGCCGATCGGTACGACCGTACCAGGTTCGAGGCGGGTACGCAGGTGAACGATGCCATTGATGCGGACTTCCGATCCGCGGCCTACGTGCGCACCATGGAACACCGCCGCGCCTGTAGCGACAAAAACGTCATCGCCGATTTCCGCGCCAACCACGTGGCTGTTAGGGCCTACAAGGCAATGGTTCCCCATGGTGCAAGGATGACTCGCTGTGGCCCGGATCACTGCATTTTCCAACACGATACAGTCGCGGCCAATGCGAATTGAGCCGCCAGCCTCCGCCACAAGGCGGGCGCCGTGCATGATCCGGCTGCCAGCGCCAATGACGACATCGCCACATACTGTGGCATCCGGGGCGACCCAAGCATCGGTGTCGATCGCAGGCGAATGCCCTGCATAAGAAACGATCATCGCTCGCTCTCCTCTCTCTCGATCTCAGCCGCGCGGCAGCCGATCGGGCAAATCTCATGCCCGCAAAGGTCATGCTCGCAGAGGCGACACGTTGTTCTCGCGAAAGCGCGGGAAGTCGTCGCGCCGGCAAGGATCTCGTCCAGCATGGAAGCAAAGTGCCGCCGCTTGTCCGGCTGCAGCGCAGACAGCAATCCGTCGAGCGCGGCGAGCCGAAGAGCTTGCATTTCCCTTACCTGTGCCTGGCCAGTCTCCGTCAGCGACAGCGGAGTGACGCGACCCACCGGGCTGCCACGCACTATCAGCGCCTGCCGTTCCAGGCCGTCGATCAAACGCACGGCTGTCGGTTGACTGACGCCGACGACCTCGGCGAGTTCTGTCGTCGTCAACCCGGGTTTGAAATGCAGCATCGACAGCACCGCCGCAGCACTTGGTGAAAGCTCTCTCAACGAGGCTTCCGTCCTGTCGCGAATCATGGCGCCGAGCGCGCCGAGTTTGTTGGCGTCCAATAATTGCATAGCGTATGCATATGTTATTTCGGCAGAACGTCAACCGCTTTTCCGCATGCAAGCTGCATGCAAGCTGCACGACTGCAAAGGATTGAAAAAAAACGACGGCCGGATGCAACTTGCCGGGCCAGGTCATGCCCCGCTCGCCAAACCCAACGGCACGTAACCGTCCGTTAAGCACAATCGGGCGAAAAAGATGCGAGCCGCATGAGTTCGCGGCCGCGGGGATTCGGATCATGTGGACGCGTCAGCACAAGCAGAGAAATACCGGCCGGCTGATCATCCCCTCGCTTTGCGTGGTGTTTCTCGCCTATTTCGGCTTCCATGCCTATCACGGCGAGTTCGGCATCAATTCGAAATATCAGCTGGAAGCCCAGACCGTTGCTCTGCAGGCTCAGCTTGATGCGATCAAGGCGCGCCGGATGGAACTCGAACGGCGCGTTCGGCTGATGCATGACGGCACGCTGGAGAAGGACATGCTTGACGAACAGGCGCGCAGGGCGCTCAATCTGTCCCAGGCCGATGAAATCACCATCATGCTGCCCGCCTCGTCGAAATAACTGAATTTCAGTTAATCGGCAATATTTTCAATGATTTTAATCGCTTAGGCGCATGCCAGCTATGCAAATTCGTCATGGCGCAACGCTCTAACGCGTGTTAGCCTTGCATAAATCGGTGGGGAGAGCTGATCTTCCCAGGGCGGATTTCATCCTGCCCTAATGTCCGCAAAGAGACGCCAACAGGGAGTGATGCATGGCCACCGCAGCCAGAAAAGCGCCTGCCAAATCCAAATCCGAAGCCAAATCAGGGCTTTCCGCGCCCAAGCCTGCTGAATTCACCAAGGATGAGGAGCTTGCCGCGTATCGGCACATGCTGCTCATCCGCCGCTTCGAGGAAAAGGCCGGCCAGCTCTACGGCATGGGCTTCATCGGCGGCTTCTGCCATCTCTATATCGGCCAGGAAGCTGTCGTCACCGGCATGAAGATGGCGCTGATTGATGGCGACCAGATGATCACGGCCTATCGTGACCACGGCCACATGCTGGCCATGGAGCTTTCCCCGCGCGGCGTCATGGCCGAACTGACCGGACGCCGTGGCGGCCTATCCAGGGGCAAGGGCGGCTCGATGCACATGTTCTCCAAGGAAAAGCATTTTTACGGCGGCCACGGCATTGTCGGCGCGCAGGTGTCGCTCGGCACGGGCTTGGCGTTCGCCAACCGCTACCGCGACAACAACAACGTTTCGCTGACCTATTTCGGCGACGGCGCCGCCAACCAGGGCCAGGTCTATGAAAGCTTCAACATGGCCTCGCTGTGGAAGCTGCCGGTGATCTACATCATCGAGAACAATCGCTACGCCATGGGCACCTCGGTGTCGCGCTCGTCGGCCGAAACCAATTTTTCGCATCGTGGCGCCTCGTTCAAGATTCCCGGCATTCAGGTCGACGGCATGGATGTGCGCGCGGTCAAATCCGCCGGCGATCAGGCGACCGAATGGTGCCGCGGCGGCAACGGGCCGATCATTCTCGAAATGCAGACCTATCGCTATCGTGGTCACTCGATGTCCGACCCGGCGAAATACCGCTCGAAGGAAGAAGTGCAGAAGATGCGCTCCGAGCATGACCCGATTGAACAGGTCAAGGCGCGGTTGACCGAGAAGAAATGGGCGACCGAGGACGAACTCAAGGCCATCGACAAGGAGGTTCGCGACATCGTCGCCGACGCCGCCGAATTTGCCCAGAACGATGCGGAGCCGGATCCGTCCGAGCTCTGGACCGATATCGTATTGTAAGGGAGGGCCAGGACATGCCGATCGAAATTCTCATGCCCGCTCTCTCGCCGACCATGGAAGAGGGCAATCTTTCCAAGTGGTTGAAGAACGAGGGCGACAAGGTCGTCGCCGGCGACGTCATCGCCGAGATCGAGACCGACAAGGCGACGATGGAAGTCGAAGCCGTCGACGAAGGCACGCTTGCCAAGATCGTGGTTCCCGCCGGCACCGAAGGCGTCAAGGTCAACGCGGTGATCGCCGTGCTTGCGGTTGACGGCGAAGACACCGACAAGGCCGGCGAAGGTATTGGCGAAGAGCCCGCCAAGGCTGAAACGGCTGCGCCGGCGCCAACTGCGGCGAAGAACGAGGCCGCGGCACCTGTCGCGGCGGCGCCGAAGACCGAGATTGCCGCTGACCCGGATGTCCCCGCGGGCACCGAGATGGTCTCGACCACGGTGCGCGAAGCACTGCGCGATGCCATGGCCGAGGAAATGCGCCGCGACGGCGATGTCTTCGTCATGGGCGAGGAGGTCGCCGAATACCAGGGCGCCTACAAGATCACCCAAGGGTTGCTGCAGGAGTTCGGGCCGCGTCGCGTCGTCGACACGCCGATTACCGAGCATGGGTTTGCAGGCGTCGGCGTCGGTGCGGCGATGGCCGGGTTGAAGCCGATCGTCGAGTTCATGACCTTCAACTTCGCCATGCAGGCGATCGACCAGATCATCAATTCGGCCGCCAAGACGCTCTACATGTCCGGCGGCCAGATGGGCGCGCCGATCGTGTTCCGCGGACCGAACGGGGCTGCTGCCCGCGTCGCCGCCCAGCACTCGCAGTGTTACGCCGCGTGGTACAGCCACATTCCTGGCCTGAAGGTGGTGATGCCGTATACGGCCGCCGACGCCAAGGGTCTGCTCAAGGCAGCCATCCGCGACCCGAACCCGGTCATCTTCCTCGAGAACGAAATCCTCTACGGCCAATCCTTCGACGTGCCGAAGCTTGATGATTTCGTGCTGCCGATCGGCAAGGCCCGCATCCACAAGCAAGGCAAGGATGTCACCATCGTTTCCTTCGGCATCGGCATGACCTACGCGGTCAAGGCCGAAGCCGAACTGCGCGGCATGGGCATCGACGCCGAGATCATCGATCTGCGCACCGTCCGCCCGCTCGACCTCGACACCATCATCGCTTCGGTCAAGAAGACCAACCGGCTTGTCGTGGTCGAAGAAGGCTATCCGCAGAGCTCGGTCGGCGACCATATCGCCAACCAGGTGTCGCAGCGCGCCTTCGATTTTCTCGACGCACCGGTCATCACCATTGCCGGCAAGGATGTGCCGATGCCTTATGCGGCCAACCTCGAAAAGCTGGCCTTGCCGAATGTCGGCGAGGTCATCGAGGCAGTCAAAGCCGTTACGTATCGCTGAACCGGCCGGGAGGACAAAATGCCAATCAACATCACCATGCCGGCGCTCTCGCCCACGATGGAAGAGGGCAATCTGTCGAAGTGGCTGGTCAAGGAAGGCGATAAGGTTTCGCCGGGCGATGTCATCGCCGAGATCGAGACCGACAAGGCGACGATGGAGGTCGAGGCCGTCGACGAGGGCACGGTCGCCAAGCTCGTCGTTCCCGCCGGCACCGAAGGCGTCAAGGTCAACGCGCTGATCGCCGTGCTTGCCGCTGAGGGCGAGGATGCGGGCGCCGCCGCGAAAAGCGGTGGCGGTGCCGCACCGGCGAAAGCCGAAGCGCCGAAAGCGGATGCTCCCAAGGCTGACGCACCAAAGGCTGAGGCAGCAAAGGCTGAACCTGCTGCCGCAGCCGCTCCGAAGGCTGAGCCGGCTCCGGTCGCCAATGGCCATGCGACTGGCGAGCGCACCTTCGCATCGCCGCTCGCACGCCGTATCGCCAAGGAAGCCGGCGTCGATGTGTCAGCCGTGACCGGCACCGGCCCGCATGGCCGCGTGGTGAAGGCCGATGTCGATGCCGCGATTGCCGGTGGCGGGGCCAGGGCTGAGCCCGCCGCCAAGGCTCCTGCCGGTGCACCTGCCGCCGCTGCTCCGGCGGTGAAAGCGATGTCGGACGACCAGGTGCTGAAGCTGTTTGAACCCGGCTCCTACGAACTCGTCCCGCACGACAACATGCGCAAGACCATTGCGCGTCGCCTGGTCGAGGCCAAGTCCACCATCCCGCATTTTTATCTCACGCTCGACTGCGAGCTCGATGCGCTGCTGGCGCTGCGCACGCAGATCAATGCGGCGGCCCCGATGAAGAAGACCGAGAAGGGTGACGTGCCTGCCTACAAGCTGTCGGTCAACGACATGGTCATCAAGGCGATGGCGATGGCGCTGAAGGCGGTGCCGGATGCCAATGCCTCGTGGACCGAAAGCGCCATGGTCAAGCACAAGCATGCCGATGTCGGCGTTGCCGTGTCGATCCCCGGCGGCCTGATCACGCCGATCATTCGGCATGCGGATGAAAAGACGCTGTCCACCATCTCCAACGAGATGAAGGACCTGGCCAGCCGCGCCCGCAGCCGCAAGCTGAAGCCGGAAGAGTATCAGGGCGGCACGACGGCCGTCTCCAATCTCGGCATGTTCGGCATCAAGGATTTTGCCGCCGTAATCAACCCGCCGCATGCGACGATCCTGGCGGTCGGCGCCGGCGAGGAGCGGGCGGTGGTCAAGAATGGCGAGATCAAAATCGCCACCGTGATGTCGGTGACCTTGTCGACCGACCATCGCGCCGTTGATGGCGCCCTTGGCGCCGAACTTCTGGTCGCCTTCAAACGGCTGATCGAGAACCCGATGGGCATGCTGGTCTAGGAAAGGAAAAGGCTGTGCGGAAGTTCTTCACCAGCCTTTTCGCCTTTTTCATTTCCTGGTTTGCCGGCGGTCTGACGGCGCTGGGACTGGCCACCGCAACGGAAGCCCGGGAAGAATACATTCTGGTGTTCATGGCGTCCGCGCTTGTCACCATTGTCGTGACGATTGTGTTTTTCGTTGCGAAGTTTTTTTCGAATGCACCCGCGATCATCGACTCGTCGCCGGCCTGGTCTTGCCAAGCTTGGCCACGGTGCTGGTCCACTGGCTGTTCGTACGCTGGCGGTTGGGGCGCGGTTTGATGAATGCACAGGTGAACGCATGAAGACGGTGCTTTGCTACGGCGACTCGCTGACCTGGGGTTACAACGCCGAAGGCGGGCGTCATGCGCTGGAAGACCGCTGGCCAAGCGTCCTGCAGGCCGGCCTGGGCAGTGGCGTCCAGGTTATCGCCGACGGACTCAATGGCCGCACCACGGCCTTCGACGACCATCTGGCAGGTGCCGATCGCAACGGCGCGCGGCTGTTGCCGACGGTGCTGACGACGCATGCACCGATCGATCTGATCGTCATCATGCTCGGCGCCAACGACATGAAGCCTTGGATCCACGGCAATCCGGTCGCGGCCAAGCAAGGCATCCAACGGTTGATCGACATCGTGCGCGGTCATGACTATCCGTTCGACTGGCCGGCGCCACAGATACTCATTGTGTCGCCGCCCGTTGTAAGCCGCACCGAAAATGCCGACTTCAGGGACATGTTTGCCGGCGGCGACGAGGCGTCGAAGCAGCTCGCCCCGCAATATGCGGCGCTCGCCGACGAAGTCGGCTGCGGCTTCTTCGATGCCGGCACGGTGGCGCAAACCACACCCCTCGACGGCGTCCATCTCGATGCCGAAAACACGCGAAACATCGGCAAGACGCTGACATCGGTCGTGCGCGTCATGCTGGAATTGTGATTGAAGGAGAAAATCCGTGGCTGAGAACTACGACGTCATCATCATCGGCTCCGGCCCCGGCGGCTATGTCACGGCGGTACGTTCCGCCCAGCTCGGCTTCAAGACGGCCATCGTCGAGCGCGAACATCTCGGCGGCATCTGCCTCAACTGGGGCTGCATTCCGACCAAGGCGCTGCTGCGCTCGGCCGAGATCATGCACTATTCCGACCATCTGAAGGACTATGGCCTGAAGCTCGACGGCAAGGTCAGCGTCGACACCTCGGCCGTCGTTGATCGCTCGCGCAAAGTCTCGCTGCGGCTCAATGGCGGCGTTGCCTTCCTGATGAAGAAGAACAAGGTCGACGTCATTTGGGGCGAAGCCAAGCTGTCGAAACCCGGCGAGGTCGTCGTCTCCAAGACGGCCAAGAAGCCGATGGAACCGCAGCCGCCGGTGCCGAAGGGCGTCAAGGGCGAGGGCACCTACACCGCCAAGCACATCATCCTGGCGACCGGCGCGCGGCCGCGCGCGCTGCCCGGCATCGAGCCGGACGGCAAGCTCATCTGGACCTATTTCGAGGCCATGGTGCCAAAGGAGATGCCGAAATCGCTGCTGGTGATGGGCTCGGGCGCCATCGGCATCGAATTTGCTTCCTTCTACCGCACCATGGGTGCCGAGGTGACGGTGGTCGAGCTGTTGCCGGCGGTGATGCCGGTCGAGGACGCCGAAGTCTCGAAATTCGCGCAAAAACAGTTCGAGAAGCAAGGCATGAAGATCATTCTCGAAGCCAAGGTGACCAAGGTCGAGAAGGGCGCCAACTCGGTCACCGCGCATGTCGAGATGAAGGACGGCAAGGTCGAGAAGATCACCGCCGACCGCATGATCTCGGCCGTCGGCGTCCAGGGCAATATCGAGAATCTCGGCCTTGAAGCGCTCGGCGTGAAGACCGACCGCGGCTGCGTCGTCGTCGACGGCTACGGCAAGACGAACGTACCCGGCATCTACGCCATCGGCGATGTCGCCGGCCCTCCCATGCTTGCCCACAAGGCCGAGCATGAGGGCGTTGTGTGCGTGGAAAAGATCGCCAACTTCCCCGGCGTGCACGCCATCGACAAGCTCAAGATTCCCGGCTGCACCTACTGCAATCCGCAGGTCGCCTCCGTCGGCCTGACGGAAGCCAAGGCCAAGGCCGAAGGCAAGGATATCCGCGTCGGCCGCTTCCAGTTCGCCGCCAACGGCAAGGCGATCGCGCTTGGCGAGGATCAGGGCTTCATCAAGACCATCTTCGACAAGAAGACCGGTCAGCTGCTCGGCGCCCATATGGTCGGCGCCGAGGTGACCGAACTGATCCAGGGCTTTGTCGTCGCGATGAACTTGGAGACGACCGAGGAAGAGCTGATGCACACCATCTTCCCGCATCCGACGCTGTCGGAGATGATGAAGGAGAGCGTGCTCGACGCCTATGGCCGCGCGCTGAACGCATGATAGATTCGCCGCAAGAGACTCAACCGCGAAAGCCGCAGGAGTTCGACGGCAAGGCAGCTCGTTTCCGCATGCATTTTTACGCGCGCAAGGAGAAGGCATATGCACTTGAACGGCGTGGGCTGGCTCGCAGCCATCATTATCGGCGGCCTGGCAGGCTGGTTCGCCGAAATGGTCATGAAGAGCAACACTGGCATTTTCATGAACATTATCATGGGCATCGTTGGAGCGATCGTGTTGAACGCCATCCTGCAGGCGCTCAATTTCGGCCCGTTCGGCGTCGGCTGGACCGCCTATCTGATCACCGGCTTCATCGGTGCCTGCCTGCTGATCTGGGTCGGTCGCCTGGTGCGCCGCTAGTCGGTACCGTTCCCGGCTATGCGAAAACGGTTGTAGCGGCATGCGCCGCCGCTGCCTTTTTCTTTGCGCCGAAAAGTCCTAGATGACGATGAAGTGACGATCGCCGACGGGCGGTCGCGAGAAAAGCCAGGGTCCAGATGGTTACTGTCCTCGACACGATCGCCAACGCGCCACGGCTGCGGCACCCCGAGAAGGCGCACAAGCCCGACCAGGAGGTGTTGCGCAAGCCGGACTGGATTCGCGTCAAGGCGCCGGTCTCCAAGGGCTATGCCGAGACACGCGAGATCGTCAAATCGCACAAGCTGGTGACGGTCTGCGAAGAGGCTGGTTGCCCCAACATCGGCGAGTGCTGGGACAAGAAGCACGCCACCTTCATGATCATGGGCGAGATCTGCACGCGCGCCTGCGCCTTCTGCAATGTCGCCACCGGCATTCCGACCGCACTCGACCCCGACGAGCCGGCCCGCGTCGCGCATGCCGTCAGGCAGATGGGGCTGAGCCACGTCGTCATCACCTCCGTCGACCGCGACGATCTTGCCGATGGCGGTGCGCAGCACTTTGCCGATGTCATCCGCGCGATCCGCGCGGCAACGCCGTCGACGACGATCGAAATCCTGACGCCTGATTTCCTGCGCAAGGACGGCGCGCTGGAGATTGTGGTGGCGGCCAAGCCCGACGTCTTCAACCACAATCTCGAAACCGTGCCGTCGAATTATCTGAAGGTTCGGCCGGGTGCCCGCTATTTCCACTCGATCCGGCTGTTGCAACGGGTCAAGGAACTCGATCCGTCGATCTTCACCAAGTCCGGCATCATGGTCGGCCTGGGCGAGGAGCGGAATGAAATCCTGCAGCTGATGGACGATCTGCGCACGGCCAATGTCGACTTCATGACCATCGGCCAGTATCTGCAGCCGTCGAAGAAGCACCATCCGGTGATCCGCTTCGTCACGCCCGAAGAGTTCAAGTCCTTCGAGACGATCGGCCGGACCAAGGGTTTCCTGCTGGTGGCATCGAGCCCGCTGACGCGCTCATCGCACCATGCCGGCGACGATTTCGCCCGGCTGCGCGCGGCGCGGGAAGCACAGCTTCAGAAGTCGGTCTAGCGCTGGTTGAATGCCGAAATTCGAAGCCACCCGCCGCGTCGCCCATACGCCGCAACAGATGTTTGCGCTGGTAGCCGATGTCGAGGCCTATCCGCAATTCCTGCCGCTTTGCGAAGCGCTGACGGTACGCTCGCGCAAGGAGCGTGACGGACGTACCGTTCTGCTGGCCGACATGAGCATCGGCTACAAGGCGATCCGCGAGACCTTCACGACGCAGGTGCTTTTGAAGCCCGACGAGAACGCCATCGACGTGAAGTATATCGATGGTCCGTTCAAATATCTGAGCAATGTCTGGCGTTTCGAGCCCGATGGCGCCGGCTGTGCCGTTCGCTTCTTCATCGACTATGAGTTCAAGAGCCGTATCCTGGGCGCGCTGATGGGCACCATGTTCGACCGTGCCTTCCGCATGTTCGCCGAGGCTTTCGAAAAGCGTGCCGACGTCATCTATGGCGTCGCGTCGTCGACCTAAATCCGGCCAAGCGCTCGCAGCCCAAGTTCCAGGGCGTGCCCGACCGTCTCACGGCGGATGAAATCGCGGCCCTTATCTGCAAACTGCCTGTGTTCGGCCGTCACGGTTTGGCCTTCCAGTCCGACGCCGAACCACACCAGGCCGACAGGCTTCTGCGCCGAACCGCCGCCTGGCCCGGCGATGCCGGTGACCGCAAGGGTTAGTCCCGCTCGCGAACGGGCAAGTGCTCCGGCCGCCATCTCGATCGCCGTCTCGCGGGACACCGCGCCATGCGCCTCGAGCGTCGCCGCTGAAACGCCAAGCATGTCCATCTTGGCGTCGTTGGAATAGGTAATGAAGCCGCGATCGACCACGGCCGAGGAACCGGCAATGTCGGTCAGCGCGGCGATGATCATGCCGCCGGTGCAGCTTTCCGCCGTCGCCACCATGATGCCGCGTTCGCGGCAGGCCTCGAACAGGGCAATGGCCAGTTCGGCGTTGCTCATTCCGGCACCTCGCCGGGGAACACCACGCTGGCGGTGGCGATCGCCGCAATGCCTTCTTCACGACCGACAAAGCCCAATTTTTCGTTGGTTGTCGCCTTGATCGAGATGCGGTCGGCGGAAATCCCCAGCATCCGCGACAGGGCTGCCGTCATCGCCTCGCGATGCGGCCCGACGCGCGGCGCCTCGCAGATCAATGTGACGTCGGCATTGGCGATGCGTCCGCCGCGCTCGCGCACCAGCTTCGCCGCGTGTTCGACGAAGATCCGCGACGCCGCACCTTTCCACTGCGGATCGGATGGCGGAAAATGCGTGCCGATGTCGCCGGCGCCGCAGGTTGCCAGCAGGGCGTCGGTCAAGGCGTGCAGGCCGACATCGGCATCGGAATGACCGGACAGTTTCTTGTCATGTGGAATGGCGACGCCGCACAGTGTGACGTGATCGCCGGGCTCAAAGGCGTGGACATCGTAGCCGTTGCCGGTGCGGATGTCGGGGAAATGCGTGCGTTCGCTGGAAAGCCGCTGGTGCGCCATGGCGATGTCCCGTGCCCAGGTGAGTTTGACATTGTCCGGCGAGCCCGGAACGAGATTGACTGGAATCTGCGCCCATTCGGCGATGGCCGCGTCATCGGTGAAATCCAGCCTGCCCAGTTGGTAGGCCCTGTCGTGCGCGGCAAGGATCGGCCCATAGGGAAAACCTTGCGGCGTTTGCGCCGCGTGCAGCCCGCTGCGGGAAACGGTCTCCGCGACCACGCCGGCGGCCGACTCGCGCTTCAGCGTGTCGGCGACGGGCAGGGCGGGCAACGCCCCCTCGTTCTCGCCGATGGCGGCGATGGTGCGGTCGATCAACTCCGCATCGACGAACGGGCGGACGGCGTCGTGAATCAGAACCTGGCCCGGCGCGTGTTCCTTCAGCGCCAGCAGCCCGAGCCGAACGGACTCCTGCCTGGTCGGTCCGCCAATGATGGCAGTGACGCGCTGTGCCTGTGCGCCCGCTGCTTGCCGGAACAATTCGTGGTCGTCGGCATGAATGGCGACAACGATCCGGCCAGTTCGCGGATGGGTCAGAAACATCTCCAGCGTGTGCGCAATGACAGCGCGGCCGCCAATGTTCTGGTACTGCTTGGGTCCGTTGGCCTGCCCGGCACGAGCGCCGCGGCCGGCGGCGACGATCACCACCGCAACCCCACCTGTCGCGCTCGAGTTTTCACTTCCGTCAGTCATGGCGATTGGCTTAGCGCACGATCCCCAAAAGTGTAATTGGTTTTCCGAAAAGATCGTGCGTCAAATATGAACTCAAAAGCCTCCTTCACACGGCATGAAGGACGCGCGGCGCCTTGGCCACGGCAAATCCCCAAGGCTCTGGAATTTTCCCGATTGCGCCTCAATGTGACGTCATTCCGCGTTGCACATTGCCGCTGATATGGCTAGAGAATGTGCAACGAATGGACATGCTTGGTTTTTGTGCATGGTTAACTCAACCAGATTGGCCGCGCCTTTGAACGTCGGCGGCGTGGAAATCCGCAACCGCGTATTCCTCGCGCCGATGTCGGGAATCACCGACGAGCCTTTCCGGCAGCGCGCCCATGCGCATGGCGCGGGCCTGGTCGTGTCCGAAATGGTGGCAAGCGGCGAACTCGCCAAGGGTAGGGCCGGCTTCGACCTGCGCATACGGCATTCCGGCCTGCCGGTCCATATGGTGCAGCTAGCCGGCCGCGAAGCGATCCACATGGCCGAAGGCGCACGGATTGCCGCAGGCGAGGGCGCCGACATCATCGACATCAACATGGGCTGCCCGGCCAAGAAGGTCACCGGTGGTTATGCCGGCTCGGCATTGATGCTGGATCTTGACCATGCGCTGTCGCTGATCGAGGCTGTGGTCGGCGCGGTCAAGGTGCCGGTGACGGTCAAGATGCGGCTCGGCTGGGACGAAGGCGCGTTCAATGCGCCCATCCTCGCGCGCCGGGCCGAGCAAGCGGGCGTCAAGATGGTGACGGTGCACGGCCGCACGCGCTGCCAGTTCTATCAGGGCAAGGCCGACTGGCGCGCCATCGCCCGTGTCAAGGAAGCCGTGTCCATTCCGGTCGTTGCCAATGGCGATGTCTGTTCCCCGGCCGAGGCAGCCGCCATTCTCGGCCAATCCGGCGCCGACGCTGTGATGGTCGGTCGCGCGCATTACGGCGCGCCCTGGATCGCCGGTGGCATCGCGGCAGCTGCGGCAGGCCAAACGGCGGCCAACGTGCCGCAGACTCCCGCGGCTCTGGCCGACTATATCGTCGGCCACTACGAGGACATGCTGGCGCTTTATGGCGTCGAGAGCGGTTTGCGCCAGGCGCGCAAACATCTGGGCTGGTATCTCGATCGCCATGCCGTTGGCGTCGCCGACGACCACCGAAAGGCCATCCTGACGACGTTCGATCCGGCCCGCGTCATTGCCTTGCTGCGCAATGTGTTTTCGCGCGATCCGCAACCCTTGAGCCTGCGGAGCGCCGCATGAACGCCACCGCTGGCCAGGGAACTGAAATGGTGGATGCCGCCCAGATCGTCCTCAACACCATCCGCCGCCCGGTGATCATGATCAGCGAGGACGGGTTCATCACCTTCGCCAATGCCGATGCCGAGGATTTCTTTCGCTCCAGCGCGACCATGCTGGCGCGCAACACGCTGTCCAAGCTCGTCCCCTTCGGCAGTCCGCTGCTGACCCTGGTCGATCAGGTGCGCGAGCGTCGGGCTCCGGTCAACGAGTATCGGGTCGATGTGTCGTCGCCACGCCTCGGCATCGAGAAGGTCGTCGATCTCTATGTCGCACCAGTGACGGAATTCCCGGGCTCCGTCGTGGTCATGTTCCAGGAACGGTCGATGGCCGACAAGATCGACCGGCAGATGACGCATCGCGGTGCCGCACGCTCTGTGACCGGCCTGGCAGCGATGCTCGCCCACGAGATCAAGAACCCGCTCTCCGGCATCCGCGGCGCCGCGCAACTGCTCGAACTGTCCGCCTCCGATGAAGACCGCGCACTGACCCGGCTTATCACCGACGAGACGGACCGCATCGTCTCGCTGGTCGATCGCATGGAGGTGTTTTCCGACGAGCGGCCGATCGATCGCTACCCCGTCAACATCCATGTCGTACTCGACCATGTGAAGGCGATCGCAAAGAACGGTTTTGCGAAGAAAATCAGGATATTGGAGGACTATGATCCATCATTGCCTCCGGTATTCGCCAATCGCGACCAACTGATCCAGGTGTTCCTGAACCTGGTCAAGAACGCCGCCGAGGCAATCGGCAGCGACCCCCATGGCGAGATCGTGCTGTCGACTGCCTTCCGGCCGGGCATCCGCGTTTCGGTTCCAGGCACACAGGATCGCGTGTCGCTGCCGCTCGAGTTCTGCGTGCGCGACAATGGCTCCGGTGTCTCGGAGGATATCCTGCCGATCCTGTTCGATCCCTTCATCACCACCAAACCGAACGGCTCGGGACTGGGCTTGGCGCTGGTCGCCAAGATCGTCGGCGAGCATGGCGGCATCATCGAATGCGAATCGACCCCGCGCGGGACCACCTTCCGCATCCTGATGCCGGCCTGGAAGGAAACGCCGTTCGGCGCTGAAGAAGACGGTGAAGGAGACCGCAAATGACCGCTCGCGGCAATATTCTCGTCGCCGATGACGATGCGGCGATCCGCACCGTGCTCAACCAGGCTCTCTCGCGCGTCGGCCACGAGGTGCGCGTCACGTCCAACGCCTCGACCTTGTGGCGCTGGGTGGCGGCGGGCGAGGGCGACCTTGTCATCACCGACGTCGTCATGCCGGACGAGAACGCCTTCGACATGCTGCCGCGCATCAAGAAGGCGCGGCCGGAGCTGCCCGTCATCGTCATGAGCGCCCAGAACACGTTCATGACGGCGATCCGTGCATCCGAGACCGGCGCCTATGAATATCTGCCGAAACCGTTCGACCTGACCGAACTGCTCAATATCGTCAACCGGGCGCTGTCGGAGCCCCGCCGGCCGAAAATCGATGCGCGGCCCGACGAGCAGCCCGAAACGATGCCGCTGGTCGGCCGCTCGGCGGCCATGCAGGACATCTATCGCATGCTGGCGCGCATGATGCAGACCGACCTGACGGTGATGATCTCGGGCGAATCCGGCACCGGCAAGGAACTGGTGGCGCGCGCGCTGCATGAATATGGCCGCCGTCGCGGCGGACCGTTCGTTGCCATCAACATGGCGGCGATCCCGCGCGACCTGATCGAATCGGAACTGTTCGGCCACGAGAAGGGCGCTTTCACCGGCGCCCAGAACCGCTCCACCGGCCGCTTCGAGCAGGCCGAGGGCGGCACGCTGTTCCTCGACGAGATCGGCGACATGCCGATGGAGGCGCAGACGCGCCTGCTGCGTGTCCTGCAGCAGGGCGAATACACGACGGTCGGCGGCCGCACGCCGATCAAGACGGATGTGCGCATCGTCGCCGCCACCAACAAGGATCTGCGCACCCTAATCAACCAGGGATTGTTCCGCGAGGATCTGTTCTATCGCCTCAATGTCGTTCCGCTGAGGTTGCCGGCGCTGCGCGAGCGCTCCGAGGACGTGCCTGATCTCGTGCGCCACTTCTTCAAGCTCGGCGAAATGGAAGGGCTGCAGACCAAGCGTATTTCATCCGGCGGCATCGAACTGATGAAGCGCTACCCGTGGCCGGGCAATGTGCGCGAACTGGAAAACCTGGTTCGCCGGCTGGCCGCGCTCTATTCACAGGATGAGATCTCCGCCGAAATCATCGAGGCGGAGCTGAAGACCGGCGAGCGCCCCGTGGTCCCCGGCGGCGGCAACCTCATTCCCGACGACCTTTCCATCGGCCAGGCGGTGGAGCATTTCCTGCAGCGCTATTTCGCCTCGTTTGCCGGCGAATTGCCGCCAGCCGGGCTCTACCAGCGCATCCTGTCCGAAGTCGAATATCCGCTGGTCCTGGCCTCGATGACGGCAACCCGCGGCAATCAGATCAAGGCTGCGGAACTGCTGGGGCTGAACCGCAACACGCTGCGCAAGAAGATTCGCGAACTGGGCGTCAACGTCTATAAATCGTCGCGGCCGGGCTGAGTGCTGGTCTGACGCACTCTTTTCAGGGGACTGAGCGGCGAAAGATTTCCGCCATTGTCACACTTGTTGCATAATCGCCACAATGCGTTGCATAGATCGGACGCAATCATTGGCTCCCAGACGGCGACATGGCTCCGCAGGCACCTGTACTCAACCAACCGCTATTCAGCGAACCCGGCGCGCGCGACGGACGCCGCTTGCTGGCGCTGCCCGGCGTGGTGGCGGTCGTCGGCGCGCTGGTCATGGCGGCCATTTCATTCACTATCCTGGTCGGCGCGACGCCGATCGCGCCTGACGCCAGGACGACCTGGGCGCTGATCGCGCTTAACGCCGCTTTCGTGCTGTTCCTCATGGCGCTGGTCGGGCGCGAGGTGCATCGCATCGTCATGGCGCGCCGGCATGGCAAGGCGGCCTCGCGGCTGCATGTGCGCATCGTTGCCATGTTCGCGCTGGTTGCCGCCATTCCCGCCATCATGGTGGCCATTATCGCCTCGATCACGCTCGATATCGGCCTCGATCGCTGGTTCGAGATTCGCACCAAGACGATCGTCAATTCCTCGTTATCGATCGCCGATGCCTATGTTCAGGAAAATGCCCGCAACTTGCAGGGCACGACGCTGTCGATGGCCTATGATCTCGACGCGTCGCGAACACTCTACGGCCTTGATCGCACAGGCTTTCTCGACCTCCTGAACAAGGAGGCGGTGGGCCGGTCGCTGGCCCATGCGGCGCTGATCAAGCCCGACGGTTCGTTCGTCATGAGCGCGCAGACCGATGCCGATTTCGCCATGCCGGAACCGCCGGAAGGCGCGGTCAGCAGCGCCACCGACGGCAAACCGGTGCTGATAGAGCCGCGCACCCGCAACATCATGGGCGCCATCGTCAAGCTGCGCGAGATCGAGGGCCTCTACCTCTACACCATCCGCCTTGTCGATCCCGAGGTGATCAAGGCGCGGCAGATCGTCAGGTCCAACACCGACGAGTATCGCAATCTCGAAGACAACAGGCGCACCTCGCAAGTGGCCTTCGCGCTGCCCTATCTGTCGCTGACGCTGATCATCATCTTGTCGGCAATCTGGACCGGCATCGCGGTCGCCGACCGTCTCGTGCGGCCGATTCGCCAGCTTATCGGCGCCGCCGACGAGGTGGCGACAGGCAATCTGGACGTCGCGGTTCCGGTCAGGCCTTCCGACGGCGACGTCGCCTCGCTGGGCGACACCTTCAACAAGATGCTGCTGGAGCTCAAATCGCAACGCAACGAGATCCTGTCGGCAAAGGACCTGATCGACGAACGGCGGCGCTTTTCCGAAGCCGTGCTTGCCGGTGTCACCGCCGGCGTCATCGGCGTCGATCCCTACGGCATCGTCACCATCGTCAACCGTTCAGCCGAATCGATGCTGGCCGTCTCCGCCAGTGCCGCACTCGGGCAGAACCTTTCCGCCATTCTGCCGCATGTTGGCCGTGTCTTCGAGATCGGTCGCCAGTCGGGCAAGCCCGTCTACCGAGAGCAGGTGACGTTTTTCCGCGCCGGGACCGAGCGTACTTTCAACGTGCAGATCACCGTCGAGGCGGGCGATGACGGCTCGGAGGAGAAATCCTACGTCGTGACCGTCGACGACATCACCGATCTGGTCCAGGCGCAGCGTTCTTCCGCCTGGGCCGATGTGGCGCGGCGCATCGCCCACGAGATCAAGAACCCGCTGACGCCGATCCAGCTTTCGGCCGAGCGCATCAAGCGCCGCTATGGCAAGGTCATCACCGAAGACCGTGAGGTTTTCGACCAATGCACCGACACCATCATCCGGCAGGTCGAGGACATCGGCCGGATGGTCGACGAATTCTCCGCCTTCGCGCGCATGCCCAAGCCCGAGATGAAAGCCATCGATCTGCGCGAATCGCTGCGTGAGGCGTCCTTCCTGGTCGAAGTCAGCCGCGCCGACATCACCTTCGAGCGGATTTTCGGCAACGAACCGCTCAAGGGCACGTTCGACAGCCGCCTTTTGGCGCAGGCTTTCGGCAATGTGATCAAGAACGCCGCCGAGGCGATCGACGGACTGGAACAAAAGGACGGCTCGCACGGCATAATCCGGATTCAAGCCGGCCGTCAGAATGGCGCGATTCGAATCGACGTCATCGACAATGGCAAAGGTCTGCCGCGGGAGAATCGCCAACGGTTGCTCGAGCCCTATATGACCACGCGCGAGAAGGGCACCGGGCTTGGTCTCGCTATCGTCAAGAAGATCGTGGAGGACCATGGCGGCAGGCTGGAACTTCATGATGCGCCTGCGGACTTCCATGGCGGCCGCGGGGCGATGATCAGCATCATCCTGCCGCCCGCGGCCGTCACGCCGTTGCGCGGCGAGGGCAAGACGGAACACGAAAGAGAAACTGAAAAGGTCGGTAATGGCGTCTGATATTCTCATCGTCGATGACGAGGAAGACATCCGCGAGCTCGTCGCAGGCATACTGAGCGACGAAGGTCACGAAACCCGTACGGCATTTGACGCCGACAGCGCGTTGGCGGCCATAGCCGATCGGGCGCCGAGGTTGATTTTCCTCGACATCTGGCTGCAGGGCTCGCGCCTGGACGGCCTGGCGCTGCTCGACGAGATCAAGACCATGCATCCCACTCTGCCGGTGGTGATGATCTCCGGTCACGGCAACATCGAAACGGCGGTCTCGGCCATCCGCCGTGGCGCCTACGATTTCATCGAGAAGCCGTTCAAGGCCGACAGGCTGATCCTCATCGCCGAGCGTGCGCTCGAAACCTCGAAGTTGCGGCGCGAGGTTTCCGACCTCAAGCAGCGCAGCGGCGAGACCTTCGACCTGATCGGCATGTCGTCGGCGATGAGCCAGCTGCGCCAGACCATCGAGCGCGTCGCGCCGACCAACAGCCGTGTGATGATCATCGGCCCGTCCGGATCAGGCAAGGAACTGGCGGCGCGCGCCATCCACACGCTGTCGGCCCGCAAGGGCGGGCCGTTCGTGACCCTGAGCGCTGCAAACATCACGCCCGAGCGCATGGAGATCGAACTGTTCGGTACCGAATCGAACGGTGTCGAGCGCAAGGTCGGCGCGCTGGAAGAAGCCCATCGCGGCATCCTCTACATCGATGAAGTGGCCGACATGCCGCGCGAGACGCAGAACAAGATCCTGCGTGTGCTGGTCGAGCAGCAGTTCGAGCGGGTAGGGGGCACCAAACGGGTCAAGGTCGATGTCCGCATCATCTCCTCGACCTCGCAGAACCTGGAAGCCATGATCGCCGACGGGCGTTTCCGCGAGGATCTCTATCATCGCCTGGCGGTGGTTCCGGTGATGGTGCCGGGGCTGGCCGAACGGCGCGAGGATATTCCCTATCTCGTCGACAATTTCATGAAGCAGATCGCCCGCCAGGCCGGCATCAAGCCGCGCCGTATCGGCGACGATGCGCTTGCCGTGCTGCAGGCGCACAATTGGCCGGGCAACGTGCGTCAGCTGCGCAACAATGTCGAGCGCCTGATGATCCTGGCGCGCGGCGACGACGTCGATGCGCCGATCACCGCGGACCTTCTGCCGTCCGAGATCGGCGATGTCATGCCGCGCACGCCGAATCAGTCCGACCAGCACATCATGGCGCTGCCGCTGCGCGAGGCGCGCGAACAGTTCGAGAAGGACTATCTGATCGCCCAGATCAACCGCTTTGGCGGCAACATCTCGAAGACCGCCGAGTTCATCGGGATGGAGCGCTCGGCGCTGCACCGCAAACTGAAGTCGCTGGGCGTCTGACGCGCAGGACCTGTGCTGAACAGCGCGTGGTCCAAGCATTTGCCGGTTACGGCGGCGGCGGAATCGCATAAGAAAGCCCGAGATTTTTCAGGGGTCGCCAATGCCGCGCATTGCCTATGTCAACGGGCGCTATGTCGCTCACGCGAACGCTTCCGTGCATATCGAGGATCGCGGCTATCAGTTCGCCGATGGCGTCTATGAGGTCTGCGAGGTGGCGCGCGGCTTCATCGTCGACATGCCGCGCCATCTTGCCCGGCTCAACCGCTCGCTGACCGAACTGTCGATTGCATGGCCGGTCGCGCGCAACGTGCTGCCGCTCATTCTGCGCGAAGTGGTCAACCGCAACCATGTCGTCAACGGCCTGGTCTATGTGCAGGTAACGCGCGGTGTCGCCAGCCGCGAGTTTGTTTTCCCGTCGGCGGACACCAAGCGGTCTTTGGTGGTTACTGCCAAAAAGGCCGATCCGGCGGCTGGAGCAAAGCGAGCCGAGACCGGGATCGCGGTCATTACCGTGCCAGAGAATCGCTGGGACCGGGTCGATATCAAGACCGTCGGACTGCTGCCCAATGTATTGGCCAAGCAAAAAGCCAAGGAGGCCGGCGCGCAGGAGGCATGGTTCGTCGACCCCGAAGGCAACGTCAAGGAAGGCGGCTCGTCCAACGCCTGGATCGTCACCAGGGACGGCGTCCTGGTTACCAGACCAGCCGATCACGGCATCCTGCGCGGCATCACCCGCACGACCATGTTCGAGGTTGCGGCAAAGCTCGGCCTGAAGATCGAAGAGCGCGGTTTTTCGGTCGCCGAGGCCAAGGCGGCGCGCGAGGCGTTCATCAGTTCCGCCACGACGATCGCCATGCCGGTCGTGGCTATTGACGGCGATCCTGTGGCCAACGGGCACCCCGGCTCAGTGACACTTTCGTTACGGCAGGCCTTTTTTGACATTGCGGAAAAAAGTCCAGCCTGATAACCGCACAGGTGGAATGAACATCAATATATCTCGTTCTGCTTGTCGTTACTGACGACAAGACGGTGTTTGCGCGCTTGACATGTGCCCGACAATTTGGCGCATTGGCTTGCAAACCGAAGGGGATCGGCGAAAGACAAGAACAATGGCGGAACGATCGCAAAATCTTCAGGACCTGTTCCTGAATTCAGTTCGCAAGAGCAAGAACCCGCTCACCATCTTCCTCATCAACGGCGTGAAGCTGACCGGCGTGGTCACTTCGTTCGACAATTTCTGTGTGCTGCTGCGCCGCGACGGTCACTCCCAGCTCGTCTACAAGCACGCCATTTCCACGATCATGCCGAGCCAGCCGGTTCAGATGTTCGATGGCGAGGAAAGCCAGGGCGCCTGATTGGCACGTGAGAAGGACGCGGACGGCACGGTTCGCGGAAAACCAGCGCATCATCCCGGGACGGAAGCCATGGCGCCGACCCGGGCCGTCGTCATTGTGCCCGTGCTTGCCCGTCAGCCGCGCGGCGACGACGACACCAACCGCCCGCGGCTGACGCGTTCGGCCGACGCTCGCCATGACGAGGCGGTCGGCCTTGCGCGCGCCATCAATCTCGACCCTGTCCATACGGCTGTCGTGACGGTCAACGATCCGCGTCCAGCAACCTTGCTCGGCAGCGGCAAGGTCGAAGAGTTCGCCCAATTCGTCAAGGACAACGACGCCGAGCTGGTCATCGTCGACCATCCGCTGACCCCGGTGCAGCAACGCAATCTCGAGAGGGAACTGCATGCCAAGGTTCTGGACCGAACCGGGCTGATCCTAGAAATCTTTGGCGAGCGCGCCCGCACCAAGGAAGGCACGCTGCAGGTCGAGCTTGCCCATCTCAACTATCAGAAGGGCCGCCTGGTCCGCAGCTGGACCCACCTTGAACGCCAGCGCGGTGGCGCCGGCTTCCTCGGCGGTCCCGGCGAAACCCAGATCGAATCCGACCGGCGGCAGTTGCAGGAAAAGATCATCAAGCTGAAGCACGAGCTGGAAACGGTGCGTCGCACCCGCGACCTGCATCGCGCCAAGCGCAAGAAGGTGCCGTTCCCGGTGGTGGCGATCGTCGGCTACACCAATGCCGGCAAGTCGACGCTGTTCAACCGGCTGACCGGGGCGGACGTACTGGCGCAGGACATGCTGTTCGCCACGCTCGATCCGACGCTGCGCCGCGTGCGCCTGCCGCATGGCACGCCGATCATCCTGTCGGACACGGTCGGCTTCATCTCCGACCTGCCGACGCATTTGATCGCGGCTTTTCGCGCCACGCTGGAAGAGGTGGTCGAGGCCGATCTCGTCATCCATCTGCGCGACATTTCCGATCCCGACACGGCGGCACAGGCCGAGGATGTCGAGCGCATCCTGGCCGACCTCGGTGTCGACGCCGGTGACACCAAGCGTGTGATCGAAGTCTGGAACAAGATCGATCTGCTGGACGAAGGCAACAGGAGCCGCCTGCTTGCCGATGCCGCGGACGGCAGCAAGGGTCCGCCGATCGCCATATCGGCGGTGATCGGCGAGGGCATCGATGCGCTTAAGGCGCTCATCGAGACGCGCATGGCCGGCGAGCTCGAAGATCTGACGGTGACGATCGAGCCGGCACAATTTGGCTTTGTCGATTGGCTGTATCGCAATGGCGATATCGTTTCGCGCACCGACAATGAAGACGGCAGCGCCACCATCTCGCTCAAGGCTACACAAAGCGCTCGCGAAGAGATCGAAAGCCGATTGCGTCGCAAAAACAACGGCTAGGCCGGAGCAATTATCGGAAAAGTCTAAACGCGTTTCCGTCCCGGATTGCCGATCTACAGGCCTACTTCGCGCTCTTCGCTTCCTGCCAGAGCGCTTCCATCTCGTCCAGGGTGGCCTTCTCCAGTGTGTTGCCGGACTTCTCGAGAGCCTGCTCGACATAGTGGAAGCGCGTCCGGAATTTTTCGTTGGTGCCGCTCAAAGCGGCTTCCGAATCGAACTTGAGATGACGGCCGAGATTGACGACGGCGAACAGCATGTCGCCGAACTCGTCCTTGATCGAGGCCGTCTCGCCCTTCGCCAGAGCCTCGCGCAACTCGCCGATCTCCTCCTCGATCTTGTCGAGGATGGGGGCTGCCTCGCTCCAGTCGAAGCCGACACGGGCAGCCTTCTCCTGAAGCTTTAGCGCTCGCGTCAAAGCGGGCAGGGCGACCGGAACACTGTCCAGAAATCCCTTGCCATTGTCTTCGGGGTCGAGGCCGCGCGCGAGACGGCCTTGCCGTTTCTCCGCCTTCTCCTCGGCCTTGATCTTCTCCCACATGCCCTTGGCCATGCCGGCGCCGCGGGCTTCCTCGTCGCCGAAGACATGCGGGTGGCGCCGGATCATTTTGGTGGTGATGGCCTGGACGACATCCGGGAAGGCGAATTCGCCCGCTTCCTCGGCCATTTGCGCGTGGTAGACGACCTGCAGCAGGAGGTCGCCGAGCTCATCGCGCAGATCGTTGAGGTCACCGCGCGCGATGGCATCCGCCACCTCGTAGGCTTCCTCGATCGTATAGGGCGCGATGGTCGAGAAATCCTGCTCGATGTCCCAGGGGCAGCCGGTCCTCGGCGCGCGCAGCGCGGCCATGATCTCGATCAGGCGCGAAATGTCTTTGGATGGCGTCATGCGGCGGATGCTATCCTGCGACCCGACGCACGGCCAACACTGTCAGCCGGCGAGGGGGCCTTGTCCACAGCTGAGCCGCTTCAGTCAAGCACGGAGACGATCGCCTTGGCGAGGTCGTCCATGCCGTCCTCCGGCAATCCAGCGACGTTGATGCGGCTATCGCCAACCATGTAGACGCCGTGCTCGGCACGCAACCGCTCGACCTGCGCTTCCGTGAGACCAAGCCGCGAGAACATGCCGCGATGGCTGGCGACGAAGTCGAAGCGGTCGGAGTTGGACTGCCGGCGCAGCGCCTCGGCGAAAGCCACGCGAAGCCTCAGCATGCGCAGGCGCATCTCTTCCAACTCGGCTTCCCAGTCGGCGCGCAGGCTTGCGTCTTCCAGCACAATGCGCACCGCCGCCGCGCCATGGTCGGGCGGCATCGAATACATGGCGCGTGCGGCCGACAGCATCTGGCTCATCGCCACGTCGGCCTGCGCGCTGTCCCTGGCCAAGACCATCGCCGCGCCGACACGATCGCGATAGACGGCGAAGTTCTTCGAGCAGCTCGAGGCAACGACCATTTCCGGAACTTTCGCCGCCAGCAGGCGCAGGCCGAGAGCGTCGGCCTCGAGGCCGTCGCCAAAGCCCTGATAGGCGATGTCGACGAACGGCAGCAGGCCGCGCTCGACGACCAGATCGGTGACGGCCTGCCACTGCCCCGCATCGAGGTTGGCGCCGGTCGGGTTGTGGCAGCAGCCATGCAACAGCACCACGTCGCCGCTCTTGGCCGTTCGCAACGCCTCCAGCATGTCGTCGAAACGAACAGCACCGGAGGCCGCGTCGAAATAGGGATATTCGCGGATCTGCAGGCCGGCTGCGCGCATCACCGGCATGTGGTTCGGCCATGTCGGGTCCGACAGCCAGATCGTGGCGTCCGAACGCGTCCGCTTGAGCAGCTCCGCCACCAGGCGAAGCGCACCGGAGCCGCCGGGCGCCTGTGCCGCCCGGATGCGCGTCATGTCCGCGCCCGGCCCGAAGGCGAGCTTGGCCATCACCGCGTTGAAGCCGGTGTCGCCGGCGAGCCCGAGATAGGTCTTGGTGTCCTGGCTGCTCAGCAGCCGCTTTTCAGCCTCACGCACCGCGCGCATCACCGGCGTCTTGCCGTCGCGATCCTTGTAGACGCCGACGCCGAGGTCGACCTTGTTGGGACGCGGATCGGCGCGATAGAGGCCGATCAGGGCCAGGATCTTGTCGGCGGGAGCTGGCTGCAGGTCTTCGAACATCGTTATGGTTCCGTTTGCGCGGCGGAGTGATACGCAAATCGAAGGCGCTTCGCCAGCGGTTTTAATTGCGCAAAGCGAAGGGCGGCACCCCAGGGGGCGCGGCCTTTCGAAACGATAGCAGCTATTCTAATTGCAGCGTATGCCTCGCTTCGAAAGCGGCTCAAGGAATGACTGCCTCATGCTCGTACGGCTGACGATGATCTGCAACGGCGCCACGGCCGCGACCCGGCGGGGTTCGTTTCCGCTCGATGAGCCGCTGGACCCGCGCTCGCTGACGCAGGCGAAGGCGATGCGCGGGACGCTGCGCCGCGCCGACCGCGCATGGACAGCGCCCGCGCTTCGCGCCCGCCAGACCGCCGAGGCGCTATCGCTGGACGCATCGGTCGAACCGCTCCTGGCGGACCAGGATCATGGAGGCTGGGCCGGGAAGAGTTTTGAGGACGTGCAGGCCCAACAGCCCGGCGACATCGCCGCCTGGCTGACCGACCCCAACGCAGCGCCGCATGGCGGCGAGTCTCTGGCCGACGTTGGCCGCCGGGCTTCCGAGTTAATGGACCGGTTGATGGCAGAGCCTGGCCACACCATCGCGCTGACCCATGCCAGTGTCATTCGCACCGCGATCGTGCATGTTCTGGGTGCTCCGCTTGCCGCCTGTCGGAAGATTGATATCGAGCCGCTGAGCATCACCGATTTTCGCAGCGACGGCGGCCGATGGGTGTTGCGCGCTTGCGGTGTGACTACACCCAAACCGGCAAAACCACTTCGCCCCTAAGAGCCGGGCGGGCGGAGGGGCAATCCTCCGGGGAAACCGCCAAAGAAAAATGGCACGGGTCGGGATTAACATCCCCACATGCTCCGTAAACAGGGCATGAAACGGTCGATGCCACGCTTTGACATCATAGGACAGCTCGGGTCGCTGCGGCGCTATGCGCAGTCGCTGACGCGCGACAGCGCGGATGCCGAGGATCTCGTGCATGACGCGCTTGTGCGCGCCTATGAGCGGCGCGGCACCTTCCGCTCGGGCGCAAACCTGCGTGCCTGGCTGCTGTCCATCGTCCACAACGCATTTGTCGACCGCATGCGCTCGCGCCGCTCGGAAGCGATGCGCATCGAACAGGCCGGATACCTCGCCGACGCCGCTACGCCGGCGCCGCAGGAACATTCGGTGCGCCTGGCGCAGGTGCGGGACGCCTTTTTCAACCTGCCGGAAGAGCAGCGCTCGGCGCTGCATCTGGTCGCCATCGAAGGGCTTTCCTACCAGCAGGCGGCCAATGCCACCGGCGTGCCGCTGGGCACGCTGATGTCGCGCATCGGCAGGGCGCGCGCGGCACTGCGCCAGATGGAAGACGCCGCCCCGGCGCGCGGAAGAAGTCATCTCAGCATCGTGGGAGGTGAGCCATGAGCGCTCTTGTCGACCCTGTGACGGAAACTGACCTCGACGCCTATGTCGACGACCAGCAGGATGTCACCCGCCGCATCGAGGTCGAAGCCTTCCTGTCGACACGCCCGGAGGCCGCCGCGCGCGTCATGTCGGATCTGCGGACCCGCGATGAACTGCGCGTGGCGCTTGCCGGCTCCAAGGGCATGGCACGGCCGGCCACCGCTGACGCGGCGCGGCGGCTGGAGAGGGGACTTGTCCGTGGCCGCATCTTCGGCGTGCTGCAGCGTGCTGCAGCCGTTGCCGCCTTCGTTGCCGCCGGCTGGCTGGCAAACGGCATCATCGGGCCGATGTCGGTGACCAAGGTCGTCGCGTCGCCGCAGCCGCCCGCCTATGTCGACGAGGCGGTGCGCGCGCACCGGACGACGCTGGTGCGCGAGACCATGCCCTCGCAGCCGGAAGCGCCCAACTACAGTGCCGGCGAGATCCGTGCGGCGACCGCGATCGTCATGCCGTCACTGCCAAAGGACTGGAAGGTGCGCGACGTGCAGATCTACCCGTCGCGCTTCGGCCCGAGCGTCGAGATGGCTGTCGACACCAAGGATATGGGCCTGGTGTCGCTGTTTGCGATCCGGCCGGGAACCTTCGACGTGGTCAAGCCGACCGTCGCGCCGTCGGGCGACATTTCCTCGGCCTATTTCCAGATCGGCGAGGTCGCCTATGCGGTGGTCGCGCGGAGCGGGGTTCATGATCTCGACCGCGCCGCCGAGACGCTCGCCAGAACGCTTTACTGACCGATCCACAAAGGAGACTGCAAATGAACACGCCCAATCTGGGATATCGCGTCGGCGCCGGCGCCCAGGCCGGAGCCGTCTTTGACGAGGGCCTGCGCCAGCATATGCTGCGCGTCTACAACTATATGGGCCTTGGCCTCGTGGTCACCGGCCTGGTCGCGTTCCTGGTGTCATCGACGCCGGCGCTCTACGTGCCAATCTTCTCCAGCCCGTTGAAATGGGTGGTGATGCTGGCGCCGCTGGCCTTCGTCATGCTGTTTTCGTTCAAGATGCAGACCATGTCGGCGGCCAGCGCCCAGGCGATGTTCTGGGCCTTCTGCGCGGTGATGGGCCTGTCGCTCGCCTCCGTGTTCCTGGTTTTCACCGGCACCAGCATTGCGCGCACCTTCTTCATCGCCGCCACCATGTTCGGCGCCACCAGCCTCTACGGCTACACGACCAGGCGCGACCTGACGCAGTTCTCGTCCTTCCTGATCATGGGCCTGATCGGCGTGGTGATCGCCAGCATCGTCAACATCTTCCTCGGTTCGTCCGCGCTGCAGTTCGCCATTTCGGTGATCGGCATCGCCGTCTTCATCGGCCTGACCGCCTGGGACACGCAGACGATCAAGGAACAATATGCCGAGAATTTCGATGCGGAATCGCGCCAGAAGCTGGCTGTTTTCGGTGCTTTCTCGCTCTACCTGAACTTCATCAACATCTTCCAGCTGCTGCTAAACTTCACCGGTGAGCGCGAGTAGCGACTGTCCGCCATGGGCAAGGGCGGGGGTTCTCGCCCTTGATGCGGAGAGGTGGCCGGAGGAGAGATCCTCCGGCCACAAATCGTTCCGGCCGCACCTTGAGTCCCCAATAGGTTTTGCTAGTCTGCCGCCGCACCAGCCTTCAACACCGGCCCGCGAGGACATGTGGCACAGGACAGCCAAACGCTTCATGGCGACGGCATCTCGGCTGTCATAACAGGGCAGGGTGCCGAACTGGTTTCGCTGCAGGATGGGCGGGGATTTGAGTTTCTGTGGCAGGCCGGGCCGGAGTGGCGGCGCCATTCGCCGGTGCTGTTCCCGATCGTTGGCCGGCTAAAGGGCGATCGACTGCGTCATCGCGGCCGAACCTATCCGATGACGCAGCACGGCTTCGCTCGAGACAAACCGTTCACCTGGGAGGAGAGGGGACCCCGCTCCTGCACGCTGGTGCTCACCGATGACGCCGACACGCGTGCGCATTATCCCTTCGCCTTTCGCCTTGCCGTCACCTATACGCTGGACCGACAGCAGCTCGATGTGACCTTGCAAGTGACCAACACCGGCGACGAGAAATTGCCGGCCTCGATCGGTGCTCATCCTGCATTCAACTGGCCGTTGCTGCCGGAGTTGCCCAAGGAGGCCTATCGGCTGACCTTTGCCGCGAGTGAGCCGGCGCCGGTTCGTCGCCTGAAGGATGGCCTTCTGCTCTCGGAAACGCGGACGACGCCCATCGATGGCAGAACGCTTGCGCTGTCCGAACGGCTGTTCGATGACGACGCCGTCATCCTGGATCGGCCCGCCAGCACCAGTGTGCGATATGCAGCCGAGCGCGGTCCGGCAATCGAAATGTCATGGCAGGGAGCCGAAGAGTTGGGCATCTGGTCCAAGCCCGGCGGCGCGCCCTTCCTGTGCATCGAACCCTGGCGTGGTATTGCGAGCCCGGCCGATTTCGACGGCGAGTTCAGCGACAAACCCGGCGTGATGCTGATCGAGCCGGGGGCCAAGCGTTCGCTAAGCTGCCGGATCGGTCTGGAGCAGGGGCGGCGGTGACCGACCGAGCTGCAGAGCCAACACCTGGGAGTACCCAATGAAACTCGGCTTCATCGGCACAGGTGCGCTGACTTCAGCCATTGTCACCGGGCTCAAATCCCTCGATGGCGATCCGGTATCGGTGGTGTTGTCGCCACGCAACGAAGAGATCGCGGCCAACCTCGCTTCCCGCTATCCGAACATACGTGTTGCCGCCGACAATCAGGCGGTGCTCGACGATTGCGATACCGTCATGCTGGCTGTCCGACCGCAAGATGCCCACCAGGTGCTGCGTCAACTGAAATTTCGGCGAACCCATCACCTCATCAGCCTGATCGCCACGTTGTCACGCGAGGAAATAGCCGGCCTGACCGCACCCGCGAGCCGCGTGACCAAAGCGCTGCCGATGCCGATGATCGCCCGGCGGCGGGGGGCGACGATCATTTATCCGCCTGATCGGGACATGACCGCTTTGTTCGGCGGGCTGGGGACCGTGATCGAGGTCGAGAGCTCCAGCGAGTTCGATGCGTTGAGCGTCGTTACCGCGACCTATGCCACCTATTTCAAGTACCTCGATACGATCCATCGCTGGCTGAAAGCGCATGATGTGCCGGACACCAAGGGGCGCGACTATATCGCCGCGCTCTTCATGGCGCTCGGACACGCTCCGGAGACGGCGCCCGATGCGGACTTCACGCATCTGGCGCAGGATTATGCGACCCGTGGCGGCATCAACGAGCAGGTCCTGAACGAACTTACGGCCCGCAACGTCTTCGATGCGCTGGCGGAAAGCCTGGACGGCGTGCATCGGCGCATTTCAGCGGCCGGCGCTACGTGACGGGAAAGCTTGCGAGGATGGTCCGGGGTTTCAAACCTGCCGGGCGATGGTGCCCATCACATTGACCAGAAGGCGCGCGACGGTCAGCGCCGACAGGCCGTCAATGTCGGCGGGCGGAGGAGTTTGAGGATCACGCATGGGGCAAGCGCAACGTCCAGCGTTTACGATGTCCGAAAGTCGCATAAGATAGATTATGGAACTTATCTGTTGGCCAGCATCTGGAAATTGCCGTTGATTTTCATGGATTTGGCTCGATCGGGGCGTGTTGCCTTGAGCTAACGGCCGACGCTGCGCGAATGATGATAGCAAAGCGTGGAGATCGAACTGGCCGATTGAAGTGTTCGTGCATGACGGGCTATGAACGGATGTGAACGCTGCTGATGTTCGCCCCAAAACGCAGAGCACCTTCATCAGAGCCCGTTCGTATCACGCTGATTCAAAGGGAATTTCGATCACCATGCCGTCATAGGCCGGGGTGACGTTGGCCGGCAGTTCGCCCTTGACCGTGGCATAGTCGAGCGGCACGTGCATGTGGGTCAGCACGGCCTTCCTCGGTGTCAGCTTTTCGATCCAGCCGAGCGCCTGGCCCAGCGACAGATGGCTGGGATGGGGGTTGTACTGCAACGCGTCGATGACCAGCATCTCCAGGCCGCGCAGCCGCTCGGCGGTGGCGTCGGGAAAGTCGCTGATATCAGGGCAATAGGCCAGCCCTCCAATGCGGAAGCCGAGCGAGATGATGTCGCCATGAATCTGCGGCAGCGGTTCGAGGGCGAGGGCACCGCCCTCGCCTTCGATCATGACAGGCATTGCGTGGTCGATGATATGCGCCCGCACGATCGGTGGATAAGAACTGCCCGGCGGCGTCTCGAAGCAATAGCCGAACGCCTGCCGCAGGCGCAGCATCGTCGGCTGGTCGGCATGGATGTCGATCAGGTGGCGCTGCTCGAGCACATAGCCGCGCAGATCGTCGATGCCGTGAATATGGTCGGCATGTGGGTGCGTGTAGACGACCGCGTCGATGCGTTTGACCGACGCAAGCAGCATCTGCTCGCGGAAATCCGGCCCGGTGTCGATGACCACGGTGGTACGGCCGCCATCGGCCGCAATCCGTTCGACCAGCGCTGCCGTGCGCATGCGCCGGTTCCTCGGATTGGTCGAGTCGCAATTGCCCCAGTCGCCGGTGATGCGCGGCGTACCTGGCGACGAGCCGCAGCCCAGAATGGTGAGGCGCAGCCGGTCGGTCATCGCTCAGGCGCTCAGCTCAGCAGGTCGCGGCATCTTGCCGAACAGGCGGAAGAAATTGTTCGTCGTCAGATCGGCGATTTCAGCTTCGCTGACACCAATTGTCTCCGCCAGCACCTTGGCGGTGTGCGCGACATAGGCCGGCTCGTTGCGCTTGCCGCGAAACGGGATCGGCGCCAGATAGGGTGCGTCGGTTTCGACGAGCAGCCGGTCATGCGGCACGTCGGCGGCGATGGCGCGCAGTTCGGCAGAGTTCTTGAAGGTCAGGATGCCCGAGAACGACACGTAGCCGCCGAGCGAGACGCCCACCTCGGCCAGCCGGCGTCCGGAGGAGAAACAATGCAGGATGAAGGGGAAGGTGCCCTTCCCTGTTTCGTCCTCTAGAATGGCTGCCATGTCGTCATCGGCATCGCGCGAATGGATGACGAGAGGCAGGCCGGTCTCGCGAGCGGCGGCAATGTGATTGCGAAAGCCCTGCGCCTGCGCATCGCGCGGCGCCTTGTCGTAGAAATAATCCAACCCCGCTTCGCCGATTGCCACCACCTTCGGGTGTGCCGACAGGCGGATCAGCTCCGCCGCCGTCACGTCCAACTCTTCCTCCGCATTGTGCGGATGGGTGCCGACCGAGCAATAGACATCGTCGAAAGTCTCCGCGATTTCAAGTATTTGCTGAAACCGCTTCACACGGGTTGAGATCGTTACCATACGGCCAATTCCGGCCGCCTTGGCGCGGGCGACAATGGCCGCCCGCTCCTCGGCGAAATCTGGAAAATCCAGATGGCAGTGGCTGTCGACAAGCATCAGGCGTTCGCGCTCGGCTGTTCGACGTAACGTGGAAACACGCCTTCCGGCACCGGCAAGGCAGTGCCCGGCACCAGCGCATGGTCGGCGTGGACATGCGCGAAATCACGTTTGTCCGCGGGCACCGCCAGCAGGTCGAGCAGCTTCGCTGCCGATCCAGGGATAAAGGGCTGGCACAGCACCGCCACGCGCCGCACCAGTTCGGCGGTCGTCCACAGCACCGTTTCCATGCGTTCCGGATCGGTTTTCTTCAGCGCCCATGGTGCCTGTCCTGCGAAGTATCGATCGGCTTCCGCCACCACATCGAAGATCGCCGCCAGTGCCAAATGAATGCCTTGCCCGGCCATGGCTTTGCGCGCGGTGGCGAGAGCGGTCACCGCCTGATCCAGGATCGCGCTGTCGGCTTCCGTCAAATCGCCGCGCTTCGGCACCACGCCGCCGCAGTTCTTGGCGATCATCGACAGCGACCGCTGCGCCAGATTGCCGAGGCCATTGGCAAGATCGGCGTTGGTGCGGTTGACGATCGCTTCATGGCTGTAGCTGCCATCCTGGCCGAACGGTACCTCGCGCAGGAAGAAGTAGCGCACCTGATCGAGACCGTAATGCTCGATCATGGTGAACGGGTCGATGACGTTGCCGACCGATTTCGACATCTTCTCGCCGCGGTTGAACAGGAAGCCGTGGCCGAAAACCCGCTTCGGCAGCGGGATGCCGGCCGACATCAGGAAGGCTGGCCAGTAAACCGCATGGAAACGCACAATGTCCTTGCCGATGATGTGCGCATCGGCCGGCCACAAGCGCCATTTCTCATCGTTTTCATCGGGATAGCCAACACCGGTGATGTAATTGGTCAATGCGTCGACCCAGACATACATCACATGCTTGTCGTCGCCCGGCACAGGCACGCCCCAGTCGAAGGTCGTGCGCGAGATCGACAGATCCTTCAGTCCCGATTTGACGAAACTCATCACCTCGTTGCGGCGCTCGGCCGGGCCGATGAAGTCGGGCTGGCTTTCATAAAGCGCGATGAGCTTGTCCTGGTAGGCTGAGAGGCGGAAGAAATAACTCTCTTCCTCGACCCATTCGACCGGCGTCCCCTGCGGTCCGTAGCGGACATTGTCGGGACGGACCTCCGTCTCCTCCTCGCCGTAATAGGCTTCGTCGCGCACCGAGTACCAGCCGGCATAGCCGCCCTTGTAGATGTCGCCATTGGCGTCCATCGCCTTCCAGATCGCCTGCGAGGACGCATAGTGCCGCTCTTCCGTGGTGCGGATGAAATCGTCGTTGGAGGCGTTGAGCGCGGTCGCCATGCGCTTGAAATCGGCCGCGTTGCGATCGGCCAGCGCGCGCGCCGAAATGCCTTCGCGCTTCGCCGTCTGCAGCATCTTGATGCCGTGCTCATCGGTGCCGGTGAGGAAGAAGACCTGCTTGCCGTCGAGGCGCTGGAAGCGCGCAAGCGCGTCGGTGGCGATCAGCTCGTAGGCATGACCGATATGCGGCTTGCCGTTTGGATAGGATATCGCGGTCGTGATGTAGAATGTGTCGCGTGACATGAATGAACCGTCATGAATGTCCGAATGAATGTGAGGCGGTGGATATCGCATCGAGACAGCGATTGCCATCCCGACACGAGGCTGGGCCTGTCACATTCGCGTTGCGGAATTCAGGCGGTCGATCATGATCAAGGCGTGCTGCTTCTTGTCGAGATTGTAGGTGTCGGTTTCAGATATCGCGTCCAGCGCCTCGTGCCAAGTGTCCGACAGCGTTTTCGCCCTTGCGAGGTCGCCTGCGAGCGCGGCCTGGCTTGCAGCATCCGACAAAAGGTCGAGCGCCCGGCGGTTGAAGATACCGAACTGGATCGCCTGGTCGCGGCCGGCGACGGCTTCGGCGAGCCGATAGGCGCCGCCGATGTCGTTTTTTCCCTTCGCAACCAGCGCGTCGAGCGTCGAGGCGATCTCCAACCCGCCATATTGTGTCAAAAGGATCGCGTTGCGGGCGCTGCCACCTGCCCGCTCGACCAGTGCCGCCCGCGCGGCCGGATCGTCCGGCGGCGGCGGTTCGGCTGTTTCCAGCACCGCCATCAACTCGTCGGCGTCGAGCGGTATCAGGCGTATCACCTGGCAGCGTGAGCGGATCGTCGGCAGTAGGCTGCCCGGCGCATGGACGATGAGAATGAACAGCGTTCGCGCCGGCGGCTCCTCAAGATTCTTCAGCAAGGCATTGGCGGCATTGGCATTCATGTCGTCGGCCGGATCGACGATGACCACCCGGTAGCTGCCGTCATGCGAGGTCATCGACAGGAAGCGGCTGACCCGGCGGATCTCGTCGACGGTGACGACCGTCTTGAAGCTCTTGGTCTTGTCGTTCATCGGCCGGGTCAGATGCAGCACGCCCGGATGCGCCCCGGTCGCGATCTGGCGAAACAGCGGTGAGGCCGGATCGGGACTGGCAAGGCTTTCCGGCGCCTGCTCGAAGGCCGGGTGCTTCAAGAGATGGTGCGCCAGGTGGAAGGCCAGCGTGGCCTTGCCGATGCCGACCGGTCCGGTGAAGATCAGCGCATGGGGCAGCTTTCCCGATCGATAGGCGGCGGCGAGCATTTCCGCCGCCTGCCTGTGACCGACCAGACGAGGCGTTTCGGACGGTTCGGGAACGCCGTCCAGCGTATCATGCTGTTCCGGCGCGATGCGTTCGAAGATCATACCGGTGCGGCCTGCCTGTTGCGCGCGGGCGCCCTCGCCTCCAGAGCCGCGAAGACGGCCGCGGTGACGACGTCCTCCACCATATTGGGATCGGCGGAGGCATCGACGACGATGCAGCGTTCCGGCTCGGCCGCGGCGATCGCCAGAAAGGCCGCGCGGCGGGCTTGATGAATGGCCAGCGTCTCCTTTTCGAAGCGGTCGGGGTCGGCGTCGCTGCCGCGCCGCAGCGTCGCGCGCCTGAGGCCCTCGGCCGGATCGATATCGAAGATCAGCGTCATATCGGGCATCATGCCGTTGATGGCGACCTGTTCCAGCGTGGCCATGAACGCCGGGTCGATCCCGCCGGTGACGCCCTGGTAGACGCGCGAGGAATCCAGGAAGCGGTCGCAAAGCACGATGGAGCCGCGCTCGACCGCCGGCCGGATGACCTGCTCGACATGGTCGGAGCGCGCGGCGGCAAAGAGCAGCGCTTCCATCTTCGGTCCGAAGGGCTCGGCGGCACCCGAAAGCAGCACATGCCGGACCGCTTCGGCGCCCGGCGAGCCGCCCGGTTCGCGCGTCAGCAAAACATCATACTTCTTGGCGCGCATCTTTCTCGCCAGCCGCTCGATCTGCGTCGACTTGCCTGCGCCCTCGCCGCCTTCGAAGGTGATGAAAAATCCGCGCGCCAATCGAAAGGGCCTTTGTCCAGGTGGATTGTTGCGCTCTAGATAGTCCGCGTTCGGGAAAACGTCCATGCCGTCGGTGCTATCGCAGCCAGCCGATCGCCAGTTCCTTGACGGCATCGAGCGCGCGCTGCGGCAATGTGCCGACGCCGATCGATTCGGCAGCGAAAAGCGGCGTCTCCTGGCTCAGCGTGTCGCCGATCCAGACGCGCAGCGCCCCCACCGGCTGGCCCTCCTCCACGGGCGCCGCAACCGGCCCGGTGTAGACGATCCTGGCCGTCAGCTTGTCGCGGTTGGTGATCGGCAGGAAGATGTCGATCGGCCCTTTTGCCTTCAGCGTCACGCCGGATTTCGCACCGCCGAAAACCTGGGCCTCGCCGACCACCTCGTCCTTGGCGAAGATCTCGGTCTTCTCGAAGGAGCGCGCGCCCCAGTCGAGCAGCTTTCGCGCCTCCTCGGCACGCTCCTTGTCGTTGGCCAACCCACTCATCGCCATGATCACCCGCGTGCCGTTGTGAGCGACCGAAGCGACGATGCCGAAGCCGGCCACCTCGCTGGCACCGACGGCCAGACCGTCGGCGCCGATGTCCATGGCCAACAGCGGATTGCGGTTCTTCTGCGAGATCTTGTTCCAGGTGAAATCCTTCAGCCCGTAGTAGCGATAGAAATCCGGATAGTCGCGCCACAAATGCAGCGCCAACTGCGCCAGCTCGCGCACCGTCGTCTGCTGGCCGTCGGCCGGCAGGCCGGTCGAATTGACGAAAGTCGATGTCTTGAGCCCGATCTGGCGGGCGCGCTCGGTCATTTGCGCGGCAAAATTGTCCTCGGAGCCGGCCATGCCTTCGGCGATGACGATGCAGCCGTCATTGGCCGCCTGCACCGTCACGCCCTGGATCAGGTCTTCGAGCCGGATCGCGGATTTGAGCTTGGCAAACATCGTCGACGTGCCCGATGGCGCGCCGCCCTTGCGCCAGGCGTTTTCGCTGACCACGAACGTGTCGTCGAGCTTGAGGCGCCCGGACTTGATGGCGTTGAAAACCACCTCCATGGTCATCAGCTTGGCCATCGAGGCCGGCGGGATCGGCTTGTCGGCGTCTTTCGAGAACAGCACCGTGCCGGTGTCGGCATCGATCATGAAGGCCTGAGTGGCCTTGGTCTCGAAAAGCTGCGCTTGAGCTGGTGCGAGGCAAAGCAGCAGTAAGGCCAGTCCCAGAAAGCCGGCAAATGGCGGAAAGGCGCGCAACTGCATGAAATCTCGACCCGTTTGCCGGTTTTGGCACAGTCAAGCTATCAGGGTTTTTTCCGCCGGATCAACCGCCCGGAGAAAATAGATCAGTTGCGCACAGCCAGCGCATCGGGTGCGCCGTGCGACCATGCCGCCTGCAGCAATTCGTCCAGGCCGCCATGGCCGTTCGGATAGAGATTGATCGCGTACCAGTCATTGCCGTCGAGGTCGGAACGCTGGATTTCCGTTCGGCCGAAGGGCTGAAGTGCCGTTGCCACGCGCTTGGCTTCGGTGGCGTCGTCGAACGTGCCGGCGGCGACATAGTCGGCGCTGGACGGTGACGCCTGAGGATTGGACTTTTTCCACAACCGCAGGATATCGGCGGGCGACATGCCGCTGTCGTCCAGCGCGGCAAAGACGTCCGCGCGCTGCACGCGTTCATCCGCATAGGACAGCGAGGCCACCGCGAACGGCGACTGCGGCGGCAGGCCGATCTCCGGACGCTCCGGCACGATCGGTCCGAAATCGGGCAGCGCCAGGTCGCCGAAAGCCGGCGCCTGCGCCGACAAAGACGGTTGCGCCGCCTCGCCGGAATTCGTCAACTGACCCGGGAACGGCACGGCGGCCGCGCCCACCGGCACGCTTGGCGACGGTCCGTTCATGGCCACCATGACGCCGGTCGGCAGGCCATCCGACGGATCCGGAATCCTGTTGCCCGGATGATAGGAGGCCATCAGATACTGGTCGTCATTGCCATCGAGCGGCGCGCGACCGACATATTCGACCTTGACCTTCGCCGTGCCGACTTTGTCGTAGTCGAGCATCTGCGCCGCGCGCTCCGAGACGTCGATGATGCGGCCCTCATGATACGGTCCGCGGTCGTTGACGCGCACGACGACCGAACTGCCGGTTTCGAGGTTGGTGACACGGGCGTAACTGGGCAGCGGCATGGTCGGGTGCGCGGCCGTCAGATGCGTCATGTCGTAGACTTCGCCATTGGCGGTCAGCCGGCCATGGAAGGCGTCGCCATACCACGAGGCCAGGCCGACCTTGGCATAGTGCCGATCTTCCTTGGGATAGTACCACTTGCCGCGCACCTGGTAAGGCTTGCCGAGTTGGTCGCGACCACCGCCGCGCCGCATGAAGCCAGCGCGCGGGCTCGCCTTCACGCCATATTCGGTTTCGGCGAAATATTCCTTGGAGCGATGCTTGGGATTGACCATCCCCTTCGGCTCAGGCTGCGACGCGCAAGCCGCCAGCAGAGCAGCCGACGCAGCAAGCAGCGTAAGCGTGGAAGCGCGACGAAGACGCGGGCGCGTCATAGCCTGCATTGTCCTGAAATCCCCTACAGTCTCAATCAAGACGCCGTCGTATGAACAGCAGAGGAGCCAAAGCACTCGCTCGACAATACCAACGGCACCCTGAACCCCGATCCTTTGTGCGCAGGAATTGTTTATCACGGTATTAATTGATTGTGGCCGGAACCGGGCAAGATTGTGGCGCTGCCCTGCTGCATGGTTCAGTGAAGGAACACGCGCGGCCACGCATGCCGGTTGACAGGCCTTTGCCGGGCACACTAGAGCAGTCGCATGTGACTGATGTCACTGGAGGGATGGCCGAGCGGTTTAAGGCACCGGTCTTGAAAACCGGCGTGGGCGCAAGTTCACCGTGGGTTCGAATCCCACTCCCTCCGCCACAATATCAATAAAAACAAATGGTTAGGGTTATGGGATGGGCCTTGCCATAACTTTTGCCCCAATCCCCTACATAAAAAGCCGGGAAGCCGAGCCGGCGGGCTAAGAGTTCGCCCCCCGTTTCGATCCACGCTGACCTCGACTTCAGTGGACCAATGATCTGTGATTGACGGTAACCCTTCCGCAGCGTTAACTTCTTATTAGCTTTTGCTAAAAGAGGGGCATCTAATGAAAACCGCTATTCTTTGCGCGGCAATTGTGCTTGCCGCGTCGAGCGCCGCCATGGCGCACGACAAGAAGGCAAAGGTCGTTGCCGACGCGTGTGCCGGCCTTTCGATCAAGGCTGCAGTTGCCGCGAAATTGGACTGTGCGGCAACCGGTACGGCCATTTCACCACAGGCCGATTCAAGTAGTCCTAAGCCGCACCTTGGGTACGATACCAACCCTTGGACTCCCTCATTCGGACTCTAGGCGCTCCATAAAGCGGAAGGCCCGCAACTGTTAGGCTGCGGGCTACTGTGGGTCTGCATCGGCCACTCCCGTGCCGCGTAGGCGGATATCACTTCCTCCCGGCTCATCGTGTGGCCTCAGCCACCTCCTCGCTATCACTGGCTTCCGTGTGCGGCGCAAAGAAGCAGCGGATGGTCATATTCGGGGAAGACGTGCAGATGTGATATTGGCTGTCTTCGCTCTCTAGGACGCGGTTCTTGGGATGAAGTATCGACTCTTGGACCCGTGCGGATATTGAAATCGCCGCCCGGTAGTGGCTCGACATAGCGCGAGCTAATGACCCTACAATCCTTCTTGTCGTCGCAGCATTCATATCCGGTGACCGGATCATGGTAGCCGGTATACCAGTTGTGAGCGACAACGAGTGCGATCAAAAAGAGCCCTCATGTGTCAGAAAATCTTGCGCCTCCAGTCGAATATTAGCAAGTTCTTGGCGTGTAGATCAGGCCGACAGCGCGGCCCGCAGAAACGCTCGCTGGCCGGACTCCTAGCGGCCCAGCGGCCAAAGGCTCCGTCCTACACCGGCGAAGCATCCCTCCCACCGCCGAAGCCTCTGCCACGCTCTGTTGCTTGCCGAGGAACAGTTCCACCCCTCGCGAGTTTCTAATGCAGGCGGACGCGCAACGATTTAAAGGCGGCCATTGCATGCAACAGATCGACGACACCAAAAAGCCGGTTGAGTTCGATGAACGGGAGCGGCAAAGCCTCATCCGCATTAAGGAAACTCAGGAACTCATCGAGCGGAACCGTAGGCTTATAGAGCGGTCTCGTGAAATCCTTTCGAGGGCTAATAAACGGGCTTGAGAGAGCCAGCGCCTAGATGCTTTACGCGCCCAGGTTTTTCCTGTGGTTGCAATCGTGGCAGCCCGCGCGGCCGCTGGCCAACGTTCGGCTGACCTTAGTTGGTCGGCCCGCGTCAAATGGCGCCTGCATCACGTTGGCGGGGGTGATGCGGGCCGAGCCAAGACCGCACGGATCCAGGCGCTGATCCGCGAACTGGTCGGGCGTTCGATCCAGCCGTTGGGGCGACACCATAATGTCGGTTTGCCGGGTGGCCTATCCACGGCGATGAGCGCGTGCGGCGACGACAGGCCCGTGCAATGCCAGGCGATTGCTCAATCCGACGGCTGGGTACGCTCCGCGATGGCGAACGCCTGAAGGTTCTTGGCCTTGCCGATGTCCTGATCCGCATTTGCGATGATCGAAAAGAAGGCCGCTCTGGCGATGTCCTTCTTCGAGGCCTTGGGGTGCGCTTTTTGGGCTGCCTTGACAAGCTGTTTGGGAGACATGTCGGGCGTGACGATCCTCATGAGGGTGTCGCCGATCGCGCTCATTTCACTTGCGTCCATGACGGGGTGTCCTGTGCTGACCGTAGACCACGATAGCAAGGATAATTCGCGACTGCCAAGATGGTAGCTGAAATAGAAAACCCCACCGGCAGGGAACCGGAGGGGTTGGTCCTGGGAGGACGCACGGCGCACGCTGCGTTCGTCGACCGCGCCTTGTCTTCATATCGCCCGGTTGCGACACCGATGTGACACTCTGGTCAGCGGCTCATTTCCATGCTCGGCCATGCGTATAGCTCGGACGCCGGCATCAAGCCTTTGGAAAGGAGAAATATGGTTCTGTTCGGAAGCTGAGGCGCGTGCGGTGCTGGCCAGGCTAGGCAATAGAGGCGAGCGAATGGATATATTTGGCATCAAGGGGCTGTTGATCTGCGCGCTGATCTTCATTCCGTTCGAACATCTGTTCCACGAACGGCCCCAGAAGGTCCTGCGCAAGGGCCTGGGTGTCGATCTGATCTATGTGCTGTTCAATGGCCTCATCGTAAAATTGGTCATCGTTCTGATCGCGGCCAACACACTCGAAGCCGCTGCGATCCTCGTTCCGCAATCAATCACGCAGACCGTTGGCGGCCAGCCCGTCTGGCTGCAGGTTCCCGAAATCATCGTGATCACCGATATCGGCGTCTACTGGGCACACCGGGCTTTCCACACGATCCCGGCGCTTTGGAAATTCCATGCGGTACACCACGGCATTGAGGAACTGGATTGGCTCGGCGCTTTTCACTCCCACCCGGTCGACGCCATCCTCACAAAGGCATTGTCGCTGACGCCGATCTTTTTCCTCGGCTTCTCCGAAGCCTCGATCGCCGTCTTTTCGGTCATCTACTTCTGGCACACGCTGCTCGTTCATTCGAACGTGCGGATTCCGTTCGGTCCCTTGAAGTGGCTGATCGCCAGCCCGCAGTTCCATCGCTGGCACCATGCCAACCAGCGCGAGGCCTATGACAAGAACTTCGCCGGGCAATTGCCTGTCCTCGACATGGTGTTCGGCACCTACAATGCCACTGGCGACAAAGTGCCGGAAAAATACGGCGTCGATGATCCGATCCCCTCCAGCTATTTCGGGCAGGTCAGCTATCCGCTCCTGCCGGACGAGAAGCGATCGAACCGTCCAGTGCCGAGCACCGAAGCCTGACGGCTGACACCGACACGCAGGTCTTTCGCCGCTCGAAACCGGCGGTGTCGCCAGGTGGCAGCAGACGTTGCGTCGCGGGTTGGCTTTGGCTGATACCGGCAATAATTGTGGGTCCCGCGCGTTCGCCTCGAGGCATTCCCGGCATGGACCATCACGACGACGATCTCAGGAAATTCGAAGCGCATGGCGCGACGCCCCTGCCGGCCGCAAGGGACGAAGGCCGGGTGGCACATGATGGCGCCGAAATCTGGTACGCCACGTTTGGCGCCGGCCTCCCCGTGATCCTGCTGCATGGCGGCCTCGGTCACAGCGGCAATTGGGGATTTCAGGTCCCCGCGCTGGTCAAGGCCGGCTATCGGGTCGTGGTGATCGACAGCCGTGGCCATGGGCGCAGCAGCCGCGACGAGCGGCCATACAAATATGAACTGATGGCTTCCGATGTCCTGGCCGTGATGGACAGGCTGCACTTGAAAAAGGCGGCTATGGTGGGTTGGAGCGATGGCGCCTGCGTTGCCCTGATCCTCGGCATGAAAGCCGCCGACCGCATCACCGGCGTGTTCTTCTTCGGCTGCAACATGGATCCGAGCGGCACCAGGGAATTCGAGCCCAGTCCGGTCATCGATCGCTGTTTCAGCCGGCATGCCAGGGACTATGCCGAATTGTCGGAGACCCCGGACCAGTTCGACGCATTCGTCGAAGCCGTCGGCCTGATGATGAAGTCCGAACCCAATTACACCGCCGCCGACCTGGCGCGGACGCGCGTGCCCGTGGCGATCGTTCAAAGCGAGCATGACGAGTTCATCAGACACGAGCACGCGAGCTATCTGGCCCGCAGCATCCCGGCATCGCAATTGATAATCCTGCCCGACGTCAGCCATTTCGCACCGCTGCAACTGCCCGGGCAGTTCAACAGCGTGCTGCTGGCCTTCCTCGAAAAAATGCATTCTTGAGAGCTCGGTGCGCAGCGCGCGCCGATGCGGGAAGGCTTTTTTTGTCGAATCGGCTAAGCCTTGCGGCATGAACGAGACCTCACTCTATGCGCCGGTGAAGCGGTTCCTCGAAAGCCTCGACTTCGTCGTGAAGGGCGAGATCGGCGGGTGCGACATCGTCGCGCTGCGCGACGGTGAGCCGCCAATCGTCGTCATCTGCGAGTTGAAGCTGCAATTCAATCTGGAATTGGTGCTGCAGGGCGTCGACCGTGCGGCCGCTTGCGACGAAGTCTGGCTGGCGGCGCGCATGTCGGCGCGCGGCAAGGGACGTGAAAGCGACGCCCGGTTCCGCAACCTCTGCCGCCGGCTTGGCTTCGGCGTGCTTGGCGTGACAGCCAACGACAAGGTCGAGGTGCTTGTCAGTCCCGCCGCGCCGGAGCCGCGCAGGAATGCACGGCGGCGCTCACGCCTTGTCGACGAGCACCAGCGCCGCCGCGGCGATCCTGTCGCCGGTGGAGGATCGCGCAATCCGATCATGACCGCCTATCGCCAGAGTGCCCTCACCTGTGCGGCCGCGATGGCGGACGGACCCAAACGACCACGCGATCTGAAGGCCTTGACGCCGATCGCGCCGAAAATCCTGCAGCACAATGTCTATGGCTGGTTCGCGCGCGTCGATCGCGGCGTCTACGACCTCACCGACGCCGGCCGCGCCTCGTTGATCCGTTGGCCGCAGGCCTCGGACAGTTCGGCGGGATGACCGTGAACGTGCTCTGTGCCGTCATCCAGTTCGCGCAGGATTTGCCGATCGAACGGACGTTCCGATCAACTTTCTGACAGGGAGGCATGATGACGGTACGCATTCAGGGCATGCGAAATCTTGGACCGGCGACGGCGCGGATGTTGGCGGAAATCGACATTATCGACGATGAGGATTTGCGCCATCTTGGCTCGGTCGAAGCCTATCGTCGCCTAAAGTTTCGATTTGGCCGACATGTGACGATCCTCGCGCTCTATGCGATGGAAGCTGCATTATCCGATTGCGATTGGCGGGATCTCAAACCGGACACAAAGGCGTTTCTCCGACAACAGGTTGGCGCGGCCAAGTCTTAGAGGACGGCGCTCCAAACGTTCACCAGGAATTCGGTCCGACGACGAAACACGACACGGGATTTTGAACGCGAGGGCCGCCTGAACACGGGAACCTGCCGGGTCCTTTGGTTGATTTTTCAGACAAAACATGCTGCTAGTCCCGCCCATGAAGACACTCTGCATGATGGCCATTGCGTCCCTGACGCTGACTTTCCCGGCCAGCGCGATGGACAATGCTTTGCGTGCCGGGCTGATGAAACTTGACCCGCAAACACGCCTCGAACAGCGGTGCGATGCCGAAGTCCTGGACCGGATCACCCACGATGATCGCAAGTTCAAGGCCGACCGGGTCGTCGCCTACGCCTTTGCGACGCCCGAGATGAGCGCCGATGCGATCAGGAGTCCGGGTGCGGCATTCCGCAGCAAAGGACAGTGGTACCGACTGAAATTCAAATGCCAGACCGGGCCGGACCATATGGAAGTCCTGCAGCTGCGCTACCGGATCGGCGACGAAATTCCGGAAGCCGACTGGGCGAAGTACAATCTCTACGATTAGTTTTTCGCGGGCTTGCGTAGGCTTTGGCTCACGTGCCGGCAGCGGCTAAGAATCCCCTGTAATACCCCTGCCACGAAAGTGGTTTTCCAGTGGCGTCCGTCGCGGCGTCTTGACGCCAGCGGACCATGCCTTTAGGCCCGTCTGGACAATCGACAACGAACACTCGGCGAAGGGCTTCCCGGTCGATGGAAATATTTACCGCCGCGGGCATATCGGCTCTTTTTCAAGTCATCGCTATCGACCTTGCACTTGCGGGCGACAATGCCATCGTCATCGGCCTCGCGGCGGCCGGCCTGCCCGCCGCCCAGCGCAAGCGCGCCATTTTGGTCGGCATCGCGGCGGCCACCGTGCTTCGCATTTTCTTCGCCCTGATCACGCAATGGCTGCTGACCATCGGCCCGATGCTGCTGATCGCCGGCGGCCTGCTTTTGCTGTGGGTCTGCTGGAAGATGTGGCGCGAATTGCGCGTCAGCCAGGATGAGGAGCGCGACGCGACCGAAGCGCTGTCGAATGGCGATTTCGACAAGGACGGCGTCATCGGCGGCAAGGGATCCGGCAAGACCTTCTCACAGGCCGCCTGGCAGATCGTCATTGCCGACGTGTCGATGTCGCTCGACAATGTCCTGGCCGTGGCCGGCGCGGCCATGAACCATCCGACGGTGCTGATCATCGGACTGGCCCTGTCGATCGCCTTGATGGGCTTTGCCGCGTCGTTCGTCGCGCGCTTGCTGCACAAATACCGTTGGATTGCCTATGTCGGCCTGGCAATCATCCTCTATGTCGCGGTCAAGATGCTGCTTGACGGGGCCGTGCAGCAATTCCCCGAGCACTTCGCCTTCCTGGCGCCTTGGTTCGGATCCGGGGGCCACTGAGCCATCCGATGGCGCGGACCAGCCCGTCGGCCGGTTTGCTTGATTGCGCAACCCATGCTATTGCGCCGCGCGTATTGGCTCCTGCCATGCGCCATAGACCGACATTTACAGCGATTTGAGGCCGGACCAGCGTTTCGGCCCGTGCCCCCATTGGAAGCTTGCCTATGTCCGCCCCTCGCGTCAGTTTCGTTAGCCTTGGATGCCCGAAGGCGCTCGTGGATTCCGAGCGCATCATCACGCGCCTGCGCGCCGAAGGCTATGAGATCGCCCGCAAGCATGACGGCGCCGATCTCGTCGTGGTCAACACTTGCGGTTTCCTCGATTCCGCCCGCGACGAGTCGCTCAACGCCATCGGCTCCGCGCTTTCGGAAAACGGGAGGGTCATCGTCACCGGCTGCCTCGGCGCCGAGCCGGAGGTGATCCGCGAAAAGCATCCCAATGTGCTGGCGATCACCGGGCCGCAGGCCTATGAGAGCGTCATGGCAGCCGTGCATGAGGCAGCCCCGCCCTCGCATGATCCCTATATCGACCTGCTGCCGCCGCAGGGCGTCAAGCTGACGCCGCGCCACTACGCCTACCTGAAGATCTCGGAAGGCTGCAACAACCGCTGCACCTTCTGCATCATTCCCGCCCTGCGTGGCGATCTCGTTTCGCGCCCGGCCGCCGATGTGCTGCGCGAAGCCGAAAAACTGGCCAAGGCAGGCGTCAAGGAACTCCTCGTCATCTCGCAGGACACCAGCGCCTACGGCATCGACATCAAGTACCAGACGTCGATGTTCGGCGACCGCGAAGTGCGCGCGAAATTCCTCGATCTCTCCGAGGAGTTGGGCAAGCTCGGCATCTGGGTGCGCATGCACTATGTCTACCCCTACCCGCATGTCGCCGACGTCATTCCGCTGATGGCCGAAGGAAAAATCCTTCCCTATCTGGATATCCCGTTCCAGCATGCCTCGCCGCAAGTGCTGAAAAACATGCGCCGTCCGGCACATGGCGAAAAGACGCTGGAGCGCATTCGCGGCTGGCGTGACGTGTGCCCGGATCTCGCTATCCGCTCGACCTTCATCGTCGGCTTCCCCGGCGAGACGGATGAGGATTTCGAGATGCTGCTCGACTGGCTGGACGAGGCCAAGATCGACCGCGCCGGCTGCTTCAAATACGAACCGGTCAAGGGCGCCCGATCCAACGACCTCGGCCTCGAACAGGTACCGCAGGACGTCAAGGAAGCACGCTGGCACCGCTTCATGCAGCGTCAGCAGAAAATTTCGGCGACGCAGTTGGCCAGGAAGGTCGGCAAGCGCCTGCCGGTACTGATCGACGAAGCCCATGGCAATTCGGCGAAGGGCCGCACCAAATACGACGCGCCCGAGATCGATGGCTCGGTCCATATCCAGTCGCGCCGCCCGATGCGTGCCGGTGACATCGTCACCGTCAAGATCGAGCGCGCCGACGCCTACGACCTCTACGGTTCGGCCGTCTGAGCGTTCCGTCACTTTCTCCCGGCAAATGAAAAGGGCGCCTCGCGGCGCCCTTTCCTGTTCGAAATGTGATGCGCCGCTTACTGCGGCAGCTTGTCGTCGACGCCCTTCACGTAAAAATTCATGCCGAGCAGTGTGCCGTCATCGGCGACTTCACCGTCCTTGAGCCACGGTGTACCGTCCTGCTTGGCGATCGGTCCGGTGAAGGGGTTCCAGCCGCCGGCGATCTTCTTCTCGGTTGCCTCGGCCATCGCCTTCACGTCGTCGGGCATGTTGGTGTAGGGCGCGAGCTTGACCGCGCCGTCCTTGATGCCGAGCCACACATTGTCCGGCTTCCAGGTGCCATCGATGGCTGCCTGCACGCGGCTGATGTAGTACGGACCCCATTCGTCGGTCAGCGAGGTCAGCTGCGCGTTCGGCGCGAACTTGATCATGTCGGACGACTGGCCAAAGCCATGCAGCTTGCGCTCCTCGGCGACCTGCAGGGCGGCGGTCGAATCGGTATGCTGGACGATGATGTCGGCACCTTGATCGAACAGCGCCTTGGCGGCGTCGGCTTCCTTGCCCGGATCGAACCACGAATTGACCCAGACGATCTTGGCCTTGAAGTTCGGATTGATCGACTGCGCGCCGAGCATGAAGGAGTTGATGCCCATCACCACTTCGGGAATCGGGAAGGAGACGATGTAGCCGGCAACGCCGGACTTCGATTCCTTGGCGGCGATCTGGCCGAGCACATAACGGCCTTCGTAGAAGCGTGCGTTGTAGATGCCGAGATTGTCACCGGTCTTGTAGCCGGTGGCGTGCTCGAACATCACTTTCGGAAACTTCTTGGCGACCTTCACCTCGGCATCCATGAAGCCGAAAGAGGTGCCGAAGATCAGCTTGCAGCCTTCGCGCGCCAGACGCTCGAAAGCACGGTCGGCATCGGGACCTTCGGAGACGTTCTCCAGATAGGCGGTCTCGACCTTGTCGCCGAGCGCCTTCTCGACTTCGAGCCGGCCCTGGTCGTGCTGGTAGGAGTAGCCGAAATCGCCGATCGGGCCGGTATAGACCCAGCAGGCCTTCAACTTTTCGGCAGCCTCCGCGGACGCGGCCAGCGACAGTGCCGCTGTCGTCGTCATCAGGGCAATAAGCAGTTTTTTCATCGTGTTACCTCTCTGTGTTAAGCCTTGGAGCTTCCCGTCTTTTTGTTTTTGTCAACGATCCGGAACGAATGGCTGCCCCAGGGATGCCGGCGTGTTCATCATCGTCAGACGCTTGTTGCGCGAGATTAGAACGAGAACCACGACGGTTGCCAGATAGGGCAGAGAAGAAAGCATCTGCGAGGGCACCGGAATGCCAAAAGCCTGTGCATGAAGCTGGCCGATCCACACCGCGCCGAAGATGTAGGCACCGGCCAGCACCCGCCACGGCCGCCACGACGCGAACACCACCAGCGCCAGCGCGATCCAGCCGCGGCCCGCGGTCATGTTCTCGACCCACTGCGGCGTGTAGACCAGCGACAGATGGCCGCCGGCAAGACCGGCGCAGGCCCCACCGAAGATCACCGAGAGATAGCGGTAGCGGATGACCTTGATGCCGAGTGCGTGCGCCGAGGTGTGGCTGTCGCCGATCGAGCGCAGCGTCAGTCCGGTCCGCGTCTTGAACAGGAACCACATGACGGCGGCGGTCAGCACGATCGAGATGTAGAACACCGGATCCTGGCCGAACAGCAGCTTGCCCACGACCGGGATGGCGCTCAGGCCTGGAATGTCGAGATTGGGCAGCCTGACACCGGGCTGGCCGACGAAGCTCGTGCCGATCATGCCGGAGAGGCCGAGGCCGAGCAGCGTTAGCGACAGGCCGGTCGCCACCTGGTTGGTGGCCAGCGACAGGGTCATGACGGCGAACAGCAGCGAGAACAGCGCCCCCATGGCGATCGCCGCCAAAAGGCCGATCCAGGGCGAGCCAGTCAGATAGCCGGCCCCGAAGCCGCCGACCGCACCCATGATCATCATGCCTTCGACGCCGAGATTGAGCACGCCGGAGCGCTCGACCACCAGTTCGCCGATCGCAGCGATCAACAGCGGTGTCGCCGCCGTCGCGATGGTCAGGAGGATGTTGACGGTGATGTCCATCAGCGGGCTTCCTTCAACTTCGGTGCAGCGTCGAGCTTTGCCGCGCCTTCTTGTTCCGTCAGCGCCAGGCCGATCAGGCGGATGCGGTAGTGGATGAGCGTGTCGCAGCCGAGCACGAAGAACAAAAGCATGCCCTGGAACACCCGCGCCACCTTGTCGGAAATGCCGAGCGCGCTTTGCACCGCCTCGCCGCCGAGATAGGTCAGCGCCAGAACCAGGCCCGCGGCGATGATGCCGAGCGGATTGAGGCGGCCGAGGAACGCCACGATGATGGCGGTGAAGCCGTATCCGGGCGAAATCACCGGCTGCAATTGCCCGATGGCGCCGGAGACTTCAGAAATGCCGGCAAGTCCGGCCAGCGCGCCCGACAGCAGGAAGGCGAAGAACACCATGCGGCTGAGGCCGAAACCGGCAAAGCGCCCTGCCCGCGGGCTGGAACCCAGCACACGCACCTCGAAGCCCTTGAGCATGCGACCCATCAGGATCCAGATCAGCACCGCGGCAACCAGCGCGAAGACAAAGCCCCAGTTGGCGCGTCCGGCGTCCGGCATCAGTTCCGGCAGCACGGCGGAGTCGCCGAACTGGATCGTCTGCGGGAAACCATGGCCCTGCGGATCGCGCCATGGGCCGCGCACCAGCCAGTCGAGGAAGAGCTGGGCGACATAGACCAGCATCAGGCTGGTCAGGATCTCGTTGGTGTTGAAGCGGGTCTTCAGAAACGCGGGTATCGCCGCATAGGCCGCGCCGCCGACCATGCCGAGCAAAAGCATCAGCGGCAACACCAGCGGGCCTTCGAATTGCGGAAACAGCACCGGAATGGCCGAGCCGAAGATGGCGCCGAAAATAAACTGGCCCTCGGCGCCGATGTTCCAGATGTTGGCCTTGTAACAGACTGACAGGCCGACCGCGATCAGGATCAGCGGCGCCGCCTTGATCGCCAGTTCATGCAACTGCCAGACCTGGCTGATCGGTTCGATGAAATAGATCCGGAACGCGGTCAGCGGATTGACGCCGAGCAGAGCGAACAGAATGGCACCGGCGATGATCGTCAGGGCGAAGGCGATGAACGGCGACAGGGCTGAAAACAGCGCGGAGCGCTGCGGGCGTTTGACGAGTTCGAGGCGCATCATGCCGTCTCCAGCGTATGTTCGGCGTGGCCGGGCTCGGCGCCGCCCATTAGCAGGCCGACCTTCTCGAAGGTTGCTTCGGCGATCGGCATCGGCTTGGACAATTCGCCATTGTGCATGACCGCGATCGCGTCCGAAATTTCGAACAGCTCGTCGAGATCCTGGCTGATCACCAGCACCGCCGATCCGCTGCGCGACAGTTCGATCAACGCCTGGCGGATGTGTGCGGCGGCGCCGGCGTCGACGCCCCAGGTCGGCTGGTTCACCACCATGACGCTGGGCCGGCGGTCGAGTTCCCGGCCGACGATGAATTTCTGCAGGTTTCCGCCCGAAAGAGCCGCAGCTTCCGGATCCGGCGCGCTCTTGCGCACGTCCATCGCCTCGATGATGCGTTGGGAGGCAGCGTAAATGGCGCCGCTCTTGACCATTCCACCGGTGCCGACAAACGCCTTGCCGTCAGTGGCATGGCGCGACAGCAAAAGGTTTTCCGAAAGTTTCATGCGCGGCGCCGCACCATGGCCGAGGCGCTCTTCCGGCACGAAGGCGGCACCCAGCAAGCGCCGTCCGGTGATGGTCAGCCCACCCGCATCCTTGCCGCGGATGCGCACCGAGGCGGCATCCTGCTGCAACACTTCGCCTGAAACGGATTCGAAGAACTCGCCCTGCCCGTTGCCGGCGACACCGGCGATGCCGATCACCTCGCCGGCACGGACATTGAGGCTGATGTTCTTGAGCGGAATGGAGAACGGCGTTGCCGGCTTGCGGGTGAGACCGCGGACTTCAAGCAGCGGCTGCGCGGTCTCGATCCCCTCGACCGGGGCACGCACCACGGCCTGCACCTCGTTGCCGACCATCATGCGGGCGAGCGAGGCGGCTGTCTCCTCGCGCGGATTGCAATGGCCGACCACCTTGCCGTGCCGTAATACGGTGGCGCGGTCGCAGATGCGCTTGACCTCTTCCAGCCGGTGCGAAATGTAGAGGATCGATTTGCCTTCCGAGCGCAGCCGCTCCAGCGTCTCGAACAGCTTGTCGGCTTCCTGTGGCGTCAGCACCGAGGTCGGCTCGTCCAGGATGATGAGCTGCGGCGTCTGCAGCAGGCAGCGGATGATCTCGATGCGCTGGCGTTCGCCGACCGACAGGTCGCCGACCAGCGAATCCGGATCGAGCGGCAGGCCGTAGCTGTAGGAAAGCGCCCTCGCCTTGGCGGCGATGCTGCTGATGGGCGAGCCGTCGTCCAGGGAAAGCGCGATGTTCTCGGCCGCGGTCAGCGCCTCGAAGAGCGAAAAATGCTGGAACACCATGCCGATGCCTAGCTTCTTGGCGACACCCGGGCTGGTGATCCGCGCCGCCTGGCCGTTCCAGAAAATCTCGCCGGAATTGGGCTCCAGCGAGCCGAACAGCATCTTGACCAGCGTCGATTTGCCGGCGCCGTTCTCGCCGAGCAGCGCATGGATTTCACCTTTGGCGATGTTGAGATCGATATGGTCGCACGCCGTCAGCGTGCCGAATATCTTGGTCAGGCCACGAACCTCGAGCAGGTTCGCCCCATCGTGATTTGCACTCACAGTGCCTCCCATCTGGTTCACCAGATATGTTCTGTGTTCCCGCAAACATGGTAGGCGCCGCCGGCTCTCAACGGAAAGCGGCACGCGTCTTGAAAGAGCTTCAAGAATTTCAGCGGAAATTCAAGGGATAGCAAGCCCGGCGGGACTAAGGGATGAGAATGGTCGTCCCTGTGGTTCTGCGCCCCTCGAGGTCGGCATGCGCCTTGCCCGCATCCTTCAGCGCATAGCGCTGGTTGATCTGGATCTTGACGGCGCCGCTGAGCACCACTTTGAACAACGCGGCCGCGGAGGCGTCGAGGTCCTCGCGTTTCGCGTTGTAGACGAACAGCGTCGGCCTGGTGGCGAACAGCGAGCCCTTCTGTGCCAGCAATGACATCGAGAAGGGCGGGATCGGTCCCGACGACTGGCCGAAGCTGACGAACATGCCGAGCGGCCTGAGGCAGTCGAGCGAGGCCGGGAATGTGTCGTTGCCCACCGAATCGTAGACGACGTCGCATTTCTTGCCGCCGGTGATGGCCGCGACGCCGGCGACGAAATCCTGCTCCCTGTAATTGATGACATGATCGAAGCCGTGCGCCTTGGCGAGCTCGATCTTGTCGGTCGAGCTTGCCGTGCCGATGACGGTTGCGCCCAGATGTTTCGCCCATTGGCCGAGAATGAGCCCGACGCCGCCGGCAGCGGCATGGAACAGGATCGTGTCGCCCGCCTTCACCTTGAAGGTTCGGCGCAGGAGATATTCGGCGGTCATGCCCTTCAGCATCATTGCGGCCGCCTGTTCGTCACTGATGCCGTCCGGAACCTTGACGACCCGGCTGGCATCGATGACGCGTTCCTCGGCATAGGCGCCTGTCGTTACGGCATAGGCGATCCGGTCTCCCGGCTTCAGCCAGTCGATATCCTGGCCCACCTGCAACACCACGCCGGCGGCCTCGCTGCCCGGAATGAGAGGAAAGCCTCCGGGCGGCGGATAAAGGCCGGAGCGATGATAGACATCGATGAAGTTGAGGCCGATCGCCGTATGCCTGACCAGGATCTGCCCGGAACCCGGTTGGCCGGGATCGGCGTCCTCATAGGTCAGAACTTCCGGGCCGCCATGGGCGTGGATGCGGATAGCTTTGGACATGGACCGGGATTCCTCTGGGAGCGGCTCGTCAGGCCTTTTTGGCGCCGAGATTTGGAAAGAACTGCATGATGCCACCGATACAGGCCAGGTAAAGCCCGGTAATGGTGATGCCGATCTTGATGAAGGTGCTGACCTGTGCGCCCAACACGCCGATCTGGTCGTAGAAGGCGGCAAGTGCCGCCTGTGCGAGAGCAAGCGCGCCGAAGGCGCACCACAAAAGGGTCATTGTGAGATTGATGGGCCGCAGCCGCACGACCCGCACCGGATGAATGAAATTGATGGGGATGAAGGTCAGAATACCGGCTACCACCACCACCGCGAACGATACCCATTGTCCGGGCTCGATGACGAACAGCGTGAACACCACCATGTTCCAGACCACGGGGAAGCCCTTGAAGAAATTCTCCTTCGTCTTCATGCCGGTGTCGGCGTAATAGATCGCGCTGGAGACGACGATGATTGCCGCCGACAGGAACGACAGACCCTCGCCCATGAAGCCGCGCTGGTAGAGCGCGAAGGCCGGGATCAGCACGTAGGTCACGTAGTCGATGATGTTGTCGAGGAGCTCGCCCGACCAGGTCGGCAGGATTTCCTTGACCTCGAGCTTCCTGGCGATAGGCCCGTCAATGCCGTCGACGAACAGCGCCAGCCCAAGCCACCAGAACATTGCCGTCCAGCGTTCCTCACTCGCCGCCACCAGCGACAGGAACGCGAGGAACGAGCCTGACGCCGTCAGCAGATGGACCGAGAACGCCCTCGCCTGCGGCCAGGTGACCTTCTTCTTCGGTCGCGGAATCCGGTCCGTGAGCTTCTTGGCGGCTTTCCGTGCCGCCATGTTCCTGGCCGATGTGTTCTTGCTCACGGGCCCCGCCAATCCAGCTTGCAGATTTCGGCCGAGCGGCCGGCAAAATTCCAGTTGCGGCCAAAGGCTCGCATCTTGCTCTTGTCGGACCTCGCCACGATGATCTCCGGTGCAATCCAGTATTCCGAATTGGTGATCACCGTATCCTTCTCGCGATCCTTGCCCGCGATTGGCGTGACCGCGCCATCGATGATCTTCGGTATCTGGAAGATACGCGTCTTGTCCCGTGTCTCATAGGTGATCGGCACCTGTTCCACACCCAGGAATTTTCCGACCAGGATCGACAGCAGCGATGTGGTTCCGCCGGCCTTGCCGGTGAAAATCTTCGTCAAGGCCTTTACCGCGTAGATCGAGGCGCGTTTGTCGATGAAGAGGCCCGCGGTCCAGTTGCCACGGCTCATGTAGCCGGGGATTTCCATGATCAGCCCAAGGTTGAGGCCGGACAGGTCGACCTCGCCGAAATGGCCGGCATCGATACGGAAACCTGCCCAGGTCTGGCAGTAGCCCTCGGTCGGAGGGTGGCTGCCGAGCGACAGCACGCAAGGGCAAAAAACCGTGCAATTGCAGGAGAGTACGAGCTCTCCTTTCATTGCCCAGCCCTGATCTGTCATTGAATTTCCCCCACTCACAACGAGATTACTAACAGCGCGGCTGCCCAGACAAGCAGTATCGCACCGGCCAGCCGGGTTGGAAGACGGCCCGTGGTTTGTTTTTCAATCAGGGTGAACACGCCGATCAGCGCCATCCAGAAGATGTTCATCACGCCGACTGCGAACATCACCAGCATCAGCGCCCAGCAGCAGCCGAGGCACCAGATGCCTTGCACGGCACCAAGGCGGAAGACGCGGATCGGCGTGGCGCTCCAGTTCGAAAACAGGATCGAGAACGGGTTGCGGCATTTTTTCAGGCAGGCCTCCTTGAGGCCGCTGAACTGGTAGAGGCCTGCAACCAGCAGTGCAAGCGCCCCGGCAACGCCAAGCAGCGGATCGTAGATTTCGCCGGACGCGGCGAATGCATGCACGCCCAATGTCAGCGCTGCAAACAGCATCGAGGCGGCGAGCCAGACACCGAGATAGCCGGCAACCAGTACCAGCGGATGGACGACCGGCTCGCCTTTGATCCGGGCCGTATCGGCGATCTCACAATAGGTGCGGATCATCGGTGCCGCCGACGGCAGCATCGCGGCGACCGCCATCAGGAACCACATCAGGATCAGCGCCAGGGCATGCGGGACGATGCCTGCATCCAGCGGCGCCGGCGACAGGCAGAGCGCGAATAACCGCTCCAGGAAATCGGGCAGCGGCAGCTGCGGCAGACCGCGCAGGAGCATGTCGCCGGGCGCGCTGCCCCTGGCCTCGGCGCCGCGAATCGCCATCGTGGCCAGCGACGACCAGGCGAGCAGAATGCTGGCGCCGACGACGATATTGACCGTCAAACGCGGGTTGCGCGCAATATCAGCCGTGGCGCGGCCGGCGCGGTCGAGATGGCTGAAATCGTCCTGGGGGCCGGTCATGACACCCGAATGAGCCGAATCGCCGCGTTGATCAAGCCGCATGAACTGACCTATATGCTTCTCGACTGGCAGGTCTGGTGGCCCGCCTCGCATCGCAAGCCGGAAACCGATCTTGGAGCATCACGAAACAGCGCCGATACTGATTGCCGGCACTGGTCCGGCAGGACTGATCGCGGCGCTTGCTTTTGCCGATGCCTGCTTCCCGGTGACGCTGGTGGGGCCCGAGGCGTCGGCCCCCGATGGCCGCACCACGGCGCTGATGAACCCTGCCCTGAAAGTGCTTGAGCGGCTCGAGGTCCTCGAAGTCATCAGGCCCAAGGCCGCTCCCTTGAAAGTCATGCGCATCGTCGACGCGACCAGCCGGCTGATCCGCAGCCCCGTCGTCACCTTCCGCGCCAGCGAGATCGATGAGGACCAGTTCGGGCTGAACCTGCCCAACAGCGTGCTTAGCCCGGCGCTTGCCGACAAGGTCGCCGCCCATTCCGGGATCGAATGGCGCAGGTCGATGGTGAAGACCTGGCATCTCGATGCCGATCGGGCCCATGCCGTCCTCGCCGACGGCAGCGAGGTTGGCGCGTCACTGGCGGTCGCCGCCGATGGTCGCCAGTCGCCTGCGCGCGAGGCGGCAGGCATTTCGACCGGCTCGCACGCCTATCCGCAGGCCGCGCTCGTGCTTAATTTTGGCCATAGCCGTGAGCACGCCTCCACCTCGACCGAGTTCCACACCGAAACCGGTCCGTTCACTCAGGTTCCGTTGCCCGGCAATCGCTCAAGCCTCGTCTGGGTGGTGAAGCCCGAGACCGCCAAGGAGCTTGCCGCCCTGGATGACGCAACGCTCTCGTTGCGGGTCGAGCAGCAGATGCAGTCGATGCTGGGTCGGGTGACGGTAGAGCCGGGCCGCCAGATCTATCCGCTTTCGACCGTGACGCCCCTGCGTTTCGCACGGGACAGGGTGGCGCTTGTCGGCGAAGCCGCGCATGTGTTCCCGCCGATCGGTGCGCAAGGCCTCAACCTTGGCATCAGGGATATTGACGATCTGGTTGGAATTGCAAAAGAAAATAGCGGAGATCCAGGCGCGGCCAAGGTCCTTGCCGCCTACGATTTCAAGCGTCGTCCCGACATTCTGGCGCGCAGCAGCGCGGTCAACCTGCTCAACATGTCGCTGCTCTCCGACATGCTGCCGGCGCAGATGGCACGCGGCGCCGGTCTCGGCGTGCTCGGCGGCTTTGCACCGCTGCGCGCCTTCTTCATGCGCGAAGGGCTTCGCCCCGGCAGTGGTTTTGCAGCACTCGCGGGCGGCCTGCGGAAACCCATGCGGCAGCAGTAGCGATTTTGCGGATTTTATCGCGACATCGCGACATCAATCAAAACCTTTGCGTCGCATTCTGCGTAGCTTGAAGGCGCTCGAACGCTTCGGGATTGAATTGACTCGGAGTCTGCGCCAAATAAAGTCAAGGAATTCAGTGGTGAGTACGATGAAAACGGCCAAATTCGCGATCGGACAGGTGGTTCGCCACCGGCTGTTTCCGTTTCGAGGCATCATTTTCGACGTCGACCCTCAATTCGCCAACACCGACGAATGGTACGAAGCTATCCCCGCCGATGCGCGGCCGCGCAAGGATCAGCCATTCTACCATCTGCTCGCCGAGAATTCGGAAACCGAGTACATCGCCTATGTGTCGGAGCAGAATCTCCTCGAGGATCGGTCAGGCGAGCCGGTCCGCCATCCGCAGATCAAGGAGATGTTCGACAAGAGGCCGGACGGGCGTTACGAGCCGAAACGCCAGTCCAGGCACTGACCTTCCGGCATTCCGGCCGCCGTCAGGAAAGGCCAGACACGAAAAAAGCGGGGCATGACCCCGCTTTTTCATTGGCTTGGGAGCGACCGAAGCCGGTGATCAGTTGGCGGTCTTGGCCTTGTCCTGCTCGTCCTTGAGCTTCTTGGCGAAGTCCTGGTTGTTCTTGGCAACGAAGTCCTGGAGCTTCTTCTGCCGGTCCTCGATGTCCGACTGCTGCAGCGGAGGGCCGTCATAGGCGCCGCTGAAGCCCTGGAGCGCGATCTTGATCGGGTTGGCCTGATTCTGGAAATTGATCGAGGTCAGCGTGATCCCCTGACCCTTCTTGAACGAGGCGACGAGCTGGTCGGTCAGCGGCACTTCGGCCACGCAACGATCCGGAAAGCAGATGACATAGTCGAGCTTTACGGCCTTGCCGGTGTCGATCTGCAGGCCGATGCCGGGAGGCACCAGGCGGCCGGTCGGGACCGTCACCTGAAACACCTTGCGGTTCACCTTGCCCTTGAGTTCGATCAGGCTGACACCGGTGACGAGCTGGCCGTTGCCGGCAGTGACGATGTTCTGGACGTTGCAGATATCAACGTCTTCCTGCTTGGTGCAGGCCTTGAACCAGCCCTGAGGGATCTGTTGCTGCTGCTGTGCGGAAGCAGAGGGAAGTCCTGCGCCTAGAAAGCCGACCACGCCCGCGGCCATGACCGAAAGGCGGTACGCATTGCTGTTCAGGCTCGTCATGTCGTGCACTTCCTCTCAAATAATCCCGGAACCGGCTTCTCTACGCCGTGTGGTCCAGCTACCTGTTGCCGAAATGAGGCAACAGAATGACTTCGGACGGCGTGTTACACTGCAAGCGGTGCCGAATCCAGCCCCGCTCACTTCTAATTCTTGATGACACGATTGGCCGGTACGCGACTGCCTCATGCTAGGCTGCGCACCGAATCATCAAGCCGACCTGTTAAGGAGACGGTCATGGGCCGCGTTCTTGTTTGGCTGGTCACCGCGATATCGCTTTTCACCCTTTCGCTGCGACCGGCCATGTCGGAACCGAAGCATGCCATCGCCATGCAGGGCGAGCCGGCACTGCCGCCCGACTACACCCATTTCGACTACGTCGATCCCGATGCGCCGAAGGGTGGCAACATCACCTATTGTGTTGTCGGCAGCTTCGACAACCTCAACCCTTTCATCCTGAAAAGCCTGCGCACGACGGCGCGCGGCATGATGGATCTGACCTACGGCAACCTCGTTTTCGAACCGCTGATGCAGCGCAACTACGACGAGCCCTTCAGTCTTTATGGCCTGCTCGCCGACAGCGCGGACATGGATTCCGAGCGCAAGTCGATCGAATTCCATCTCAATCCCAATGCAAAGTGGTCGGACGGCGAGCCGGTGACGCCGGAGGATGTGCTGTTCACCTACGATGTGTTCACCGACAAGGGCCGACCGCCCTACAACGCACGCATGAGCCTGATCGCCAAGCTTGAAAAGACCGGTGATCACAGCGTGCGCTTTACCTTCAATGACAAGGCCAATCGCGAAACGCCCATGATCATCGCGCTGACGCCGATCCTGCCGAAACATGCCTTCGACAAGGAGACTTTCGACAAGACAACGCTCAAGCCGCTGATTGGCAGTGGACCCTACACCATTGCCCAGGTGGCTCCGGGCCAGCGCATCGTGTTCAAGCGCAACCCCGACTATTGGGGCAAGGATGTCCCGGCCAAGCGCGGCTTCGACAATTACGAACAGATCACCATCGAATATTTCCTCAACGCCAACGCCAAGCTCGAGGCTTTCAAGAAAGGCCTTTGCGCCATCGACGACGACGGCGATCCGGTCAAACGGGAGCGCGATCTGGATTTCCCGGCCTTCCACAGAGGTGAGGTGGTTTCCGAAACCTTCGATACCGGCATTCCGCCCGTGGTGACCGGTTTCCTGTTCAACACCAGGCTGCCGAAGTTCTCCAATCCGGTGGTTCGGCGCGCGCTCGGCATGCTTTACGATTTCGAATGGGCGAACAAGAACCTGTTCGGCGGCAAATACACCCGCACGATGAGTTATTGGCAGAATTCCGAGCTTTCCGCGCTCGGCCATCCGGCCGACGACAGGGAAAAGGCGTTGCTCGCCCCCTACCCCGGCCGTGTGCCGCCTGACGTCATGGACGGCACCTGGAAACCGCCCGTGACCGACGGTTCGGGCCAGGACCGCAAGGTTTTGAAGACAGCCTTCGATCTCCTGAAAAGCATCGGCTACCACGTGCAGGACGGCACGATGCTCGATCCCGACGGCAAACCTTTCGGGTTCGAGATCCTGACCGCTTCGCAAGACGAGGAGCGCCTGGCCGGCATCTATCAGCGCACGCTGGAGAAGATCGGCATCAATGTCAGCATCCGTAGCCTCGACGGCGACCAGATCCAGTCACGCAAGCAGCGCTTCGATTTCGAGGCTCTGATCGGATCCAGCGGCTTCAGCAATTCACTGTCGCCAGGCTTCGAACAACTCGGGCGCTGGGGCTCCGAGGCGGCCAGGGCCGAAGGTTCGTTCAATCTCGCCGGCGTTGCCGATCCGGCAGTCGATGCGGCGATCGAAGCGATGCTGCGCGCCCGCTCGAAGGAGGATTATGTCGCCGCCGTTCGCGTTCTCGACCGGCTGCTGATTTCGGGCAATTACATGGTGCCGATGCAGTACAACACGCAGCAGTGGCTTGCTTACTGGAATTATCTGGAACATCCGAAGAAGACGCCCATATTCGGTTATCAGCTGCCGACATGGTGGCGCAAACCGAACTGAAAATCCGGAGATCGAGATGAGCGAAGCGAACGCCATAACCGTCGATGTGGTGTCGGATGTCGTCTGCCCCTGGTGCTTCATCGGTCAGAAGCGGCTGGACAAGGCCGTTGCCGCGGCCGGCGACGTCGATGTGCGTATACGCTGGCGGCCGTTCCAGCTCGATCCGACCATTCCGCCGCAAGGCAAGGACCGCCGGGAGTATATGCGGGCCAAGTTCGGCAGCGATGAGCGCATTCGCGAGATTCATGCCCGCATCGAGCCGCTCGGCGAGGCAGAGGGCATCTCCTTTGCCTTCGATGCCATCAAGGTGGCGTCGAACACGCTGGATGCGCACCGCCTGATCCGTTGGGCGGGTGCTGCCGGTGAAGCCGTGCAGAACAGGCTGGTCCGCCGCCTCTTCCAGTTGAATTTCGAGGAAGGCGTCAACATCGGTGACCATGCCGTGTTGGTCGAAGCCGCTCGCGAGGCCGGCATGGACGCATCCGTGGTCGCCACGCTGTTGCCGACCGACGCCGATGTCGAGGCGGTGCGCACCGAGATCGCCACGGCGTCGCGCATGGGCATATCGGGCGTGCCGTGCTTCCTGCTTGAAGGCAAATATGCCGTGATGGGCGCTCAGGACGTCGACACGCTGGCTGACGCCATCCGCCAGGTGGCGGCGGCGAAGGCGCGCGGCGAATTGGACAAGGTCGGCTGAAGCCGGTCATTCCTTCGCCTGCGACGAGACCGTTTCAGGTCACTTCTCGGGCTCCCGGAAAGGCCGATCGCGCCAGGAATCAGACGTCAAAGGACGGCCGGTTTTCGGGAATTTGGTTAGCCCCAACGAAAAATCGGCTCGCCGGACAAGCCAAAATGAGTCACGAAATCGTGTGGACGCCTTCCCTAAGGGAAGGTTGTGGCTCATCGCGTCGTAACCAAGTAACCATCTGACATTGTTATGTTAAGTCGCCTTCCTGCCGGCTTACGCGAAGCAGTTGGAAAGCCTGCTCTGTTGCCTTCCCGACACGGCCGGATCTTCAAATCTCGCTGACCCCTATAAAAATTAATGGAAAATGATCAATTGGTGTTACCATCCGTAACAAAACAAAAAAGGTTTGGGCGGGATCGTGATTCGGATCGGCAGACGATCGCAGGAGTCAGTACCGGATAGACTACACCGCGGCGCCGCAGGGCGGTCGCATTTGACGCCGGTATCCTCGATGCGCAGTTTCTGGGGGCTGATGAAGGCCTACTGGTTCTCCGAGCGCTGGAAGGAAGCCTGGACGCTCACCATCGTCATCGCTCTGCTGACGGCGCTTTCCAGCAAGGCCGGCGTCTGGTTTGCCCTGGCATTGGGCGAGTTGGGCAATTCGATTGCCTTCTTCCACGATGCAGCCAACACCAGCCCGCTGCAGGCAATCCTGACCAATGCCGGCATATTGGTTCTGCTGGTCGTGCTCAAGGATGCCGGCTTCACCGGCGTGCGTGGTCTTGTCTCGGCAACCCTGCACCGAAAGTGGCGTGGCTGGCTGAATAGCCAGTTCAACAAGGCTCTGCTCGACGGCAATCACACCCACTTCCATGCTCAGCATGGTTCGGCGGCTGGCGGTATCGTCGCGCCCGACAACATCGACCAGCGCATCCAGGAATCGATCAAGGACATGACGGGCGGGGCGATCGGTCTCGCCATGGGCGTTCTGGGTGTCGCGACCTCGCTCTATTTTATCGGCGAAAATCTGATCGGGTCCTCGGTTGAGGTCAAAGGACTGGAGTTCCTCGGCAGTTATGGCAGCGCCGTGCTGGCCTTCCTCGCCGTCGCCATTTACGTGCCGCTGAACACCTGGATCGCGGTCAAGCTCGGCCGCTTGCTCGAGCGGCTCAATATCCGCATGCAGCAGGCCGAGGGCAGCTACCGCAGCGAACTGACGACGTTCCTGCGCCGCAGCTTCCATGTCGCCGCCTCGCATGGCGAAGACGTGCAAAAGTCGATGCACGACAAGCTCTACGTCGATATCGACAAGACCTGGGGCAAGCTCAATGTCGTCAACAATGGCTACACGTCGTTCGAGCTGATCTACAACTTCCTCGGCGCCCGGATCGTCGCCTATGGCCCCGGTCTGGTGTCGTTCATACACAATCGCCTGGACTACAAGGGCTACATAACCGGCTCCGAAATGGTCGCTCAGCTGATCAGCCAGTGCTCGTGGTTCATTCATGTCATGCCCGCCATCGCCACGCTGCGCGCCAACAGCCAGCGTGTCACGGAACTGGCGAACGCGATCGAGAACGTTCAGCATCCGCAGGCGTTCTACAGCCAGACCGGTCAGTCCGACTTCCATTATGCCAGCCAGAACCCGGTTTTCGGCCTGACCATCCAGAAGCTCGAACTGGCGCATCAGGGAGAGGACGCGACACCGTTCCTCAGCGCCGCCAATTTGCGCTTCCGGCGCAGCGAGTGGACGTTCCTCAAAGGCGAATCCGGTTGCGGCAAGACTTCACTGATCAAGGCGATCAACGGTCTTTGGCCTTATGGCCGCGGTACCATTGTCTTCCCCGACGGGGTGAAGAGCTTTTATGCCGCCCAGGAGGTCAAGCTCCAGCAGGTGTCGCTGAAGCAGCTGGTCTGCCTGCCGGGCTCCGAGCACGACCACGGCGATGCGCAGGTCGCGTCCGCGCTGCACAAGGCCGGCCTTGGCGACTTCATCGAGCATATGGCCAATGAAAGCCGTGAAGGCAAAAGCTGGGATCAGGTCCTGTCGGGCGGCCAGAAGCAGAAGCTGGTGGTGGCCCGCATCATCCTGCAGCAGCCGGGGCTGCTGTTCCTTGACGAGGCGACCGGCGCCCTTGACCCGGAAGGCAAGATTGCCTTCCACCAGGCGATCAAGGACAACTGCCCCGATGTCACTGTGATCAGCGTCATGCACGAAGCGGTGGCGCCACGATCGGCTGCCGGCACCGAGTTCTACCATTCGATCGTGTTGATCGCCGACGGCGTCGCCACCAAGAAGCCGCTGGTTCCGACCCTGCCGGTCGAACTCACGACGATTCTGACCCAGCCACGTCCGGTCGAGGACAAATGGCTGCGTTTCTCACGTCGGCTGAAGCAGAAATAACGTTGATTTCACCGCGACTTGCCGGGCAGCGCGGCAGTCGGCGATCACAGTATCGCGATCGGAGCCATCAGGCGCCGTTTTCCTCACTCACCGCGATTGACTCGGCAAGGCGCGCTCCTATGTTGCGCCCGCTTGCTGACAGTCAAACGCGAACCCGCAAGCGGAAAGGTCACCGCGCCATGCCTGGCGACAGTATTAGTCGAACGCAACCGCCGTCCGCCTAGACGTGACCTGACATGGTTCATGTCCTGCCGGACGGCAAGGAGTGAACCATGAACGATTTTTTCCCCGTAGCGGACGACGAGGCCGTCGCCATCGCCCGCATCCTTGCAAACGACCATGTCGCCGACGTGGTCGAGGGGCTCAACCATGAATCGCGCGAAACCGCGACGGATTTGCTTTGCGCCGTACCGTTCGAGCGGCTGGTCGAGATCTTCGACCAGCCTGAACTCGACGGCGCGCCCGAACTCGCGGAGGCCCTGCCCCGCGCCAAGGCAAGCAAGCTGCTCACCGCCATGTCGGTCGACCGTGCGGCCGACATACTGCGCGAGCTCGATGAGCCGGCACGCTCCGAACTGCTCGGCGCACTGGCGCCGCCGCTGCGCGCCACCCTGCTGTCCATTCTGGGCTATCCCGAAGGCAGCGCCGCATCGATCATGACGACGGAATTCGTCAGCGTTCCCTCCGACTGGACCGTCGGACGCACGCTGGACTACATCCGCAAGGTCGAGCGGACGCGCGAAACCGTCTACGCGATCTACATCGTCGATCCGCAAACGCACCTCCTGGTGCGGTCGACCGGCCTGCGCCGGCTCATCACCGGTGAGCCGGACGACCCGATCCTGTCTGTGGCGCCGGACCGTGTGCCGGTGACGGTCACCCCGCTGACCGATCGTGAAACCCTGGCGCAGACGATCTCCAAATACGATCTGCTCGCCGTACCCGTCGTCGACCACGGCAAGATCCTCGGCATCGTGACAATCGACGACATCATCGACACGATGATCGAGGAAACGACGGAGGACGTGCATCGCTTCGGCGGCATGGAAGCGCTCGACGAGCCCTATATGAAGATGAGCTTCCTCGCCATGATCCAGAAGCGCGCCGGCTGGCTGTGCGCCCTGTTCCTCAGCGAAATGCTGACCGCGAACGCCATGCAGAGCTACGAAAGCGAACTGGAAAAAGCGATCGTGCTCACCCTCTTTATCCCGCTGATCATGAGCTCCGGCGGCAATTCCGGCTCGCAGGCGACCTCGCTGGTCATCCGGGCGCTGGCGCTGCGCGAGATTGGGCTCGGCGACTGGTGGCGGGTTGCCTTGCGCGAACTGCCGACCGGCCTGGTGCTGGGATCGATCCTTGGCGTGGTCGGCGTCTGCCGCATCACGCTGTGGCAGTATTTCGGTTTCTACGATTACGGTCCGCACTGGCCGCTGATTGCCGCGACGGTCGGGGCCGCATTGGTCGGCATCGTCACCTTTGGTTCACTCTCGGGATCGATGCTGCCCTTCGCGCTGAAACGGGTCGGTTTCGACCCCGCCAGCGCATCGGCGCCGTTTGTCGCCACACTGGTCGATGTCACCGGGCTGGTGATTTATTTCTCGGTGGCGCTGGTCATCCTGCGCGGCACGCTGCTGTAGCCGCATTGCTGTCTCCTCCGCTGGCCATGGCCGCCGGCGGCTTCCGCCCTAGGCTGCCTGCCTTAGGTGGTTCAGTCGACCTTCATCGAGCAAAACGCGCCCGTCACTGGACGCGCTGGCCGTCCTTCACGCGGTAGGTCGGCTTGTACATGGTGACGAGTTCTTCCGCCGCGGTCGGGTGCACGGCCATTGTGCGGTCGAAATCATCCTTGGTCAGGCCGGCCTTCAGCGGAATGCCTAGCAGCTGCGCCATTTCGCCGGCATCCGGCCCCAATATGTGGGCGCCTAGCACTTTGCGGGAAGCGCCGTCGACCACCAGCTTCATCAGCATCTTCTCGTCGCGGCCCGAAAGCGTGTGCCGCATCGGCCGGAAGCTGGCGCGGTAGATTTCGACATCGGCGAAACGCTTGACGGCTTCGTCTTCCGACAGGCCGACAGTGCCGATTTCCGGCTGCGAGAAGACCGCGGTCGCGATCGTGTCGTGGTCGGGCGCGGTCGGGTTGCCCTTGAATGCCGTCTCGACAAAGCACATTGCTTCGTGGATCGCCACCGGTGTCAGCTGCACGCGGTTGGTGACGTCGCCGATCGCCCAGATATTGTCGATGTTGGTGCGGGAATACGCGTCGACCTTGATCGCGCCGACCTGGGTCATCTCGAGGCCGATGCCTTCCAGGCCCATATTCTCGGTGTTGGGGATGCGTCCGATGGCCAGCATGACCTGATCCACCGTCAGCGTCTGGCCGCTGGTGAGAAGGGCATCGAGCCGGCCGTCCGGCCGCTTGCGGATCGACTCCGATACGGCGTGGCAGAGGATCTTGATCCCCTTCTTTTCCATGGTCTCGTGCAGCGTGCGGCGCAGATCCATGTCGAAGCGGCTGAGGATCTCCTTGCCGCGATAGACCAACGTGGTGTCGACACCGAGCCCGTGAAAGATGTTGGCGAACTCGACCGCGATGTAGCCGCCGCCCTCGATCATGATCGCCTTCGGCAGTTCCTTGAGGTCGAAAGCCTCGTTGGAAAAGATGCAATGCTCATGACCGGGAAGCGCTGGGTGGGCCGCCGGACGGCCACCGGTGGCGATCAGGATCTGGTCGGCGGTGACGGTGCGGTCGTCGTCCAGGAGATGCACCACATGCGGGTCGACGATCATCGCCCGCGAATGGAAGGTCTCGCCGCCGGCGCCCTCGACATTCTTCTTGTAGATCGCCTCCAGCCGGCTGATCTCGCGGTCCTTGTTGGCCACCAGCGTCTGCCAGTTGAAACTGGCTTCCGGCACCGTCCAGCCATAGCCGGCGGCATCGGCAAAATGCTCCGGAAATTGCGAGGCGTAGACATAGAGTTTTTTCGGCACGCAGCCGCGGATGACGCAGGTACCGCCAAAACGGTATTCCTCGGCGATGCCGACGCGCTTGCCGAGTGCGGCGGCAACGCGCGCCGCCCTCACCCCGCCGGAGCCGCCGCCGATGACGAAAAGATCATAGTCATAACCGGCCATGAGGCGGCTCCTTGAATGTCGGAAAATGCGAGTGACAGGTAGGCCGCCAAAGGCCAAAAGAAAAGCCCGGACAAGCCGGGCTTCGCAGATGGCCGCAAGGCCGCATTTGAAAACGCAGGATCAGTTCTGCGTGCCGTCGGCGGGAGCCGAACCGTCGGCCGGTGCAGCGCCATCCGCCGGAGCCGCATTGTCGGCCGGAGCAGCACCATCAGCGGGCGCAGCAGGCGCAGCCGGAGCCTTTGCCTTGGCGGCCGCGGCCAGCGTTTGGCCGACCTGCTGGGCGAGATCGCGGGCAAGGCCGTTCTGCCAGATGTCGGCTGCCTTGACCAAGTCACGCGTCACGGTCGGGCCGCTGTCGAGCAGCTTCTTGCCGGACTCGGAGCTGTAGAAGGCGGCGATGTCGTTGAGTTCCTTCTCGGAAAACACCTTCGCATAGGCAAGGGCCGCTTCCTTCTCGAGATCGGCGCGGCGCGACGCCATCGCCAGCGCCTTCTCGCTGATCGTCTTGCCGATCAGTTCCTGCATGTCCGGGTTCTTCTGGATGAGCTGCGATTCGAGCGCGGCGGCCGCCTGCGGCAGGATGTTGTCGAACGGGTCGGTCGCATGGATCGCCGCGACCGCGGCGCGGGCCGCCTTCAGGTGCGATTCGGTGACGTCCTGCGAAAACGCCGGCGACGACAAGGCCAAAACGGCCGAAGCCGCCAGAACGACGCAAAGGCCGCGAACCCGGTTATGCAACATCATGGTTGGTAGAACTCCCTGGTTTTCGGGCGGCATGGACGGTTTGGATACCGTCGCCGCCGGCGATGATGGCCGCTGACGCCAGCCCGATGAAAAGACCATGCTCGACCACGCCCGGAATGGCGTGGAGAGCATTCGAAAGCGCTCTTGTATCCGGAATGCGGCCAAAAGATGCATCGAGGATAAAATGGCCGCCGTCTGTAACAAAAGCCTGGCCTCCCGTCATCCTCAATGTAATCGGACCGGAAAGGCCGAGCTCTGCAGCCGCCTTGGCTACGGCGATCTCGGTGGCGCGCAGGCCGAACTTGTTGACTTCGATCGGCAGCGGAAACCGGCCGAGCGTCTCGACCATCTTCGAGCGGTCGGCGATGACGATCATGCGCTGCGAGGCCGCGGCAACGATCTTCTCGCGCAGCAGCGCGCCGCCGCCGCCCTTGATCAGGGTCAGTTCCGGATCGACCTCGTCGGCGCCGTCGACGGTGAGATCGAGCTCGGGCGTCTCCTCCAGTGTCGACAGCGGCACGCCAAGCTCGCGGCACAGTGCTGCGGTGCGCTCCGAAGTCGGCACACCGATGACGGTCATGCCGGTGGCGACCTTGTCGGCGAGCAGCCGCACGAACTCTTCCGCAGTGGTGCCGGTGCCGATGCCGAGCCGCATGCCATCGCTGACATGGGCAAGGGCGGCCCGCGCGGCCTCGACCTTCAACTGTCTTGCATCCATGCTGCTGCTTGCTGCCCCGGGGAACCTTGTGTTCGGGCTCCTAGCATTTTTGCCGGCCCGGTCAAAGCTTTTGACCGGGTCAAAACCTTTGACCGTGGTCAAAGCCGTTGGGGCACCTATCCACCGCTTTGCTTGCCTTGACGCGCCGCAGCCGCTATCGCCTCCACAGGTACAAACCTGCGCAGGATGGATCATGAGTCGCCCGATCATCGTGTTCGACTTGGACGGAACGCTGGTTGACACAGCGCCGGACCTGCTCGACAGCCTCAACCACAGCCTGGCCGCCAGCGAACTCACGGCCGTCGACGCGGCCGGCTTCAGGCGCTTTGTCGGCCATGGCGGCCGCGTGATGATAGAACGGGCGCACGCCGCCCAGCAGCGCTCGCTCGACGTCGCCGAGCATGACCGGCTGCTAAAACTGTTCCTCGATCACTACACCGACAACATTCCCGGCAAATCGCGCCCCTACCCCGGTGTCGTCGACGCGATCGGGCGTTTCGAGAAGGCGGGCTATCTCCTGGCGATCTGCACCAACAAATACGAGGCCAATTCCCTGGCGCTGATCGAAGCGCTCGGCCTGACCAGGCATTTCGCGGCCATCGCCGGCCAGGACACGTTCGCCTTCCGCAAGCCCGATCCACGCCACCTGACCGAAACCATCAAGCTGGCCGGCGGCGATCCGCACCGCGCTCTGATGGTCGGCGATTCGCAGACCGACATAGACACCGCCAAGGCCGCCGGCATTCCGGTGGTGGCCGTCGATTTCGGCTACACCGACCGGCATGTCCGCGAATTCGAACCTTCGGCGGTGATCTCGCATTTCGACGCTCTGACCGTGGAACTGGCGGAGCGGCTGATCCGCGCCGCGGGCCACTGAGCCGACGGCGACCGGCATCCCATCGGGACGGCCCGAGGAGCGAAGAATCCGATCGCTGTGAGAACGCCAGACAGCGCCTTGACTTAACCGGCCGGCCTCCCTTATATCGCGGCTCGCTTGGCCTTCGGGCAACGAGCGGGCGATTAGCTCAGCGGGAGAGCACACCCTTCACACGGGTGGGGTCGCAGGTTCAATCCCTGCATCGCCCACCATTTTCCCAAATGGTTTTCCAGCCTTAGCCCGTTGACGCTCTGTTGGCAGCGGCGCGGCGAATTGCAGCTTGTGCGGACATGGCCGGGCACGCATGGCGTCCCATCCGGAACCAACCACCGCACCAGCTCGTTTCCTTGCGTCGAAACTTGAGGGAAAACCATGTCCAGATTTCTCGTGGCAACCAGCGTTGCCGTTCTTCTCGCCGCCGGACCGGCCCTGGCGGCGGATGACAAGCCGTTGCCGCCGCCCAATGCCAAGAAGCTGTCGGAGATCCTCGCCAAGGTCGAGCACCGCGACGGTTTTCGCTATGTGAAAGAGGTCGACTGGGACGATGGCGCCTACACCGTCACCTATTACACGTCGGACAAGGCGAAGGTCGAAATCACCTATGATCCGGTGACCGCCGAGCCCAGGTAGGAGCCGCCGGCAGATATCCGATAGACGGATCCGCTTTTGCACACGCTCGATGGACCAATCGGCGTGCCGCAAATTGTCCATCCTTGGCGTGTGATATGTACGCCGAGGCGCGGCCGTGCCTTGCGCTATCCTGATGCTTGGGGCACCGATGCGATCTTCCATCCAAACCAAAGTCTTGCTTGTGCTTGCTGTCATCCTGGCTGGCGGCATGCTTGCGGCGCCTTCGGCGCGCGCGGACGGGCCATCCTTCGATTGCGCCAAGGCCAGCCTGCCGGCGGAGAAGGCGATCTGCGCCGATCCGCAGCTGTCGGCGATCGATCTGCTGGTCGCCAAGGCCTACAAGGGGTTCGAGCCGGCCTTTGGCGGCGACAAGCGCAAGATCGCCCGCGGGCTGATTGCCGACCGCAATGCCTGCAGGAGCGATACAGCCTGCATCGTCAGCGCGCTGAACAACGCCTTGCAGACCTATGGCAATGCGCCCTCATGGGTACAGGACTACAACATCGCCCTGATCGGCAAGAAGGCTCTGGATACCGCCGCGGGCAATCCCGGCAACAACGATCAGCCCCTGCCCTCGGCCGTCGGACAATGCGCGTCCACGCACATCAAGACGCTGACCACGCGGCTTGGCGACGATCCGCTGGAAACCGCCTCGCCCGACGCCGGCAGCGCAGCCACCTTCACCAATGGCGGTGGGGCCGTCTCCTATGATCGCGAACCGGGCCTTGCCGCCTCGAAGGTCGGCGAACCCGTCGTGACTTGCCTGATCGCGATTCCCAGGGATTGTCCCAGGGATGACGACCGCGGCCGGGTCTATTATTCGATCGATCTGGTTGCAAAAGGTTCCTGGGCCTTGCCGGACTCCGAGCATCTGTGCGGCGGCGCCTGATCGGCGTGCTTCCCAATCCACGAAGCCTGCCAAAGCATCCGCTCTGTGCCTGCCCTTGCGCCGGATCGTCTTTGATGGCTGATTGGAACGGTTGACTGCGCCGCATGGGGGATGGGCATGGCGACGGCGAAGCATGTGATGAAACGCATCCTGATGATGCTGGCCGGCTATCTGGTCGCCGTGCTGGTCGGCCTGGTCGCCGTGGCGGCGATCTACGCCGCGCTCAGTTCGCTGCCCAACGCGCCGGCCTATTTCGACATCATGGGCGTCAGCCCGATCGCCGTCCTGGTGGTGCCGCCGCTCGGCATGTTCGTCTACTTCCTGACGATTGTCGTGACCGGGCTGCAGACACTGATCTTCGCGCTGATCGCCGAGTTCTTCTCGCTGCGCAATGCCCTGATGCACATGGTCTTCGGCGCCGCTGCCGCCGCCGGCGGCTTCTTCCTGATCTGGCCGAGCTCAGCGGAAGACATAGACCCGGAGCGCTGGGCCGATATCGGCATCATCGCCGCGGCCGGCCTCGTCGCCGGATTGATCTACTGGCTGATCGCCGGGCGGGAGGCGGGGTTCCGCCGCCCGTTGTCGCAATTCTAAACGATCAGCTCGACGGCGAGCGCACGGCCTCGGTGGCGTCCAATGCCTGCTTCAACCGCGAATCGCGGTCGTAGACGTCGCTGAAATACTCGACCTTGCCGGACATGTCGGGCCATGCGGTGAAATAGGCGACATAGACCGGAATCTTGCGCGTCACATCCTCGGTCGAATGCCCGTGCTTCAGCTTTTCGGCGACATAGTCGACCGTGGTGCCGAGCACCGCCGCCGCCATGCCGCGCGGATCCTGCAGGCGCACGCAGCCATGGCTGAGCGCGCGCATGTCCTGCTTGAAGAACGATTTCTGCGGCGTATCGTGCATGTAGATCGCATGCTTGTTGGGGAACAGGATCTTCAGTTCGCCCAGCGCATTGGCCTCGCTCGGCTGCTGGCGCACGCTGTAGGGAATGTTGGCGCCATAGCCGCCCCAATTGACCGCCGACGACGGAATGCGCTTGCCGCGCGAATCCGTCACCTCGTAGCCGGCCCGATCGAGATAGCCGGGATCGCTGCGCAATCTGGGCAGCATCTCATTGACGATGATCGACTGCGGCACGCCCCAATAGGGATGGAAGTCTACCTGCTTGATCTGGTCGTAGAAGAAAGCCGTCTGGTTGGTCACCCGGCCGACGACGACGCGCGTCTTCAGCTTCTCCTCGCCGTTGTCGATGTAGCTCGCAGTGAACGCCGGCTGGTTGATGAAGACACGTGGGCTGCCGAGATCGGAAGGCAGCCAGCGCAGCTCCTCCAGCGCCACCTGCACCTTGAGCAGTTTGTCAGCCTTCGACGTGCCGGCCAGCAAGGCGACAGTGCGCGGACCGATGACGCCGTCGCCCTTCATGCCTTCCTTCACCTGCACCGCCTTGATCAGCGGCACCAGCTCGGGGACATAAACCTCGCTGGTCGCCAGCCGCGACAAGAGCTCGCCATAGGTGCCGCCCATGCCGTCATCGAGATTGCGCGCGATCAGCGACAGCAGCTTCGGCAGTTCGGGGCTGGTCTCGCCCGGCTTCAGCAGCAGCTTGGGATCGACGACGATCTCATTTTCGGCACTGGCCTGCAGGGCCTCCAGCTCGACGCGCAGCGCCTGATATTCCGCATTCTGCGGATGCCGCGATTCGAGGTAGGTGCGCACTTCCTGTGTATGCGCCAGCGTCTTCAGCACGCCGACCATGTCGAGCGGCTTGGCCGGGAAATCATAGTAACCGGTCATCCGGTTGGGCTCGACACGGCCGTTCTGGGCGTCATGGGCATAGCGCAGGACGCGTGCCGACAGCGCCATCTCGAAGCGCACGAGTTCCCGGAGCTTGGCCGCGTCATCCGTCGAGGCCGAAGTCGTGGCCGGCACATCGACGGTATAGTCGGTGGGCGTCAGGCCGTAGCTCGCGGCCTCGCCCAGCACCCGCACCGCATCCTGGGCGCGGTTGTTGGGGCTGGTTCCGTTCACCCAGATGAAGTCCGGATTGGCCGAGTAATAGGCGATCAACGCCTTGGCGATGTCGGGCTCGGCGTAGAGTTCGTAGTCGCTGAGACCGGCAATGGCATCGTGGAAAGCAGCCCCCGTTGCTGACGGAACGAACGCCGCGTCCTGCGCCGTCGCCGGCTGCGGCGCGGCGGACAGCGTCGAGAAGTCGACGCGAATAAGCTTGTCAGCCTTGTAGGTGTAATAGGACGGCCCGCTGATCTTCGCGCCGCCGCCGCCGCCGCCGCCAGCCGGGGCTTTGGGTTTGTGCGTTGGCGGAGGCGGAAATTCGCCCTGCGGCTCATGCCTGATGCCGCCGCCGAACAGCATGTCGAAGAGCCCCTGGGCGCCTGCCTGAGGCGCGCCCAGGGCGAGCGTTGCCGCGATCGCCACAAGCGGCATCGCGGTTGCTTTTTTACCGAGGAATTTCATGGATCACCCGCTCCGGTCGCAACCGGTTCCCGTTCCGCACGCTAGACCGTCTCGCTCACCGCATGGCGGATGTAAGGCGCGACTATACCGATTCATACCGATTTGGTTAAGCTTTCATAAATTTTGGAAAGCCTGTTGCAGAACGGTTTCACAAGATCGTGTCGGCTGGAGCGCGGGCGTTTCGCTCCAGCCTGGAGAAATCCCCAAAATTCAGGCGTTGGCGCCGCCATCGATGATCAATGCGGCACCGGTAACGAAACGCCCCTCCGGACCGGCGAGCCAGGCAACCATGCCGGCGATGTCATCGGCCTTGCCGAATCGCGGTGCAGCACGGCATGTCGATCCAGGCGCGCGACGGCGCGTCGCGCCCAGCGCTGATGGCCACCGTCACTGGCGCGATGGCTGCCTGGCAAACTCTGGCAGGCCCCGACTGAGCGTGACAAACGCTGGCCATTATGGTGGAAATCCAGCCAAACGCGCGGTCGGGAGGAACAAGCTGTGAAAAAGGGTTATCGCGAACTGCTGGATGAAGCCAACGCCGAGATCGAAGTGGTTTCACCTGAAGAAGCCGCGGCACTGCTCGAGGACGAAGGCACCATCTTCGTCGACCTGCGCGACCCGCGCGAGGTCGAACGCGACGGCAGGATTCCCGGCGCCAAACATGTGACACGCGGCATGCTGGAATTCTGGATCGATCCGGAAAGTCCCTATCACAAGCCGTTCTTCGCCTCGGGCAAGAGCTTCGTGTTCTTCTGCGCCGGCGGCTGGCGTTCAGCGCTCGCCACCAAGACGGCGCAGGACATGGGGCTTGTGCCCGTCAAGCACATCCTTGGCGGCTACACCGCCTGGAAGGCGGCCGGGCTGCCTGTCGAGCCCGGCGAGAAGAAGAAATAGCCCCAATGCATGTCGCTCGAGAGTGGTCCCGGTTTTGAGACAACGACATGCCTGGAACGAGGATTGCGTCTCAATGCAGCCGCGACGGCTCGCGGTGTTCCGCGACGAAGGCAACGGCGCGTTCGACAACGCCCTTGTCCGCAAGGATGCGGCGGTGGCCGAGACCGTCGGCCCAGTGCAGCCGCACATGGCCGCCAGCGCCGGCGTAGCGTTTCGCGTGCTCGGCCGGCACCTCGCGATCGTCAGGCGCGTGGATGACCAGCGTCGGCACCGGCGCCTGGGCGAGCTGGCGGTCACCGGTGAATTCATGCAGCGGCCGGCCGGACAGGTGCTGGACGCGGTCCGCCATCGCCACCTGCGAGCGCGGCCCGACGTTGAGCATGCGGCTGAAATCGGCGAAGATAGCCGGCAGGGAGCTGGGTGCGGCGATCAGCACGAGACGTCCGGCCGCCAGCGGCGGAATGTTCTTGACGGAACCGGCAATGGCATTGGCGGCAACGGCGCCGCCGAAGGAATGACCCACCGCCGCGACGAACGGGCCGAACCATTCGCCGGCGACCCGCACCGCGTCGACCGCGTTGACCATGTTCAGGTGCCGGCCCTGCGAATGGCCGTGCCCCGGCAGGTCCAGGGAAACGACCCTGTAGCCGGCGGCGCGATAGCCCTCGATCAAGGCGCGCATATATTCGGTGCGCGAACGCCAGCCATGAACGACAAGCACCGTGCCAAGTACGGCCCCGCCCGGTTCCGGCCGGAATTCGTGCACCATGACGCAGCCGGTTGCCGTCTTCAGCCGATGATGGCGCGCCTCGGTCATGAACTCGGCGGCCCGGCCGATGGCGCGGCGCTCGCCATCGGTCAGCGCCTTTGTGCTCGGCGTGCGGCAGAACAGTTCGAAAGCCGCGCGCCCGGTGATGCGTGGCGCAATATGCTCGGCCGCACCAAATACGCTCCGGATGACCTTCAGCCCGATTGATGCCATAGTGAGAATCCATCCATACGTTCAAGCATGAACATAATAGTTCAAAGATGAACAATAAACAAGAGCTACCCTGGGACAACCCGCGTTTTCGCAACTGGGTCGCGGTGGCGCGTGCCTGCCATGTGCTGGAGCGCACGCTGGCGGTGAAACTCGCGCCGCTCGACCTGAAGCCGGCGCAGCTCGACGTGCTGATGAACCTCTACCGCCATCCCGGCATGTCGCAGCACGATCTTGCCCGCAAGCTGCTCGTCGGCCGCTCCAACATCACCATGCTTTTGCCGCAGCTGGAGACGCGCGGCCTGCTGCGCCGCGAAGGCGACGAGAAGGACAAGCGCATCCTGCGGCTCGCCTTGACCGAGGCTGGCGAGGCGCTGCTGATGCAGGCGCTGAAAGTGCATATGGCGCTGATCGAGAAAGCGATGAGCCAGTCGACGCCGGAGCAGTGCGACATGATCGGCGAACAGATGCGCAAGATCTATGAGGTGCTGAAGGAGGCCTGACACCCAAGGTGTGCCAAGATTCAGGTCAGGATGCGCCGAAAATGGCGGCTTCCGAGAACCGGAGCGGAGCGTACTTAAAGTACGTGAGCACCGGAAGCGCAGGAGGCCGCCATTTGCAGGCCAGCCTCACCTGAATATCGGTGCACCGGCTACCACATGGTTTTCTTTGCCCGCTCCGGCCATTCCTTGTCGTAGGCCCCGCCGTCGATGTTCTTGCGGCTGGTGATTTCCAGGATTTTTCCCGGCGTCGGCAGCGATTTTGGATCGACATGTTTTGCCGGGTTCCAAAGCTCCGACCGCACAATGGCGCGGGCGCACTGGAAATAGACCGAATCGACGTCGATGACGGTCACCGAGCGCGCCGCCTTGCCGTCGACCATGAAGGATGCGCAAAGTTCGGCGTCCGTGGTGATGCGCGCGCGGCCGTTGATGCGCAGCGTCGTGCCAGAGCCCGGCACCAGGAACAGCAACCCGACACGCGGATCCTGGATGATGTTGCGCAGCGAATCGGCGCGATTGTTGCCGCGCCGGTCCGGCATGATCAGCGTCTTCGGATCAACGATACGCACGAAGCCGGCGAGATCGCCGCGCGGCGAACAGTCCAATCCCTCCGGGCCACTGGTGGCAAGCGCAACAAAGGGCGACGCCTCGACGAAGGCGGCATATTCGGGAATGACGTGATCGAGTTCCTTGACCAGCGAGGCTTCGCCTGGAACGCCGTAGAGCGCCTCGAGCTGTTCGACCGTGGTGATAAGCGACATCTTTTTCGTCTCCGAATCCTGGCCGGCGCTACTCCAGATGTGTGACGCCTTTACGACGTCGGCTTAGCGATCGCGGCTCAGCCCTTTTTCGGCAAGCTCCGCCAGATAGGCATTCCAGCGCTCATCCTTCTCGTGGCCAAGCGTGTGCAGATAGTTCCAGGTGAAAATGCCGGTGTCGTGGAAATCGTCGAAGGTGATGCGCACCGCATAGTTGCCGACCGGCTCGATCTTCAGGATGGCCACATTGCGCTTGCCGGGAACCGTCACACGCTGGTCGGGCGAATGGCCCTGCACCTCGGCCGATGGCGAGGCGACGCGCAAAAGCTCCGCCGGCAGTTCAAATGGCTGGTGATTGGGAAAGGTGACCGACAGCAGCTTGCGGTCCTTGGAGACCCGGAGTTCTTTTGGCGCGGTCATGCTGTTTGATCCCGTATCGATTGCCCTTCCCTACGCCGCTTCGCGACAGGGGAAAAGTCCTGGTAGACGACCGACGCACGGTGTCGGCTCCGGGATGTTACCAAAGATCGAGAAGCGGTATCTTGAATGGTGGGCTGGATCGTATCACATAGCTGTATATAACGACGCCGGTAACGGCCACGGGAAACGCTCGAACATGAACATGATCGACCCTTTCGGTCGCACGATCAGCTATCTCAGAGTGTCGGTCACCGACCGCTGCGATTTTCGCTGCACCTACTGCATGGCCGAGGACATGGCCTTCCTGCCGAAGAAGGACCTGCTGTCGCTGGAAGAGCTGGATCGGCTCTGCACCGTTTTCATCGAGAAGGGCGTCAGACGGCTGCGCCTCACCGGCGGCGAGCCACTGGTGCGCAAGAACATCATGCATCTGGTGCGCCAGCTCTCGCGCCACCTCGATAGCGGCGCGCTGGAAGAACTGACGCTGACCACCAACGGCTCGCAGCTGTCGCGCTTCGCCGCCGAGCTCGCCGATTGCGGCGTCAAGCGCATCAACGTCTCGCTCGACACGCTGGATGCGGACAAGTTCCACCAGATCACCCGCTGGGGCCATCTCGACAAGGTCATGCAAGGTATCGATGCCGCTCAGGCGGCCGGGCTCAAGGTCAAGCTCAACGCGGTGGCGCTGAAGGATTTCAACGACGCCGAACTGCCCAACATGATGCGCTGGGCGCATGGCCGCGGCATGGATCTCACTGTCATCGAAACCATGCCGATGGGCGAGATCGACGCAGACCGCACCGACCAGTATCTGCCGCTGTCGCTGCTGCGCGCCTCGCTGGAACGCCAGTTCACGCTGGCCGACATTCCCTTCAAGACCGGTGGCCCTGCACGCTATGTCCACGTCGCCGAGACCGGCGGAAAGCTCGGTTTCATCACACCGATGACGCATAATTTCTGCGAAAGCTGCAATCGCGTCCGGCTGACCTGCACGGGCACGCTTTATATGTGCCTCGGCCAGGAAGACGCGGCCGACCTGCGCGCGCCGTTGCGTGCATCCGAAGGCAACGAACTTGTCGCCGACGCGATCGACGAGGCCATCGGCCGCAAGCCGAAAGGCCATGATTTCATCATCGACCGCCGCACCAGCCGTCCGTCGGTGTCCCGGCATATGAGCGTCACCGGCGGCTGATTTTTTGTCCGATTTGGTGCAAGACTATCTTTGGTCACAAGGCCAAGGGGGCATCGTGCTGCGTCTTTATCGTATAGGCTTGTCGTCGCTGACCACTGTTCTGTCCTTGGCGACGCCCGTCGCAACAAGTGCAAACGCCAAGCCCTTCACCTATGCGAACGCGCGCTTCGGCACCGTCTGCACCTTTCCCGATGAGATATTCACCGATCGCCAGCCCGAGCCGGAAAATGGCGACGGACAGGTTTGGCTGAGCGCGGATGGCGCCAGCCTGACCTGCTCCGGCATCCTCAACGTCGATGACGACACGCCGAAAGGCTTTGTCGCCGATGAAAAGGCAAGCAAGGAACCTGACTACACCGTTACCTACAGCAAGACCGGCAAGAACTGGGCGGTGCTGTCGGGCATGAAGGATGGAAAGATCTTTTATGAGCGGCGCCTGTTCGGCACAGATGGCGTCATCCGCACGGTCTGGATTGATTACCCGCCAGCCCTGAAGTCGAAATACGACCCGCTGGTCGGCGCGATTGCCGGCAGTCTGAAGGGACAGTGAGTATTTCGGATCACACCCCTGAAAAAGTCTTGTCCGCGAACCGCCGCCGGATTTACGGCCACATTGTTCCGGCCTAGCCTTCCGCTGAAAGCGGCTTTTCGCTGATAGGGGGAAACGTCATGCGCAAACTCATTCTTTCTCTTGCATTGCTCGGCCTTGCGGCCGTGCCCGCGGCGGCGCAGTCGATCGGTGGAACCTATACCGTCGCCGGCACCAATTTCGACGGATCGAAATATGATGGCGAAGCCACCATCACGCTGACCAGCGGGACGACTTGCGCGATCCACTGGGAGACTGGCGGTTCTTCGTCCGATGGCATCTGCATGCGCAACGACGATGCATTCTCCGCCGGCTATGTCATGGGCAAGGACATCGGCCTCGTCGTCTACAAGGTCGAGGATGACGGGTCGCTGCATGGCCTGTGGACCATCGCCGGCAAGGAAGGCAACGGCACCGAAGTGCTGACGCCGAAGCAATAGACATCGGCAGCCGGTACGTTCCGGGAGGCGAAGCCGCCTCCTGACCAGATCCGCGCCGGATTGAGGACGTGATTTCACGCCGGCGATGACGAATGCCCGGTCCTGGCCCAGCCCTTTGCCATTGCTGTTTCGTGGCGGGCTGTTACAGGCTTGCTTGCCCAAGCAACCGGTAGATGTCTTGCCTCTTTCCCCAAATCTTCGCGGCGCGTTGTTCATGATGGTGGCGATGGTTGGCTTCACGCTCAACGACGCCATCACCAAATACTCTTCGCAATCGATGAACATGGCGCAGGTCATGCTGATCAGAGGAGCTTTTGCCTCGCTCTTCGTCGGCCTGCTGGCCTGGCAACGCGGCGCGCTTTTGCGGCCGCGCCTGATGCTGCAGCCGCTGGTGGCAATCCGCGTGCTGGGCGAAGCTGGCGCCACCGTGTCATTCCTGGTGGCGCTTGCCCATTTGCCGATCGGCAGTGTCTCGGCCGTTCTTCAGGCGCTGCCGCTGGCGGTGACGATGGGTGCCGCGCTGTTTTTCGGCGAAGCGGTCGGCTGGCGACGCTGGCTGGCAATCGCCGTCGGTTTTGCCGGCGTACTGGTCATCGTGCGGCCCGGCTTTGATGGCTTCAGCATCTATTCCCTTTGGGCTCTGGCCAGCGTCGCCTGCTGCACCGTGCGCGACCTCGCCACCAAGCGCATTCCCCAAACCATACCGACCATGCTCGTCTCGACCGCGACCGCGCTGGCAATGACCGGCGTCGGCGCGGTGCTGTTGTCGCCGATGGGTGGCTGGACGCCGATGACCGGCAAAAGCACGGCGCTGCTGGCGCTGGCCGCGGTGCTGGTGCTCATCGGTTATCAATTCATCATCATGGCGATGCGCTCGGGCGAGATCTCCTTCATCGCGCCGTTCCGCTACACCGCGCTCCTCTGGTCCATCCTGCTTGGCTTGATCGTCTTCGGCGACATTCCCGACATGCCGATGATCGTCGGCGCGACAATCGTCGTCGGTTCGGGTCTCTACGCGCTCTATCGCGAGCGCGTGGTCGGTCGGCGAAGGATCGTCGCCGAAACCACCGGGCCGGCCATGGCGCCGGATGGAATCTAGCCGGGTCTTGTGATTTCCGGCGGCTGGCGTACAGGCTCGATGCATGAGGCGAGATATTGCAGGGATCGTTCTGGCCGGTGGCCAGTCAAGGCGGATGGGAGGCGGCGACAAGAGCCTGTTGCCGCTCGGCGGCGGCAGCGTGCTTGAGCAGGTCCTGTCGCGCCTTGGCCCGCAGATCGAAACCCTGGCGCTGAGCGCCAATGGCGATCCCGAACGCTTTTCCCGTTTCGGACTGCCGGTGCTTGCCGACACCGTCGAAGGCTTTGCCGGGCCGCTTGCCGGCATTCTGTCCGGCCTCGAATGGGCGGCCGCTGGCACACCTTGCAAAGCGGTCGTCACCGCCGCCGGCGACACGCCTTTCCTGCCGCTAGACCTCGTCGCGCGTCTGGCGGCGGCAGCCGGCGAACATCCAGGTTCAATTGCCGTCGCCTCCTCGGCCGGCCGGCTCCACCCGACCTTCGCGCTGTGGCCGACGGACTGTCGCGACGCCTTGCGGCATTTCCTGGTCGATGAGGACAACAGGCGCGTTTCGGCCTTCATCGAGCGCCATGGCCATGTCGAGGTGGAATTCCAGGTCCTGCAATTCGCTGGCCGGCCGCTCGATCCTTTCTTCAACATCAATGTGCCGGACGATCTTGCCCAGGCCGCGCGCCTGTTGCAGAGCATGACATCATGAACGTCTTCGGCATCACCGGCTGGAAAAACTCCGGCAAGACCACCCTCACAGAAAAGCTGGTCGCCGAGCTTGTGCGGCGCGGCTGGAAGGTCTCGACGGTCAAACACGCCCATCATGATTTCGACATAGACAAGCCGGGCGCCGACAGCTTCCGCCATCGGCAGGCCGGCGCCACCGAGGTCGCGATCGTGTCCGGCAACCGCTGGGCGCTGATGCATGAATTGCGTGGCGAGGATGAGCCGCCACTGGAGAGCATCCTGTCGCGACTCGCCCCATGCGACATCGTGCTGGTCGAAGGCTACAAGCGCGAATCACACCGCAAGATCGAAACGCGGCGCCTGGAAGCGAGGGACCGGGCGCCGCTTTCGGCAGGCGATCCCAATATTGTCGCCATCGCCGCCGATTTCGCCGTCACGGACGAGAGCCTGCCGGTATTCGACCTCGACGACCTAAAATCGATAGTCGACTTCATCGAGCGCATCACCGGCCTCGTTGCTTGGGATGTAACGTAACGGCAGAACCCCATTGCCGATTTCGGTGGTTTTGCAGTTGCTTTTTTCTTGGAAAGAGTGGGAGTATCGCCTCAGCGGGCGGTCAAAAGCACCGCCCCATAGAGCCGTTTCGGAACGACGGCCGGGACCATAAAGAGAGGACTATCATGCGTATTGCACTGCGTATCGCGCTCGCCGCATCGGCTGCGCTGCTGACGCTCGGCGTAGCCCAGGCCCAGGAAAAGACCCTGCGGATCGGCACCGAAGGCGCCTATCCCCCGTTCAACAACCTCACCTCCGACGGCAAGCTCGTCGGCTTCGACATCGACATCGCCCAGGCGCTTTGCGATCAGATGAAGGTCAAGTGCACCTTCGTCGCCCAGGATTGGGACGGCATCATCCCGGCACTTCAGGCCGGCAAGTTCGACGCTATCGTCGCCTCGATGTCGATCACGCCGGAGCGCAAGGAGAAGGTCGACTTCACCCACAAATACTACAACACCCCCTCGGCTCTCGCAGTGCCGAAAGACAGCACGCTGAAGGGTGTGACCAAGGAAGATCTCGCCGGCAAGACCATCGGCGTCGCCACGACGACCACCCATTTCAACTATGCCTCGAAGACCTACACCGACAGCACCGTGAAGGGTTATCCGAGCAGCCCCGAGGAGCAGGCAGATCTGGCCAACGGCCGCCTCGACGCCATCGAGGACGATATCGTGGTGCTGCAGCAATGGCTGGACACGCCAGATGGTGCCTGCTGCAAGATTCTCGGCCAGCCCTCGCCGCAGCCGGTCGAGATCTTCGGACCGGGCGCCGGCATTGCCGTGCGCAAGGGCGAGACCGATTTGGTCAACAAGCTCAATGAGGCCATCGACGCCATCCGCGCCAATGGAAAATACAAGGAAATCAACGACAAGTACTTCAAGTTCGACGTCTTCGGCGCCGAGTCCTGATAGACAGGATCAAGACGGCGGGGAAATTCCCCGCCGTCTTTCTATTCATCCTGGGAACGTCGTGGGGATAACACCTGTCAATGCCAGCCCAAAGCATATGGACACTTCTCAGTTGGGGACCTGATGGCTGGAGTGACGACATTGCCTATGGCGTCATTGTAACGGTTCTGCTTGCGCTGGCGACGCTCCCCATTGGGTTGACGATCGGTTTTTTCATTGCGCTGGGCAAGCAATCCGAGGAGCCGTCGCTGCGCCTCGCCGCCAATATCTACACCACGGTCTTTCGCGGCCTGCCGGAACTGGTGACGCTTTTCCTGTTCTTCTTCGGCATGCCGATCCTGCTGCAACATCTCATCCGGTATTTTCGCCCCGAAGCGACCATCGACGTCAACAGTTTCGTGGCCGGCATGATCGTGCTCTCGCTGATCTTCTCGTCCTATGCCAGCGAGGTTTTCCTCTCGGCCTTCCGCGCCATCCCGAAGGGGCAGTATGAGGGTGGCTATTCCATTGGTTTGTCCAGATGGCAGACAATGCGCTTGGTGATCCTGCCGCAGCTGCTGCGCATTGCCTTCCCCGGTCTCGAGAATTGCTGGCTTAGCCTTCTCAAGGACACGTCGCTGGTTTCGGTCGTCGGTCTTGCCGAGACGCTGCGCAACGCCGGTGTGGCGGCTCGCGTCACCAAGCATTCGTTCCTGTTTTACAGCATTGCGGCTCTGGTCTTTCTGGGTCTGGCCGTCGTGTCATCCTTCGCCACCAGCGCCATTTTGCGCTCGCTTGGCAAACGGGAGGCACAACGATGAGCGCCACAGCCGCCATGGTCGAGCGGCCGCCACCGCGGACCCGCGGCTGGCCGCGACCGCGCATCGTCGGCTACGCGCTGGTCTGCCTGTGGATCGCCTTTGGCCTCGGCATCGTCGGCTATCTGTTTTTTGCTTGGAACCCGGCCTTCTTCGCCAAATATGCGCCGGCCTATCTGAGCGGGCTGGGCGTTACCTTGTCGCTGGTCGCCATTTCGATGGTGCTTGGCGCCGTCCTGTCGATGCCGGTTGCTTACGGGCGTATGTCCAGGAACCGGATCCTGGCCGGTCTTGCCTACTGTTACGTCTATTTTTTCCGGGGCACGCCGCTGCTGGTTCAGACCTTTCTGGTCTATTACGGGCTGGGGTCGTTCAGGCCGGAACTCCAGATGATCGGGCTTTGGGATTTCTTCAAGGACGCCTTCAACTGCGGCGTCTTCGCCTTTGCGCTCAACACCGCTGCCTACCAGGCCGAAATCCTGCGCGGCGCCGTCGAAAGCGTGCCCAGGGGCCAATGGGAAGGCGCCGCCTCCCTCGGCCTGCACAAATTGCAGACGCTGCGCAAGATCATCCTGCCGCAAGCTCTGATCGTCGCCTTGCGGCCCTACGGCAATGAGCTGATCCTGATGGTCAAGGCGTCCGCCATCGTCGCCATCATCACCGTGTACGACCTGATGGGTAATGCAAAACTCGCCTTTGCCAATTCCTTCGACATCCAGGCCTATATCTGGGTCGCCCTGGTGTACCTGGTGATGGTCGAGTTGTTGCGCCATGCGATCGAATGGATCGAGCGCCGGATCACCATCCACCTGAAGCGTTGACGGATTTCCATATTGCCTGCACCAGTCGATCAGTCCGCAGGCGTCTTGACGAATTGAGCGCAGGGCCTAGAACGGTTCACCGTTTCGCAGAAACGCCGAACCGCTCTATCTCTTTGTTTTGATGCAATTCCGGAGGGAAAACCGCTTCACACTTTTCCTGGAATTGCTCTAGAGCTTCCGCAGCAATTTCGTTTCCGTCTGAAGGGCAAGTTCATGGCATCTGTGGCATTTCTCGGTCTTGGCGTGATGGGCTATCCCATGGCCGGCCACTTGAAGAACAAGGGTGGTCACGACATCACCGTCTACAACCGCACCAAGGCCAAGGCCGAGCAATGGGTCGGCCAGCATGGCGGCGGCCTTGCAGTGACGCCGGCAGGGGCAGCCAAGGACAAGGACTTCGTCTTTTCCTGCGTCGGCAATGACGACGATCTGCGCTCGGTGACGACAGGTCCCGAAGGCGCCTTCAAATCGATGAAGAAAGGTTCGGTCTTCATCGACAACACCACGGCTTCGGCGGAAGTCGCGCGCGAACTGGCGGCAGCAGCGGAGGCAGGTGGATTTTCATTTCTCGACGCGCCGGTCTCCGGTGGCCAGGCCGGCGCCGAGAACGGCGTGCTGACCGTCATGGTGGGCGGCGATCAGGCTGCCTTCGACAGAGCGAGGCCCGTTATCGACGCTTTTGCCCGCATGGTCGGGCTGATGGGCTCGGCGGGCGCCGGCCAGCTCACCAAGATGATCAACCAGATCTGCATCGCCGGGCTCGTGCAGGGACTGTCGGAAGGTATCCATTTCGGCAAGAAGGCCGGGCTCGATATCGAGAAGGTGATCGAGGTGATTTCCAAGGGAGCCGCCGGTTCCTGGCAGATGGAAAACCGCCACAAGACAATGAATGCCGGCAAGTATGATTTCGGCTTTGCCGTCGACTGGATGCGCAAGGATCTTGGCATCTGCCTGGCGGAGGCCGACCGCAACGGCGCCAAGCTGCCGGTGACCGCGCTTGTCGACCAGTTCTACAAGGATGTGCAGGCCATGGGTGGCAAGCGCTGGGACACCTCCTCGCTGCTGGCGCGCCTGGAGAAGTAGGCGATCATGTCCCTGCCCGCTCCAGGCTGGACCGCGCAGGACATCGTCGCGCATCTGCGCTCGATCGGCACCGAGGAAAACCGCGCCGGCATGGCGCGGTTCGGCATCAACATCGCGACCGCGCTCGGTGTCGGCAACACGGATTTGCGGCCCTTGGCGCGCAAGCTGAAGCGCAACCACGAACGATCCCTGGCGCTGTGGACCAGCGGCATTCGCGAAGCGCGGATGCTGGCGGCTTTCACCGGCGAACCGAAGAAGATCACCATTGAGGAATGCCGTAGCTGGGCCGACGATTTCGATTCCTGGGAAGTCGTCGATACCGTCTCCGACCTGTTCGTCGATACGCCGTTCTGGCGCACGCTGATCGAGGAGTTTGCGGTCGACGAGCGCGAATTCGTCCGCCGCACGGCCTTTGCCATGTTGGCATGGGCGGCCGTGCATTTGAAAAAGGAGCCGGACGCGACTTTCCTGTCCTATCTGCCCTTGATCGAAGTCCATGCCGGCGATCAGCGCAACTTCGTCAGGAAAGCCGTCAACTGGGCGCTGCGGCAGATCGGCAAGCGATCGATGAGCCTGCACGCCCCTGCCCTGACCCTGGCACAGAAACTCGCCGACTCCCCAGACAAGACCGCGCGCTGGATCGGCAAGGATGCCGTGAAGGAACTGTCGGATGCCAAAACGCTCGAACGCCTCGCCGGCAGAAACGTTTGACCTCGCCAACATCCGCTTCACCGAGGTGACGCCGGCAACACGCGGCAGCTTTGAGACCCTGTTCGAGCAGCCGGGTGCGCCAAAATATTGCTGGTGCATGGCCTGGCGGAACTCTGACCGCGAGCACATCAAGAACGATGAAAAGAAGCGTCAGATGATGGCGCTCATCGATGCCGGCACCCCGGTCGGCATCCTCGCCGAGATCGACGGCAACACCATTGCCTGGTGTTCGGTCGCTCCGCGCGAGACCTATCGCAGGCTTTCAAGGCGGCAGGACGACAGCGAGACGGGCGTATGGTCGATCGCCTGCTTCTATGTGCCGAGGGCCTTGCGTGGCGGCCGCCTAGCTTCGGCCTTGCTTGATGCAGCCATCGATCATGCTTTCGCCAAGGGCGCGCGCATCATCGAGGCCTATCCCGTGGCGGAGGCGTCGCCGAGCTACCGTTTCATGGGCTTTCGCGACATGTTCGCGTCGCGCGGCTTCCGTGAAGTCGGCATGGCTGGTTCTCGCCGACATGTGATGCGGCTCGCGCATTGACGTCATTGGCCGCGGCGTCTTTACTTGGCCGCAAAGGAAGCGGCATGAGCATTCATCTCAAATCAATCCTGGCTCTGGCGACCGCGCTGTCCCTCTGGGCTGCCGGCGCTTCGGCCGAAACCATGCACATCTTTTGGAAGGATTTGCGCCCGGCGAGCCAGGCCGTCGCGGAAGACGCCGGCCTGCCGATGATTGCGGCTAAACTACCCGATCATGGTGAGACGCTGTCGCTCGGCTTGCAGGACAAGACGGTACAATTAGCCGGCTACGCGTTGCCGGTCGATCGCGATGGCGACCTCGTCTATCAGTTCCTGCTGGTGCCATGGACCGGCGCGTGCAGCCACATGCCGACGCCACCAGCCAATCAGATCGTGCTGGTGACGCCAGCCCATCCCTACAAGATGTCGCAAGCCTACCAGTCGGTCGCCGTCACCGGCGCCCTGAAGCCGGACATGGAGAAAAGCCAGCTGTTCATTCTGGATGGCGTCAGCGTCATCCAGTCGGGCTATAGCGTGCACAGAGCAGAGGTGGTTGGGGTCGACACCGTGCCTGATGCCATCACCCTGCCGGTGAACTCGCCCTGGACGTTCCTGAACAAAAAGAAGGACTAATCGGGCTTGCGCTCAGGCGGCGTTGGCGCCCGATTCCTTGTCCAGCACCATGTAATCGAGCGGGATTTCAGTGGTGTACTTGATCTGCTCCATGGCGAAGGACGACGACACGTCACGGATCTCGATCTTGGCGATCAGCCGCTTGTAGAAGGCGTCGTAGGCGGCGATGTCAGGCACCACGACGCGCAAGAGATAGTCGACGTCGCCGCTCATGCGGTAGAACTCGACCACCTCGGGAAACTCCTGGATGACCTCGGAAAAGCGGCGCAGCCATTCGTGGCTGTGCGAATTCGTGCGGATGGAGACGAAGACGGTGACCCGCACATTGACCTTCTCATGGTCGAGAATGGCGACGCGACGCTTGATGACGCCTTCCTCCTCGAGCTTCTGGATGCGGCGCCAGCAGGGCGTGGTCGACAGGCCTACTTTCTTGGCGACATCGGCCACCGCGAGTGTCGCGTCCTCCTGCAGGAGGCGGAGAATTTTTCGGTCAAGGCGGTCCATTAGAGGCTCCTGAGGAATAGTTTGGCTATATTCCCCTTTATTTCGAGCTTTCACAAGAAAGAAATTCTGCCAATCGCTATGAAAGCGAGTGATTTCTTGCTGAATGCCTAGCCGAGGCGATAGCGGATTTCCGAGCGCAGGAAAGGCAGCAAATCCATTTCAAACCACGGATTCTGCTTCAGCCAGCCGCTGTTGCGCCAGGATGGGTGCGGCAGCGGCAGCACCTTTGCGCCGACGGAATTCTCCCAGATGGCCCGCCAATCCTTAACCGTCTCCGTCAGCGAGGGCCGGCGCGCGGCGCCCATATGCCAGGACTGCGCGTAGATGCCGATAGTCAGCACCAGGTCGATCCGCGGCATCAGCGCCATCAAGGGCGTGCGCCAGGCCGGCGCGCATTCGCGCCTTGGCGGCAGGTCACCACCCTTGGCATCCTGGCCGGGAAAGCAGAAGCCCATCGGCACGATGGCGAATTTCTCGATGTCGTAGAATTCGTCGCTGGTCACGCCGAGCCAGTTGCGCAGGCGGTCGCCCGAAGCATCGGTGAACGGCATGCCCGACAGGTGAACCTTGGTTCCCGGCGCCTGGCTGGCAATCAGGATGCGGGCACTGGACGAAGGCCGCAGCACCGGCCGCGGCTCATGCGGCAGCGGCCTGCCGGCGGGGTTTTCGACGCAGATGCGGCAGGCGCGGACTTCTGCGGCAAAATTGTCCAGTTCCAGGGTCAAGCGGCGGCACTCGGCCGGCTGGAGATCGCCTGATGCCAACGCAGGACATTGGTGCATTCCTCCGGTACGTTGATGCGCGCCGGCTTCATGAAGTCGATGGCGATCAGGCCGGTGATATCGGCGATCGAATAGCTGTCGCCGGCGGCGAATTCCCGCTTCGCCAACTCGCCGTCGAGGATTTTCAGGAACTCCAACGCCTTCGGCTTGTTGGCCTCGCCCCATTCGGGGATTTGTGGGATTTCCCATTCCTTCATGGCCGGATGAATGTGGCGAAACGCCTGCGCGACGCAGCTGAGCAGGTTGAACTCCATCCGTCTCTGCCACATCTCGACCTGTGCCTTGCCGAGCGCGCCGCGTCCGAACAGGGCCGGCTCCGGATGCAACTCCTCGAAATACCGGCAGATGGCGACGGATTCGGTGATGACGGTGCCATCGTCGAGCTCCAGCACCGGCAGGCGCTGCAAAGGGTTGCGAGAGCTCACCGTTTGGCCCTTGTGCTCCAGCGCGCCCATGTCGACGGACACCAGCGGAACCGCGATCCCCTTTTCGGCGAGAAAGACGCGTACCCGCCGCGGATTGGGCGCCCGGCCACCGTCGAAGAGCTTCATTTCGATCCTCCCTTTCCTTCCAAGCCGATACGCCTCACCAGAAGCGAAAAATCTCCCGCACGGCGTCGCCGATCGACGCCAGCGTGCCGTGTTTTCGCCCCACCACTTCGCCGTGATGGCTGTCGCGCCAGTCCTGCGGTTGATCGAACGTACCAGCCCAGATACCGACCTTGGCGGCCCGGGCGGTTGCCTCCTCACTTTCGAAGTCGCCAAAGGCAACCGCCCAACCCGCCTCGACCTGAGCGCGGTTGAGGTCGGTGCCGCCGGCCTTGCAGTCGCCAAGCAACCGGCCATAGCGATCCCGCTGCCAGCCGCTGCAGGTAACGGGCCTGCCGGCGATCAGGCGCACCAGGGACTGGCGCGCAAGCGTGCCGCAGGCATAGTCGGCGCCGTTCCTGCGGCAGGTCTGTGTGTATTCCGGGGCGTCGATGCCGCGCATGCGGATGCGCTCGGTGCCGAGCGTGATCGAGTCGCCATCATTGATGATGGCAGCGCCTTGAGTCTGGCGCGTCTCCACCCGATCGAGGCGCGCCGCCAACAGGATCAGCAGCCCCAGGATGATGATGGCCAGCCCATAGTCCAGCACCTTGCGCCACAGGCTTCTCGGGCGCGGCGCCGCGTACCGCCGGCGCGATCTTGGCGACCAGGAACGGCTCATATGGCAAACGGTTGGTTAATCATTCGAACGTAGCTTAACACCTTGGAACCGCTGCACGCATAAATCGAAGTTTTTGATGCCCTTGCAACGCTCGAACACAGCGGACAAGTTCATTGTGGACCGCAGGAAACGGCATCGCAACAGCGATGTCGCGCGTGCGGTGCGCAAGACGCGCGACCGTCTTTCGCAGCAAGCCGGTAATCCCGATTTCGACCGCGAATTGTTGAAACTCCACGCCGGCGCCATGACAAGCGGCGCCGTGGCGATCCCGCTGCTCGTCCTGGCGATCGCCGCTGCCGGCCGGCTCGCCGGCGTCGGCAATGAGATCGGGCTCTGGGCGTTGTTCACGCTCATCTGCTATACGATCGTCGCCTTCATGGCGCGGCGCATCGAGCGCACCGAAGCGTCCGAGCTTAACCCCTTGCAAACGCGACGGGAATTCCTGGTCGGTCATTTCCTTTGCGGCCTCGGCTGGGGCTGGTTCGTCGTGCTCGGCTGCGGCGCCTGCCAGGTCGATCAGTTTCAGGTGGTCAAGGCGGTGGTGCTGCTTTTTGCCATGGCCGGGACGGCGCTCATGGCTTCATCGCTGAGCGGCGCGCTGCTGGCGACTTTTGCCGTGCCGGTGGCGCTCTACGCCTATGTCGGCACCAGGCTGTGGATGCCGGTCGAGGCGGTCATGGCCGGGCTGCTTGTCCTGTCGCTGCCTTTCTTCGTCTATGTCGCCCGTCAGCTCAACCGCGCTTCGCTGATGCTGTTGTCGTTCCGCTCCGAAAAGGATGCGTTGATCGCCGAACTGGAGACAGCGAAATCCATGTCGGACGAGGCGCGGCGGCGGGCCGAGGATGCCAATCTGGCAAAGTCGCGGTTCCTCGCTTCGATGAGCCATGAATTGCGCACGCCGCTCAACGCCATTCTCGGCTTTTCCGAGGTGATGGCGAACGAGGTGCTGGGGCCGATGAGCAATCCCACCTATCGCGATTATGCCCATGACGTGCATGATTCCGGCCAGCACCTGCTCGACCTGATCAACGAGATCCTCGACCTGTCGCGCATCGAGGCCGGTCGCTACCAGCTCAACGAAGAGCCGGTGATGCTGCTCAACATCGTCGAGGATTGCTGCCACATGATGGAGTTGAAGGCGCGCAACAAGGATATCCGCGTCATCCAGGATTTCGAACAGACATTGCCGCGGCTGTTCGCCGACGAGCGTGCCGTGCGCCAGATCACGCTCAACCTTCTCTCCAACGCCATCAAATTTACCGCCACCGGCGGCGAGATCCGCGTCCGCGTCGGCTGGACGGCGGGCGGCGGGCAATACATCTCCGTCAAGGACAATGGCCCGGGGATTCCCGAGGACGAGATCCCGGTCGTGCTCTCGGCTTTCGGCCAGGGCTCGATCGCCATCAAGAGCGCCGAACAAGGCACCGGGCTCGGTCTGCCGATCGTGCAAGGCCTGCTTGCCATGCATGGCGGCGAATTCGAGCTGCATTCCAAGCTGCGTGAAGGCACGGAGGCGATTGCCATCTTCCCGCTGAGCCGGGTGATGGAAGAGCTGCCGGCGTTGCCAACCGCGGCGGTGGCGGCGCGAAGGCGTTAGGCGACCGGCCTCAAAGGGGAACGCGGACCGCAATGACCGCAGACTGGGATGCCGGCAGCGTCGAAATCAAATCGCTGCGGCTTCGCCTCGAGCTGTTTACGGCCGTTGATGCTGACGAGGTCTTTGCCGCCATCACGCCCGCAATCACCCGTTTCATGCAGTGGGAACCACCTTGATCATCAACGGCCTTTGCCGAGGTATGGCGATCCTGGTTGGCGCCGATCCTCGACGGATCGGATCTGCATTTTGTTGTGCGCTCGCTGGCGGACGATCGCTGTCTGGGTCTTGTCGGCCTGCATGCGGCGAAGACGGCCTGTCCAGAAATCGGAATTTGGATAAGGGAGGACGTCCATGGAAACGGCATCGGCCGGGAGGCCGTCGCCGCCGTGGTGGCATGGGCGTCCGAGGAACTCGATCCGGATGGCTTCGAATATCCTGTCGCCGAAGAGAATATGGCGAGCCGAAGAATCGCGGAAAGCCTCGGCGGCTCGATCGTCGAGACCCGCTCCAATCCGAAATACACCTCGGTCGTCTATCGTCTCCCCAATCCCAGGCGGTGATGCGGCGGACGGGAAGCCTCTAGATCCGAACCGCCGCCGCCATGCCTGAACTGGTCAGCGCCGCCGCCTTGACCAGGCCCGCGCCAAGTGCCGCCCCCGCCCCCTCGCCATGGCTTATGCCGAGGTCTAGCAGTGGGCGCAAGCCAAGCAGTTCGGCGGCCCTTGCATGCGCGGGCTCCGGCGACAGGCTGGCGAGAAGGCAATGCTTGAGCGCAGCGGGGTTTGCGACATAAAGCACAGCCGCGGCAGCCGTTGCGGCAAAACCGTCGAGCAGCACGGGTATCTTCTGCATCCGCGCGGCGAGAATGGCGCCGGCTATCGCGGCGAACTCGCGGCCGCCGACCCGGCGCAGCACTTCCAGCGGGTCGTCGAGATGGCCGTGGTGAAAAGCCAGCGCCGCATCGACCACATCGGCCTTGCGGACCTGCATCGCCGCGTCGGCGCCGGATCCCGGACCGACCCAGTCGGCACCCCTTCCCTCGAACAGGGCGGCGAGCAGGGCGGCGGCGACGGTGGAATTGCCGACGCCGAGATCGCCGAGGCAAAGCAGGTCGGTGCCGCCCGCGATCGCTTCCATGCCGAAGGCCATGGTCGCCGCGCAGCCGCGCTCGTCGAGCGCGGCATCCTCTGCGATGTCGCCGGTCGGGATATGCAGGGCAAGATCGAACACCTTCAATCCGAGATCATAGGCAATGCAGATCTGGTTGATCGCCGCACCGCCTGCCGCGCAAAGCTCGACCGCGTTGGCGGTTGCCGCCACCGGACGCGGCGAAATACCATGACGGGTCACGCCGTGATTGCCGGCAAAGATTGCCATCAGCGGCCGTGTCACCGCGGGCGGAGCCCGGCCGCTCGAGGCGGCAAGCCACGCCGCGATGTCCTCGATGCGGCCGAGTGAATGCGCTGGCTTGTCGGCCTTGGCAAACAGCGCGCGCACGCGCGCTTCGGCTTTCAGGTCGGCTGCCGGCAGATTGTCGAGCAGGTTGCGAAAATCGTCGAAAGGCAGAGCGCTGGTCATGTCGTGAGCAATCATTCCTGGATTTGGTGAGCGGCATAGCCGCGTTGCGTGATCGGCACAACCTCTCCCAAACATCAGCCTTGATTGCCGCAAAGATGGCCCGGGAAGGCGCGATCGCGAGGGCTTGCATTGGCTTTGCCGTTGCACCATGTGGAGGTGGAAGAGCGGAGTCCGCACGGATCCCTCGAGAGAAAGTCATGACGGCCATCGAATCCCCCTGCATCCTGGTCTGCTCGATCGACATGAAAACCGGCTTCTGCTTCGGTTGCGGCCGCACGCGCGAGGAAATCGGCGCCTGGATGGGGATGACGCCCGAATCACGCCGCAATGTGATGGCCGAACTGCCGGCCCGACTGGAAACGGTCGAGCGCCGGCCGCGCCGCGAAACGCGCCGCACCCGCATGGCGCGCGAACGCGACGTACTCTAAAGCCTTCACCGTTTCACGGAAACGGCGAACCGCTCCAACTCTTTGTTTTAACGCAATTCCTATGGAATACCGTTTTCACACTTTTCCTGGAATTGCCCTAGCGAGGCACGGATGAGCAGCCGACTGTTCTGGATTCTGATGGCGGTGATCGGCGTTGGAGCGGCCCTGCTCGTGCTCAATGATTCCGCCGGCAGCACGCTTGGCGTCGAGAATTACGATTTTGGCAGGCTGATATGGCTTGGCGCCTTCGGCGCCCTGATCGCCACCGGCCTGCTGCGATCGGGCCGCCCGTTGGGCGACATGGCACGGAATTTCGGCGCCTGGGCGGCAATCGTGCTGGCGCTGATCGCCGGCTACCAGTACCGCTACGAACTGCAAGATGTCGCCAGCCGGGTGACCGCGGGCCTCGTTCCCGGCAGCCCGCTGGCGCTTGGTGTCGAAGACGGCCACGCCACGGTGACCCTCGACAAGGCCGACAATGGCCATTTCGAAGCGCGCATCCTGGTCAACGGCAACCCGATCCGGGCCGTTGTCGACACAGGCGCGACCAGCACTGTGCTGACGTCGCAAGATGCGCAGGCTGCCGGCTTCAATCCGGCGGCGCTCAACTACACGATACCGGTTTCGACAGCCAACGGCATGGCGCGCGCCGCCGCGGTGAAGACCGACTCGGTGGCGATCGGCGGCATCGTGCGCAAGGACATGCCGGTGATGGTCGCGGCACCCGGCATGCTGAGCCAAAGCCTGCTCGGCATGAACTTCATCGGCTCGCTGTCGGGCTTCGACGTGCGTGGCGACCGCATGATCCTCAGGGACTGAGCTCAGGCCGCCTCGGCGGCCCCTCCACCGAATTCGACGGCGGCGAAAGCCGTCTTCAGCACGTCGGGCCCGGCACCGGGCCGGTTTGCGTCGGTCGACAGGATCTGGCGGTAGCGGCGTGCACCGGGCAGCCCATGGAACAGCCCGACCATATGGCGGGTAACATGGCCGAGCCGCCCGCCCCGTTCGATGTGGCGCGCCGCGTAGTCCGCCATGGCATCGATCAGCCCAGCGAAATCGAACGCCTCGGGCCTTGCGCCGTAGAAGGCTGCGTCGACGCCGGCCAGTATGCCTGGCGTGTGGTAGGCGGCGCGGCCGAGCATGGCGCCGTCGACATGATCGAGATGCGCGCGCGCCTCTTCAAGCGACTGAATTCCGCCGTTGATCCCAATGAATTCGTTCGGCTTTTCGGCCTTCAGGCGATAGACCCTGCCATAGTCGAGCGGCGGGATGTCGCGGTTTTCCTTGGGGCTCAGCCCTTCCAGCCACGCCTTGCGCGCATGCACCCACAGGGTGTCGGTGCCGGCCGCGAAAACCCCGTTCGCCAGCGCATCCAGCGCCAGCTCCGGATCCTGTTCGTCGACGCCGATTCGGCACTTGACGGTGACGGGGATTGTCACGGTCGCCTTCATTGCCGCGACGCAGTCGGCGACGAGGTCGGGCACCTTCATCAGGCAGGCGCCGAACGTGCCCGACTGAACGCGGTCGGACGGGCAGCCGACATTGAGGTTGATCTCGTCATAGCCGAAGGCTTCGCCAATGCGCGCCGCCTCGGCAAGTTTCGCCGGATCCGAGCCGCCGAGCTGTAGCGCGACCGGATGCTCCACGTCATCGAAGCCGAGCAGCCTCTCGCGCGCGCCCTGTATGACCGCGTCGGCCACCACCATTTCGGTGTAGAGCAGCGCATGGCTCGTCAGCTGGCGATGGAAGAACCGGCAATGCCGGTCCGTCCAGTCCATCATCGGGGCCACGGCGACTCTATGATCTTGATTTTTCAGCATTTTTTCTTTAACATCAAATTCTTAGGTCCTAGCGGCCCAACCCGAATTTACGCCAGAATACGACCCTTTTCGCCACGTTTCGATCTCTCAGTGCACACGGAGCGCACACGAAAAAATGGCCACCTACACAAAGCTCTCGTCCGGTTCCTCCAGGTCCGTCGCAAAGGACGCTACGCTAGCGAGACCTTCCTTCGCCGAGACGACGCACGGCGCTGGGCGACCGACACCGAGCGCCAGGTCGATCGCGGTGAGACGCCGACCAAGTCCCGCATAGCGCGCCTGAAAACTTTCGGCGACCTCATCGACCTTCATATCGGCGACATGAGCGATGTAGGCAAGTCCCCTCGCCGCTCCAAGGCCGCAGCCCTCAATATGCTGCGAAGACATCTGGGGAAGTGCAACATAGCGGCTCTCGATCGCGAACGGATCATTCGTTTCGGCCGAGAGCGGGCCGTCCAGGGCGCCGGGCCGATGACTCTTGGTATCGATATCGGCTTTGTAAAACTTGTCCTCTCTCATGCTGCGGCGGTTCACGGTCTGCCAGTCAAGGTCGAACCGGTTGATCTGGCGCGTATCGCCCTGACAAGGCTTGGCCTTGTGGGTAAAGGGAACGAGCGAGACAGACGTCCCACCCAAGATGAGATCGATGGGCTCATCGCCCACTTCAATTCAAACCCTCTGCAGATAGCGCCTGTCGGTCGCATCATACGCTTTGCCATCGCTACGGCCATGCGGCAGGAGGAGATTTGCAAGGCGCGTTGGTCTGACGTCGATTCTCGCACGCGGATGCTACTCATCCGCGACCGAAAAGATCCTAGGAACAAGAACGGGAACAATCAGCGCATACCGCTGTTCGCCGCAACCGGCTACGATGCGTGGGCTATTATCGAGGAGGAACGCGCAAGGCGCAGCAACGACGATGATCGAATTTTCCCGTTCAATCATAGGTCAGTCGGCACCGCCTTCCGTCGGGGGTGTGCTGACCTTGGCATCCACGACCTTCATTTTCACGACTTGCGGCACGAAGGAACGAGCCGTCTGTTTGAAGCTGGGTTCACAATTGAACAAGTCGCGCTGGTCACAGGGCACAAAGATTGGAAGATGCTACGGCGATACACTCGTCTAAAGCCGGAGATGCTTCATACCATCCACGCGACAAAGGCTGCATGATGGTGGTGAGGGGTGGCAGCATCAGTCGGGACCGCGTTGAGCGCTCCATGGACCGAGCAGCTGTTTGAGGACGACTTTGTCATCGTCGCGCATCAGGGCCATCCGATCCTGGCTGCGGAAACCCTCGCGCCGCGCGACATGACGGGCTTCGAGTGGGCCTTGGTTTCCTCTTCTGGGGATCCGGTCGGACAGGTCGACGATGCACTTCGGCCCTTGGGGCTAATGCGCCGAGTCCTTCTCACGGTTCCGAACTTCCTCCACGTTCCGCAGATCGTCGCCGAAACAGGGCTCGTCATCGCTCTCGGCCGGCGCTTCAGCAAGATGGCGGCGGCACATTGGCCGCTAGGACTGCGCGAGCTGCCGCTGCCTGTTGCTGGCTTCACAGCCAATATGATGTGGCTCGCGCAAAGAGATGGCGACCCGGTGCTCGGCTGGATACGGTCCCTGCTGCGGTCGTCCGTCTTGTCGTCAGAGGGTTTGTTGGAGCTCGGGCAAGATCTCGAAAAGATCGGCAACGATTCCGTAATCGGCGACTTGGAAGATTGGCGCGTTGGCGTCGGTGTTAATCGCCACGATCACCCTAGAATCCTTCATGCCGGCCAAATGCTGTACGGCGCCGGAAATCACTCAGGCGATGTAAAGGTCCGGGGCGACTATCTTTCCGGTCTGGCCGACTTGCAAGTCTTTCGGCGCGTAGCCCGCGTCTACCGCGGCTCGAGACGCCGACGGCGGCGCTGAGCCTGCCGGCGGTCACTTCGGCAAACTTTTCCGGCGAGCCAAGCGCCCGGCCGCTGGAGACGATGATCTTCGCCGCTGCCGAAATGCCGCCGCTGGCAGCATAGGCAGCGACCCAGATCCGGAATTCCGAAATCCGGAGTCAGCCGTCCGGTTACCTCCGACGGCATAAAGCGCCCGGCCGAACCAAGTCCGGCTCAGCACCAGCTCTGCAAGAACCAAGACGAGCACCCAGAGAAAGACGACCGGCGCCAGGCATCGCCGGCCAAAGCGACTGTGAGAGAATCATTTTCTGGTCAGAAGCGGCAAGAACGAAATCTGTCGCTGGCACGGCTGGATGCGTCTCCATCAAAATCGCGGAATCGATCTTATCCGCGACGACCTTGTCGCTAAGATCGGCTTGTGCCCTCATTCTGCGAGCGCTCCACGTGTCCGCAGAAATCTTGCCAGACCCTCGACGAAGGCGCGCACCTTTCTAGGAACATAGCGATTCGAAAGATAGACGGCCTGAATGACCTGTGGCTCGTGCCGCCAATCGGGAAGCACGCGTTCAAGTGTGCCCGACGCAATCATCGGATCCAGAAGGACGTCATGGACGAGTCCAATACCCATGCCTGCGACGATCGCCTCGCATATAAGATGTGAATTGTCAGATCGGAGTACTGGCTTTACGAGAACTTCCGTGACCTCTGCGGATCGCGTCAGACGGATCTGTTCGGCGCCTTCTAGATACGAGCGTACGACGTAATCGTGATGCTTCAGATCCGCAGGATGGCTCGGCCGTCCATGCCCATCAAGATACTGAGGCGTCGCCGCGAGACTGCGCTTCAGTAGCCCTATCTTTCGCACGATCAGCTGACTTTCCGTAACCGGTCCCATCCGAACCGCGAGATCGAGACCGTCGGCGGCCAGATCAACGAAGCGATCGGAGAGTGAGACGTCCAAATCGATGCCCGGGTGCTCTTCCCTGAACTGAAAAAGGTATGCGCCCAGAATTTGGGTCCCAAAGCTAACAGGCGCGCTAACGGCCAATCGACCCGTGATTCCTGCGTCTAGATCACTGACGATCTGGTCGGCTTCCTCCATGCGCTCCAGTACGCCTCTGACATGCTGAAGATAAAGAGCACCCGCCTCCGTCAAAGCAACTTTTCGCGTTGTTCGATCGAATAACCGAGTCTGCAGCTGGGTTTCTAAAGCCCGGATTTGCTGGCTTACGGCAGACTGCGCGCGCTGAAGATCACGAGCCGCAGCCGAAAAGCTGCCGCTTTCTGCGACGCGCACGAAACAGGACAACATCGAAAGACGATCCAAGGTGGCGGTCCCATTTATAAGTAGCCGAGATAAATGTTATCAAGTTTGGCGGAATTAATCAGCGGCGATAATCGCGATATAGCACTTCAGCCAATCGTCCGAAACTTCCAGGAGCTGACATGTCTATCTCACGTCGAAACCTTTTCGCCGTCTCTGCCGGCCTCGCTTCGCTCGCCGTTCTCCCCGGCTCCCCTGCCGCTCTTGCCGCGGCTCCCCCTGCCGCAACCCCGGTGCCCGGCGTGATCCGCCGGAAGGTCGGAAAGATCGAGGTGACCGCTCTTCTTGACGGTTATATGGAAATGCCCGCCACCCTATTCAAAGCACCGGAGGAAGAAGCTGCCCGCCTCGCCCGCGAACAATTCCAGCCGCCCTCGCCGCGCTTGAGCCCGGTCAACGCCTATCTAATCAACCTGGGCGACCGCCTTGTGCTGATCGACACAGGGGCAGCTGATCTCTTCGGTCCAACGCTCGGGAAGGTGTCGCAAGCACTTGCCGCGGTCGGGGTCAAACCCGAGCAGATTGATGCGGTCCTGCTCACCCATATGCATCCGGATCACGTTGGCGGCGCCATCGATCCGCATGGGAAGGCCGTGTATTCAAACGCGGAGCTGATTGTTTCGGGAGCTGACTTTCGCTACTGGCACGACGATGGCGCTCTTGGCCAGGCTCCAGCAGCATTCAAGCCATTTTTCTCTGGAGCTCGCGCCGTCGCCAAAGCTTACCAAAAGCGTCTGACACAGTTTTCCGATGAAACCGAGGTATTCGGCGAGCTAAGGACCGTGCCGCTCCCCGGCCATACACCCGGCCACACCGGCGTTATGGTCCGTTCCGGAGACGATGCCCTCTTCATTTGGGCCGATATTGTACACCATGCCGCATTTCAGTTCGCCCATCCCGAATGGGGTCCTGCCTTTGACGTTGATGGAAACCAAGCTGCAGCGTCCCGCAAGCGCGCGTTTGACCAGGCAGCTTACGATCGCATCCTTCTAGCGGGGATGCACATGCCGTTTCCCGGTTTTGGCCACATCGCTTCCGAAAATGGCAGCTACCGTTTCGTGGCCGCCGAATGGCCGTACGCGCTGTAGCTGCAACCCAAGTTGGACGGATCGCTGGCGAAATCTACGCGAGTTCTGGCGGATTCTACGCGAGTTCCATCCGCCAGACCGCTAACATTGCGCCTCGCCTGGCACGTTGAGGTCAGCTGTCATTGTCGAAGCCACGGACTGAGGCACGAGAACCTACCCGTCAGACGAGTCAGCGGTCAGGATTGTTTCGAAGAAGCAGCCCGGGAAGCTATTTCGCTGCGACGGCGGCAATGTCGTCGACGGCCAGACTGCCGACGCGATGCGTCATGGCGCTAGGTGAGGCGTCTAGTCTAGTCTCTGCTGGGGGCGTCCGGCTTGCAGAAACAGTAAAAAGGGGGCTGGCTGGCGTCGGTTGCTGCTGCGACTTTCGGCCCATTTCAGATACTTGACCCGATTCATCGAGCGGCCTCCGTCGCGCGTCCGTTCCCTTTTTGGATGAACCAACCATGTGCGCGGTGTACGACGCGCGACTAACCCGCCTTCAAAGGTGCATAAACGAGCAGCCCGCCGCCGCCGAACGCAATCCAGGCAAGATCGCGGCGTCGCACCGCGCGCAGGCCGGCGACCAGCTCTCGCCAGAGCAATATCAGGACAAGCCTGTCGTGCCGCATTGGTCCGTCATCATGTTTCCGATGTTGAAATAGGTCACGGCAATTGTGCCGCGAGTGCGGCGACCGCTCATCCGCCGCCGGCCGGCTTCGCGTTGACGTTCTTCATGGCGGCAAGCAGATAATCCTGCACCGTTGCCTGAAGATTGGTCGTGGCGGCGCGCACCGCGGCCATCGCCTGCCTGACCGCCGCCTCGTCGAAGGGTTGCGCCTTCTCGGCCGCCGTCAGGTCGGCGCGCGCCGCGCGCAGCTGCCGCAGCGCTTCGAACGTGCGGGCGCGGTTGTCGCGCATGACCGCACGGAACTCCTTGCGCACCTCAGGTGAATAGGCGCCCGCAACCTCCGCCAGCAGCCCGCGCGCAACGGCCGCCTGGCGCAGGCCATGCGTGGCATAGCCAATGAAGAAGAAGTTGAGGGCAAGCGACAGCGCGAGTACAACCAGCACGGCCGCCCAGGTCCATGAGCGCCTGGTCATAGCGGATCCCCCTCGCCCGGATCGGCCGTGATCGCTGACCCTCCGTCATCTGCAAGCCTGGCGCCCGCAGCGAACGCCAGAAGTTCGGAATCCTGGGACTGGTCCTGAAGGCGCGCCACCTGGTAGCCGGCGATTGTCGCAGTGACAAGCAAGGCGGCGGCGCAAGCGGCAAGGCCCGTCGGCGCAAAGAGGAAGCGCGGCACCAGCGAAGGACGCGCCGCGCCGCGATCGATGCGCGCCATCACCTTGCGCGCCAAAGCGCGGTCGTCGCCCTCGACCAGCGCGGCCTGCCGCACGAGCCTGTCGAGCGCCGCGTCGGCGCCGGCATCGCCTTCCAGCGCCATGAATGCCAGGGCCGGGCCTTTCAAGGACGCCGGCCAGGCGTCGATGTCGTCGCCGAAGCGGCGCCGGTTGTTCTCGAATTCCTCGCGTGTCATGAGGACTTCCTTTCGCGGCCCCCGGCCGCATCTGCCAAATGATCCCTGAGCGCGCGGCGTCCGCGCACGAGCAACTGCTCGACCGAGCCCGCGCTGGCGCCCATCACCTCGGCTATCGCCGCGATGTCAAGCTCGCCCACCGCCCGCAGAAGCAGCGCCATCCGCTGGCGCTCCGGCAGGCGCGACAGGCCATCGCGCACGATCGCCAACTCCTGCCTTGCCGCCGTCGCGGTCTCGGCATTCGCTTCCAGCGCGGCCGGCTCCTCGCCGATGTCGTCCAGGCCGAAGAAATTGCGCAGCGCGCGGCGCCGGCGCTGGTCAATGCAGCGGTTGGCCGTGATCCGGTAGAGCCATGTCGAGGCGCGCGCCCTGCCGGGATCGAAGCGCGCGGCCTGTTTCCAGACGGTCACGAACACCTCCTGCACCACGTCCTCGGCATCGGCCGCATGGCCGAGATAACGCGTGGCGAATGTCCGCAGCCCACGGCCGTGACGGGCCATGAGCGCGGACAAAGCCGCCTGGCTGCCCGCGGCGATGCGGGCCAGAAGCTCCTCGTCGCCATTGGAGGCTTCATCCCGCACGGCGGCGGGCACCGGTCGAGGAGCCCCCGGCGGCGAGGGAGAAATCTGCGACGATCCGGCTCGGGAGAAGAACGAATTCCGACGTCAAGTCCACCACCAGATATCAGCGGCGCCAACGGCGGAAGCCGTGAACCGTGTTGCCGTTCGGGCCCGTGAAGCTGCCGACAGAACGGCCGCCAAACGGTCCGGCCGCGCTGTAGCGCTGACCTGAAACGGTCTTGCCGTTCGGCCCGGTGGCAGAATAGCTCCTGGAGCAGCGGTCAACAACGCCGGCCTTGCAGGTTGAATTGGACGTGTAGGTGCCGCCGTTCGGTCCGGTGCGCGTGGTCGAGCCGGTGTAGATATTGCCGTCCCGGTCGACGCTGCGGCTCAGTTCGCCGCCATGCGCGGTCTTGCGCGTCCACTCCTCGGCGGAGGCCGGGGAAGCGGCCGACCAGACGACCATTGCGCCAAGGCAAAGCAGCGGAAGTTTGAGTCTTGAAAGCATGTCATTTCCTTTCTGGCAGGCAGGTTGGTCAGTTGGCGTGAGCAGCCACGATCTTGCGGATCGCCGCGATCTCGTCGGCGGAGAGCCTGCCGTCGCCATTGCGGTCGGCGAGATCGAAGAGCGGCGTGCTGGCCTGGAACTCGCTCTCGGTGACCTTGCCGTCGCCATTCCTGTCCATGCGCCGCCAGCGATTGCCGAGGCGGGCCTCGGCTGCCAGGGCGCGGTCATCGATGGCCTGGCGGGCGGTCTCGATCTCGTTCTCGTCGATGACGCCGTCGCCATTGCGGTCGAGCCTTTTGAAGAGACGTTCACGGGCGCCAAGGATCTCGTCCTTCGATATCGCCCCGTCGCCATTGGTGTCGAGGCGCTGGAGGATGCGCTGGCCGGGCATGTCCTGCGCCGCGGCGGCGCAGATCGGCGTGAGGCCTAGAAGCAGGCCCGCAAGGATCGCTGAGCGTTTCATGGGTGGTTCCTTTCGATTGTGACGTCGCGGGGGAGCGACTGTCGGCCAATACGCAGCCCGGTTCGTGCTCCTACGCCGACGTCCGGATTTTTTTGGCGGCCGCCATACCGCGGTGCCCCGTGCATCGACCTTCCGAAAAATTCGAAGACGGCGCGTAGGAGCCGGCGAACTCTTGCGTAGGAGACGCTGCAAGGACGGTCCGCGGCGGGCCGTCGATTTCAGCGGAGACCCAGATGACCAAGATCGTGACCGCCTTTGCGGGGCTGCTTCTGTGCGGCTGCAGCGCATTCGCAGCCGACCAAGGCGCCAGGGAGGCGTTCCGGCGCATCGACACCAATGGCGACCGAAAGCTCGAATTCAGCGAGATCCAGGCAGCGCGGGCGCTGATGTTCGACCGGCTGGACGCCAACCACAATGGCGTGCTCGACCCCGACGAGGTGCAGGCGGCCATGGCACAGGTCAAGGCGAAGCGCGACGTGCAGGCCGGACGGTTCACGGGGCTGCAGGCCGAGGCGGGGCGCATGGACCGCAACGGCGACGGCAAAATCTCGCGCGACGAATTCACGGCCGCCATTCCCGACCGGCTGCTGCAGGCAGACACCGACGGCGACGGCGCGCTTTCGATTTCCGAACTGCGGGCGCTGAAGCGCCCGTGATCCATGCCAAACCAAATCAGAGGAGACTATCGATGAAGAGAATGATCACTGCTTTCTGCGGCCTGATGCTCGGCGCCGTGATCTTGGCCTCGCCGGCCGAGGCCATGCCGCTTGCGGCGCCGGCAGTTCCGGCGTCCGTGACCAGCCAGGCAACGCCGGTCTGGTACCGGCGCGGTTTCTACGTTGTCGGCGGCGCCTATTACTACAATGGTTACCGGGGTTATTGGCGTGTACGGCCCGGCTACCGCTACTACAATGGCTACTGGTTCCCGGCCGCCGCCTTCGCGGCCGGCGTGGCGGCCGCCACGGTAGCGCCACCCCCGCCCCCCGCGGCGCGCCTGGCGGCCGCCCATGTGCGCTGGTGCTTTGACCACTACCGCTCCTACCGCGCCTGGGATAACAGCTACCAGCCCTATGACGGCCCTCTACAGCAATGCCGGTCGCCCTATAATTGAAACGCGGCGCTGCCGTCATCGACCCCGGAAGGAGGCTCGCCCATGCAGAACCGCTCCATGCCTGCCAATACGGTCATACCGGTGCTTGCCTACCCAGATGTGGAAGCGGCGAGTCGTTGGCTCTGCGAAGCCTTCGGATTCGAATTGCGGCTGACGATCGGCAATCATCGCGTCCAGCTCGGCTTCGGCGACGGGGGCGTCGTGGTCACGACCCTGAAGAGCGGCGGATCCGCGCTGTCGCCCGGCGACGAGAGATTCTCGGTGATGGTGCGTGTCGAGGATGTCGATGCGCACCACCTCCGCGCGATGCGCCGCGGCGCCATGGCGCTGACCGCGCCGACGAGCTACCCCTATGGCGAACGGCAATATTCCTGCCGCGATCTCGCCGGCCACGCCTGGACTTTCTCGCAGACGATCGCCGATGTCGCGCCCGAGGAATGGGGCGGCAGAACCGAGCGTCACGTCTCAACGGATTCAGACGACACGCTTTAAGCGTTGTTTTGACGTATGCCGCTGCCTGCATGGGCGCAAAGCTGTCGTTGGGAATACTTAGGCGCTCGTGCTGACGCGCGCTATCAGCAAGGCACACGTGCCAGAGGTCGACACCTCTTATCCGAAAATCGAATCTACTGACCCACCTTGTCCATAAGCAAATGCAACTCGGGCTGCGGCGCGATCCAGAAAGTTCGAAAAGCTTCCAAGAACCCCAGGCGAATTGGATGCGCTCTGTGGCTTGGTCTCCGTGACATCCATCTAACAGTATCCGCTGGTGGAATTTCTCTCGGCATCGCTCAAAATTGCGGTATACGACAGATGCGTGGGGCGAGCTTTATCCCTATCGTAGGAGCTGATACTTGAGCGATCAAAACGAAGCCCAAACGGCCGATCTCGTCGGGCTGACTGCAGACATTGTCTCTGCCTATGTAAGCCAAAATCCACTACCCGTTGCTGCGTTGTCAGATCTCATCGCGTCGATCCATTCGTCACTGACAGGCCTTGGCCAGCCGAATGTGGCCGAGCTGCCGAAACAGGAGCCAGCCATCAATCCGAAACGGTCGGTAGCGCCGGACTACATCATCTGCCTCGAAGACGGGAAGAAATTCAAATCGCTAAAACGGCATCTCTCGGTACACTACGGACTCTCTCCGGATGAATATCGCGAGAAATGGGGATTGAAGCAGGATTACCCTATGGTTGCGCCGAATTACGCGGCTCAAAGATCAACACTTGCGAAGGCGGCGGGGCTAGGACGCAAACCGCAGCCGGTCTCTGCTAAAAAAGTCCCTGCCAAGCGCAAGTCCAGGGCCTAGTAGAGACAAGCTTCTGGAGCGTCCCACCTTGGGCGCTCTGGTTTTTCGACCAAAACGACCCACCGGCGACGTGCCGGGGGCGCACCACCTTATACCAGGCGCTCTTCGACGTTTAAATTCTCGACTGAGCATCGCCGATAGTAGAAGAGTGCTTCCTCGATAGTGGGTCTCGGAATGTAGCGGTCTACCGACTCGAACCCCAGAATTCGTATTGCTCAAGTTCGCATAGCTGCGGATAGAGACATCGAACTTCCATCATAAGCGAACGCAATTCACCTGGAGGCGCAAGGCAGAAAGTTCGAAAAGCTTCCAGGAACCCCCAAATTGCAGAACCGCTTTTGGGGTCGCAAGCGGACTGACGGGTTCGGGGCTAGACCTGAAAAGCCGACGGATGCTCCCAACATGTCTCGGTCGTCAACTTCCGAACATGAGGACAACGGTATCGCTGGATGCCAGAACCGCTGCTATCACACCTTGAAAGTGCCCGCATCCGCTGTGGCGTCGACGTCGGTAATCAACATATGCCCTGGCGATACCGTGATCGAGATCGCGAGTTCGGCGCGAGCAAGTGCATCTTGCGCGGTCAGGCTGCTGGCCCAGAACACTGGGACCTCCCCTTCCAGGATTTCGACCGCATCGCCCCAATCGGGAGCGGTCAGATCTCTTACTCCGATAATCGATGGATCTCCGACATGGATGGGAGAACCGTGGGCAAGCGGGAAGCGTGCGGTGAGGGCGCGAACCTTGTCGACATCGCAGCGTCTCATGGGACGCATGGACACGACCATCTCGCCACCAAAAGGTCCCGCGCCGCGCGTCATGATCTTGGTCCGAAACTTTGGGAGGGCTTTGCCGTGGCCGATGCTGCGGAGCTTGACGCCCTTTTCCACGAGGGCCGCTTCGACGGTAAGCGCACTGCCGAGCGCGAAGGCGGCAAAATCGTCCCGCCAAAGGTCGATGATATCTGTCCTCTGACGGATCACCTCCCCAAAGTGATAGATATTGTATTGCGGAGCATCGGTGCGGATATCGATATCGCCTAGCGCTGGAAGCAATGGGCTGCCGGCGCGGCTTACCGCGACCAAGGGGCAGGCTTTAGGGTTGCGGACGCAAAACTGATGGAAATCGCTTGCAAAGCGACGGGGCACAATCACGACGTTGGCTTGAAGCTTGCCTCTTGCAAGCCCTCCTGTGCGCCCTTCATATTCGCCCGTCCTGACCAGTGTCCGCAGTTTGTCTGCATCGACTAGCCGCAAATTGTCATAGAACAATGAAGTGACTTGGCGAGGCATGGTTTCCGAAAATACGCACGTTTCAGGAAAGAGTGTAGGATCATGGCGACCTAGCGGATTGTCAAATCAACAGAATCTTTCCTCGTCGATAAATTGTATTTATTGCTTAGATGGCAAAGTCTAAGTTATTAGCAGTTTTGCATAGACATACTGACTCTCACTGACAATCGCGGCAGCCGATCGCTTCGATCTGCCGGCCCGCTTCGTGCAGAAAGGCGAGATCGCGATTCATGTAAGAGAGAAGGAAAGCCGCGTAGAGGACGAAGACGAGGCTGAAGACCAATGTCTTGACGACCAGCGAAAGCGCAAAAACATTCAGGTGCGGTGAGGCACGCGCCAGGAAGGCCAGCACAATATCAGACAAGAGCATGCTGATGATGAGCGGGAAAACGAGGGTCAGCGCCATCACCAGGATGCGGTTCATGAGATCGAGAAAGATTCCAGCCGCGTCCTTGCTGAACACAGGCAGAAGATGATCGATCGGCCAAAGACCATAGCTGTCGTAGAGGCCTGTCAGCGAAAGCTGCAGGCCGCCGGCTGCAAGGTAGATCGTGACCATGATGATGGCGAGCAAGGTGCCCGTGGCCCCTGTCTCATGGGTCATCATCGGATCGATCAGCGCACCCATCGAGGAGCCGCGCTGCAGATCCAGTATATCGCCCGCCGCTTCCGCCGCCCAGAACGGTATGCCCATCGCCAGCCCGAGTGTCACCCCGACCACGACCTCCTTGAGCATGTACAGCACGATCATCGTCATCGGCAGATCGGTGGTCGTCAGCTTGCTCACGATCATCGGAAAGACCGGAACCGCCAGCGCCAACGCAACACCATTGCGCAGAAGTCCTGACAGGGGCACACGCGAAAAAAGCGGCATGAGCAGCATGAACCCGGTCATGCGCGCGAGCGCGAAAGCACCTGCCAGAAGATAGAACTGGAGCTCTTTGACCGAGGTGAAGAGCGGTTCGACCGGCATCCTCGTATCTCAGCGGGTGACGATGGGAAACTCGTCCAGCGCGGTCGACGCCTGTTGCGCAATCTGCTGCGCGAGCAATGGACCAAAGACGATGATAACCAGAAGGATGACGACGAGCTTTATCGTCTGCGGCAGCGACTGATCTTGAATCTGTGTCAGTGCCTGGGCAAGGCCGACGAGCACGCCGACGGCCAGTGCCGCGACGATGGCCGGGCTGGAGGCCAGCAAAACCGTGAGAAGCGCGCCTTGGACCTTCGCCAGAATAAAATCATTGCTCATGCGAAAACCCCCGGCGGCGTCATGAGTAGCTCAGGATGAGGCCATGCATCAGCCGCGACCAGCCGTCTATCGCGACGAAAAGGAACAGTTTCAGCGGGATCGAAATCAGGACCGGCGAAACCATGATCATGCCGAGCGTCATCAGCACGTTCGCAACGACGATATCGATGATCAGGAAAGGCAGATAAAGTAGGAAGCCGATCTCGAAGGCACGGGTAAGCTCGGATGCGACAAAGGCAGGGACAAGGATTGACAGGTCGTCGTCCTTGAGGTTTTGCCGCGCCTGTTCCGGCCAAAGGCGGTTCGTTCCGTCGAGAAAGAATTGCCGCTCCTGCGGCTGGGTGAACTTCATGAGGTGGCGCTGCAACGGCTCCCTGACGAGTTGTGCTGCCCTGGCAAGGTCATCCGTCGTCTGGAACTGCACCTGTCCTTCCTGAAGCCGGCTCGACATTTCGCTCAGCAATGGCGTGGTGACATAGACCGTCAGCACGAGCGCTATGCCATAGAGCACCAGATTGGGCGGCATCTGCTGAACGCCGAGCGCGTTGCGGATGAGGAACAGCACGACCGATATCTTCAGGAAGCCCGTCATCGTGACGACTGCCAGAGGCAGCAACCCAACCACACCGACGGCGATAAGGATTCCAAGCAGGTTGGGCGAGTTATCAAGCATTGTCGAACATGCGCAGGACCCGCACGCCCAGGCTTTCTCCGATCCGCGCGATCTCGCCGCGGCCGACACGCCTGCCATTGGCAAGGATGTCGACAGTCGCCTCGGTTACCTCGACGAGCGGAATGATGGCGCCGGGCGCAAGCTGCCTTACTTCTCCAAGAGGCATTGCCGTGCGGCCGACCTCGAAGGCAAGGACGACCGGCAATTCGTCCAAAGTCGATTCTTCCAAGGTGTCCGGCGGCGGCGTATTCTGGTTCATGGCCCACTCCCAGTTCGATCCAGTGATTGCGGTCGGCGCGGCAAGCAATTGCGGGCCGCCGGCGGTCAGGCCCACCGGCGCGAAAAGGCGCTCGGCAATGATGAGCGTCGCCACGCCCTCTTCCGCCGTGTCGTCGAACAGCACCACATCGTCAGCCTGCAGGCTTTGAAGCTCGCCAATGGTGATCGCAAGCGGACCGCGCCAAAGACGGACCGACAGCGGAAATTCGGCCGGGATCGGCGGCCTGGTTTTGCCGAGCTCGTCGAGAAGGCGGCCGATCCGTACCGGCAGACCGGTGTCATTCGTCGTCAGGACGCAGCCTATGGTGTCATCCTTGTCGGTCAGGGCGAAAGCGAATGGAGTTTCCCCCGAAACGGCATCTCCCGGTGCCAGCGAGGTGATCGCGATCTTCTCGCCCAGTCTGGCCTCGATATATTCGAGATCGTCTTCGAACGTGGCCTCCAACAGGAGCGCGGCGTGGGCCGGCGCAAGCCGTTTCATATCGACCGCCCCGTCGACCCTGGCGAGACCTCGCTCGACAACAGAAAGCGGCAGGCGCAATTGCCCGGCCATGTCCCCGACGGTGAAGCCAACAGCGCATAGCGGCTGGTTCGCGGAATTCAGCCCCGGCCAGGCGGCCGCGATCGCCATGGCCTTCCCGGCAATCGTGATCTGCGCGGCAGTGCGGCGACGGTAGAAGGCGTTCAACGCCCCGACATCCGCGGTCGCTACGGTTACTAAAGTCAGTGGCTCTCCGCTGCTCGACTGTGCCGCCGCGCGTTTCGCCGGTTTTGCCCGCGCTTTCGTTCTTGCCGGCGCGAAGTCTTGAGGCATCACATCCATATCAATCACGGATTGGGCTATCGTTCTGTGGACAAGCGCGGCTGGCCGCGCTCCTCTTCCTCGGAAAGCTCGGCGAGGGCCTGGCGGCGACGCGCGTTGCGTTTGGCCAATTGCTCCGACAGCCTGTCCAGCTTGGTCACAGCCTTGATGTTCGCACGGTGGTCGTTGCGGGCTGCCGACAGCTCGACTTTCCGTCGCTTCTCGACGACGCCGGCCATTTTCTCGCCTTCCCGCAACTGCCCGGTTTTCCTGGCGGCGACCTCGAACCGTCCCTGCAGCCGGTGGAGGCTGGCGGCATTCACCGGCTGCCCGACCAGCGCATCGAAGGCCGCATCCTCGGCGTTAGCAGTGCGCAGGAGGTGTTCCGTGACGGCCGCGGCCGCCTCCTGAACTTCCCTCGCGGCCTGGTTGGCGGCGGCGCGCCTTATGATCACCTCTTCCTGTGCGCGCTCCTGGCGGCGGCGTCTGAGGTCGCGCAGTCGAGCGATCATGTCAGGCTCCTTCATTGACGATCTCCCGCATGCGCTGGCGTGTCCCGTCGATGGTCTCATATGTTGCGGACGGCTGGCGCAGGAAGGCGTTGATGGCATCGATCTTCGCTACCGCCTCGTCCGCCACGGCATCGTTGCCCTTTTCGTACTCGCCGACGCGCAGGAGCAGTTCGATGTCGGCATAGCGGGCGAGCAGTTCGCGCAAGCGGCCGGCGTCAGCCCGATGTGCCGGCGGCACGACGGCATCCATCAGGCGGCTTCGGCTGCGCAGGACGTCGATGGCGGGAAAATGGTTGCGTTGCGCAAGCTCGTTCGACAGGAAGACGTGGCCGTCGAGCAGCGCCTGGATTTCCTCGGCGACCGGATCAAGCGTGCCGTCGCCTTCCAGGAGAACGCTGTAGAGGCTTGTGATGGACCCGACTCGACCGGGGCCCGAGCGCTCGAGCAGACGCGGCAGGACCGCAAACAGCGAAGACGGGAAACCACGGCGCGTCGGCGGCTCGCCCGAGGCCAGGCCGATCTCGCGCTGCGCACGCGCAAACCGCGTTATGTTGTCCATCGCAAGCAGCACATGCTTGCCCTGGTCCCGAAAAAATTCGGCTATGGTTGTCGCCACATAGGCGGCCTTGACACGCTCGATGGCGGGCCGGTCCGAAGTTGCGACGACGACGATCGCCCGCTCGCGCCCTTCCGATCCAAGCTGGTGTTCGAGGAATTCACGCACCTCGCGCCCGCGCTCGCCAACCAGGGCGACCACGGCGACATCGGCGTCGGTGCCGCTGACGATATCGGAAAGCAGGATGGACTTGCCGACGCCTGGCTCGCCGAAGATACCGACGCGCTGCCCGCGTGCGCAGGTGAGCAGCCCGTCGAGGGCGCGGATTCCGAGCTGGATCGGCTCGGAAATCAGACTGCGCTCCAGCGGGGATGGCGGATAGGCATTGACCGGATAGCTGCCGACAATGCCGTCCGGCGAAAGCGGCTTGCCATCCAAAGGTTCGCCGAACGCGCTGATCACCCGGCCCAGAAGGCCGGGGCCGACGGGCACCAGCTGGTCCTTCCCGGTCGCAACGACTTCGGTTAGGCTTGAAAGCCCGGTCAGATCGCCCAGTGGAACAAGGACCGCCATCTCATCCATGAGGCCTACGACTTCCGCCTTGGTCGTCCGGCCGGTTCTGGGGTCGACCAGCTCGCATATCTCACCGATCCTGGCTTCTTCGACGGTCGCATGAATGACCGTTCCGGTGACCCGCCGGACACGTCCTTTGCGGGGACGGCTCGAATCGTCGCGAAGGCCAGAACGGAGGTTTGGAATGATGGACGCCAGACGGCTTTCGATATCGATGGCGGGACCTGTCATGCCGGCGCCTCGGCCCTTGACCGGATTGCGGCGGCGACGGCATCGAGCTGGGCGTCGATGCTGGCGTCAATGACGGCGATATCGGTCGAGAGGATGCAGGCCGCCGGCGCCAGCGCATCATCCGCATCGATTTCAACCATCATACCCAGATCGCTGTTGCGCAAGACCGTGTCCAGCTCCTCGCGGACCCGGTCCACGGAAGCGGGATGGACACGGATTTTCAGATATCTGGCACGGCGAATTTCGGTCACGGCCTGTCCAGCAGCCCTCGCGACAAGCGTGCCGACGTCGAACTCCCCCAGAATTCGCCTGACGACCTCGAGGGCGAGCCCGGTGACTTCGGCTTCGAGCCCGCCGAGATAGCGATCCACCTTGACTGCCGTTTCGCTTATCAGCCGGCTGGCATCCGCGTCGCCTTGCGCCTTGCCGTCCTCATAACCCTGAGCGTATTCGGCTGCGTAGGCGCGCAGGGCGGCTTCGCGCATTTGCTGGGCATCACGCCTCGCGGCATCGAGAAATGCATATCCATCCTGCCAGGCCCGCGCTTCAGCGGCGCGCAGGATGCGGGCATAGGGGCGCCTTGGTATTTCAACGGTCGCGGTGTCCGCTTCGGCCATCGCGCTAACCCATCGCTCGCCGCACAATTGCCGGACCGGCCTCGATGAACGGCTTGGCGGTCCGGTCGACGAATTCGTGCGGCATGAGCTTGATGCGGACGCGCGCGCCTGTCTCGCCGGGCATCGCCTGGCACCATCCGCCAAGGCAGCTCAAACCATCGGCATAGACACGACCGCGGATATCCTCAAGCGGGTGCAACGGCCGCGTTGGACCGGCCAGATCGCGATTGGCAACCGCAAAAGTGCAGAGATCCGCGCCCAGCGCAGTCTGCAACGCATCGGCTTCGCGCCCGTCAATGGCGGCGGCAAGATTGCCGGCCCAGTAGATCGCACCCGAGCGAAGAGCTAGGTCCTCCAATTCCTCGCCCGACGACAAGGCAATCGCCCGATCCACGTAGTCCGACGGTTCATCGGTCGCGCAAGAGAGCCGGTAGTGATCGAGCAAAAGCTTCGACAACCGCTCATGCAGGCGTTGCGACTGCAACATGCGCTGGCACGCAGCTTCGCTGATCGCATCGTCAAAGCATTCGGCGAGTCGGGCCGCGTCCGCATAGGATGCGAGGCTAGAGATGAAGGCCTGCCATTCCGGGCTGGCCGCTTGCTCCGAGCCGGCCCCGGTCATGCCTTCCTCGCGGGGACTGCGGAAGCTTCAAGGGCGTAGACATTAGGCCGTCGATACCACTGCAGGTACGCCAACCGGGCGGCCAGCGCGAGTATCGCGGCCGCCATGCCGTAGAACAGCCACATCGCCGCCGCCACGCTGTCCGGATGCAGCCAGAGACCAAGGAAAGTTATGAACCCTGGCTCAGATTCCTGCTCCGGGGCGGTCGCGGCGACCGAAATGAGCGTGACGGAGACATTGTCGTAGGTCAGCCCGGCGATGCCCTTGGCCACCAGCATCTTGACCTGCGGGATCAGCTCGTTCATCGGCACCGATGCGCGATGCCTGATGAATACCGACGCGGACGACGGCACCAACTGCTGCCTCAGCGGATCATTCTCGGGCAGGACCAGGTGAACCCGCGCGGAAAGCACGCCGTCGATTTCGGAGATTGTCTGCGACAGCTCCTGGCTCAGGCCATAGATCATCGTTGCCCGCTCTTCCACCGGCGAAGATACGAGCCCGCCTCTCTTGAATACGTCGCCGAGCGTCTGGAATTCCTGTTTGGGTAGACCGCTTTCGTCGAGAAGGGCCATTGCCTCGGCAAAGCGGCCCTTCTGCACCGAAACCGTCATCTTGCCGTCCTTGCCGGCCTCGCGCTGGGCCAAAATCCCGTGACGCATTAGCGTGGCCACGATTTCGTTGGCCTGCCGCTGATCGAGGTTGGAATAGAGTTCCACCGAACAGGCCTGGAGCATCAGCATGCCGGCGACGACAAGCGCCACGCGGCACCGTGCGGCACATCGATTGAACAGCGCCGACCGTCGCGACTGGAACAATTCGGGCACGAGCATTCCGCGGCGCCTACTGTTGCTTGATCAACGTGCTGGTGGACGACGTCACGGCCTTCACGCTGCTGGTCACGACTTCCAGATTGGCTGCTGCCCACATCACCGAAATGGATCGCTCGAGCAGGTGCTGGGCATTCTTTGCCGGCGCATTTTCGGCTTCCTTGCCTGCCGCGGCGGCATCCGGCGTGGCGGCGGTCTCGGCTTGCGCCGGGATGTTCGCCTTGCCAAGGGCCTTTTGGACCTGCTGCATGGTTCCTTCCAGCGACTGGACAGCGGAGCCGAACAAGGCCGAGGGATCCGTGGCCGGGCCCCCTCCGGTCTTTTCCACCTCGGCCAGATAGTCGAAGAGTTTGCGCTCAACGATCGGCTCCGTCCTTCCCGGTTTTGAGGACTGTCCAGCCGTTGCCGGACTGGCGCCGGACGATGCCTGTGCCACCTGCTGACCCGCACGTGTGGCGACATCACCGCGCTCAGGCGTGTTGACCTTCGCGGCGTCGTGCTTTTCCTGCTTGGCTCCGACCATTCCGTTGCCAGGCTGCGCTGCAGCGCCGGCGGTGATCTGCTGTTGTGAGCTTATGCTGGTGGTCAAGTTTGCAAGCGTAGCTTCCAGAGCTCCAATCGGCGCGATTTGCATGGACCTGCCCTCCTCTTTCCTAGTTCGGTTGGGCGGAGGGGACATTATACACCTCCGCCTGCGTTCCGCGGAAAACGCGGACCGAAACAACTTTGCCCGGCTCTTGCTTGGTGCCCGTCGCCGCAGGAACTCCGAGCGTTTTCCTGACCAGTTCGATGTAGGAGGGCGGCCCCGACACCGAGACGACGTCATCTTGCCTGGAGACCTTGGTCGGAAACCTCGGATCGATGACGCCCAGCCGCGAAAGCCGATCTTCCGCGCCGGCGGCCGTGTTGGCATCGAGCGGGATCAGTTCGGTCTGGATTTCAGCTTCGGTGGCGACGTTCATGACGATACCGTCGAAATGCCAGACCAGACCGTATCGATTGCAAATATCTTCCAGAAATTCGCGCGCCGTTCCAACTTGCATACCGGCGCTCAAACGTCCCTTAACGAGCTTGCTGACGCGCATCGGCACCCGCATGTTGCGGCCAAGCTCGGCGAGCGCATCCGTCACCGACTGGTCGATGGTGATATATTTGTAGGGGCCCGCGGGCCAGCGCGGCTCGGCGGCGTTCGCCTGCGAAGCAGCAAGCGTGAACAGCAGGATCACACCAGCCATGAAGGCAGCGTTGGCTCCCGATAACCGGTCCACGAGGCAGGTAACGCGACCCGTCAAAATTGATCCTATCACGGACGCGCGGAGCTAGCCCGCGTCGCCCGTCTCATGGGTTACCCGCCAATTTCCACCCTATCGCGTGCGTTGCTAAAATGGAAGTCCAATTGGATTGAACTCACGTAGTTAGTTCCAAATGTTGCGGTCAGTGAGCAAAGCGATATGGTGCGGGCTGGAATCGGGCAGCGAAGGCTCGCGGGCGCTGGTTTGTTGCTCGGATTTGAAGGGATCAGCCCAGGTGGCGGCACGCAAGAACCTGCTCTTGAGCCTGAATGGTCCGACCGGCATTGCTTGGCAATGGCCCCTGATCGGGGAGCGGCTCGGCAAGGGCTTGGGTGAATCGGTTCTGGTCGCTGCCACGTTGACTGCCGCGATGGCGCCGGCGCAAGGTCAATCGAACAGCGGCTACGACCCGAGAAGCTGGAGCTACGATCAAGCCCGAAATGTGCTTGTCTCGCCATCCGCCCCCGGCCAGGCCTCGGATGGCGAAATACGGCCGGCATGGTCGGCAATACCGAGGGAGATCGTCGATTTCGCTGAGACGCAACCGAAGGGATCAATCGTGATCAACACCAGGGAGCGGCGTCTCTATTACATATTGGGAAACGGCAAGGCGCTGCGATATGCGGTCGGCGTCGGCAAGGAGGGTCTGGAATGGTCCGGTCGCGACACGATTTCGAGCAAGAAGGACTGGCCGGATTGGCGACCACCGGCCGACATGCGGTTCAGGGAAGCATCGAAGGGCCATTTGCTGCCGGCGCGCGTCGCAGGAGGACCGAACAACCCGCTGGGCGCACGCGCGCTCTACATCGGCAACACGCTTTATCGCGTTCATGGCACCAATCAGCCATGGACCGTCGGGCAGGCCAATTCCTCCGGTTGCATTCGAATGACCAATGAAGACGTTATCGACCTATATGACCGAGTGAAGATCGGCGCCCAGATTATTGTCCGGCATTGAATCGTGATCCCTTTCAACATCAAGCAGCTTGAAACCTTTCTCCTGGTGGCGACTTTCGGAAGCTTCCGAAAGGCTGCGGAACGCTTGAACACAACGCAGCCGGCGGTATCGACCCGGATAGCCAGTCTGGAAGAAGCGCTCGGCGCCAAGCTGTTCGAAAGGCAGAGCAGCACCGTAAGGCTGACCGCCGAGGGACAAAGGCTGCTGCCGCCGGCGCAGCGGGTCCTGCGTGTCGCCGAACGGCTGCAATTGACCGCAAGCTCCCTTTCGGAAACAGCGGGCGTGCTCAGGCTCGGGGTTGCCGAGACCATCGTGCACACCTGGCTGGCGGATTTCCTTAAGGAATTGCAGGCGAACTATCCGCTCGTCGATACCGACATCGTCGTCGACACGACGACGACGCTGCGCAATGAGCTCATGTCCCACCGGCTTGATCTTGCGGTGCTGATGGGTCCCATTCAGGAATACAGCATCGAGAATATAGAGCTGCCCTCCTTTCCGCTCGTATGGGTCTGCTCGCCGTCCTTGAAATTGCCCAATCGAGGCAAGCTGACGCTAAGCGACCTGATGCAATTTCCGATTATCAGCTATGCGCGCACGACGAGACCCTACAGCGAACTTTACCGCAAGCTGACCGGTGAGCTTGAAGCGACGCCGCGTATCTTTCCGGCCAATTCGCTGGCCGCCTCCATCACGATGACGCTGAACGGGATCGGTATCGCCTCCCTCCCCAGGGAAGTCGTTCAGGATCATACTGCCAGCGGCTCGCTGCGCATCGTCGATTGCGAATGGCATCCCTCCGACCTGCGGTTCACCGCTTCATACTCCTCCGAACCGTCCAATCCGATAGCGGAGCGTGCGGCAAAGCTGGCCGGCTGCATCGCACATGCATTCGCCGCAAGAATCGGCAAGGCCCAACCTGCCGATTAGAACCCGCGCCGTCTCAGCCAACCGCCGCAATCGGCAGGTAGATGCGGTCGCCGGAGAAAATCATATCCGGGCTTAGAATATGATCCATGTTCAGCACCACCGTATCGGCAACATCGGCTGAATGCGCCTTGGCGATCAGGCGGATGCTGTCACCGTTCCTGACCTCGACCCACTGATAGCCGTCCTTCTCCAGTGTCGGGTTCGTGCGGCCCTGCGGATTGCTGCTGCCTTCGGGATGAACCTCGACATAGTTGCCGGAAGCCCAGCCGCTGTGCATTTTGCCATCCGTTCCGAAACCTTCGACGGCTATCCAGGCCTTTCCCGACGGGTCGGTCGAAGGCCTCGCGGTCTGTTCGACGAATGAGCCGGGTCGCAGCACCGTCACCACGGCGGCGTCGCCCTCGGGCTGGCTCCGCAAATTCAGGCCATCGTCCGCCGACACCACAAGTTGCGGGAAATGTTCGGGCGGGGTCTTCGGTTCGTCTGGGACATCCGGGTGATCGTCGGGCTGCTGGGAGGACGCATCGCCATCCGGCTTGTTCGGATCGGGCGGGGCGACCGTCTTGGGGTCCCAAGGTTGGGCGAGCAGCGAGTCCAGTGAGAAGAGAAGCATTCCGATGCCGAAAGTGATGCCCAGCGTCCAGCGATCCCATGCAGCCCATTTCTTGTCGGACTTCGCAGCGGCCGCGATATCGGCATCGGTTCGCGGCACCGAACGGCGGTTCATCCGGTCCGTCCTTATCGCCGACGCCCAGAACTCCGCGCAGCCGAACGTGAACATGGTGCCGGCGACCGTGGCGATCGGCGCCGGCCAGGAGTGAAGTGTATAGACAGCGCAGCCGAGCACATAACCGGGGCCAGCCAGATGCTCGGCCAGGTTCCGGATCACCGGCCTGCCGGTGAACGACTGCAGCATTGACTTCGTGCCATAGACGACGTTGCCGAGCGAGAACGTGCTGTTGACGACAAGATCCTTGCCCTGGACCATTCCGGTCGCGGCCCCTGGCGCCGCGGCAATGAACGTGGCGCCGCCAAGCGCATTGAGGAACCGCCCGAACGGCCTGTGGCTTGCCGTCGCGTTGGGAAAGATCGCCTGCGTGCCGAACACGAAGCCCCGCACGCCAAACGCAACCGCTCCGGCGGTGGCGGTCCAGGTCGGAGGCAACGAGCTCCACAGCACGTAGGATGTGGTCGACATGCCGCCAAAGGTGGCGAGAGCCTGAGCGTTTTCGCGCATCCTGGCGTGGCTCAGCGCCAGATCGACGCCGGCCGCCTGATCCGGCGTCAGCGCCTTTTTATGGGTAGCCCGAAAGGTTGTCAGCTGCAGCACGGAAAGCGCATTCGTCTGCTCCGTCGACATCCAGGTAAACTGCGTGGGCGTGAACTTGCGCAACTGGCCGGGGCTCAGTTCGCCAAGCTGCTTCGGCGTCAGGGCGCCGATCTGTTGCCTGGTCAGCGCCTCGATCTGATGAACGGTCAGGGTCCCTAGCTGCTCACGCGTCAGCGCCGATATATGGTCCGGCGACAGCTTTGCCGTTGTCGCGGGATTGCGTGCCGCGACAAGGTCGGGATTGAACGCCGCGAACTGCGTCCCATCGAGATGGCCGAACTGGGCAGGTCTCATGGCCGCGAACTGTTCCGACGTAAAGGCGTTGCGCTGCTCATCGCTGAGCTTGGCGATCTGGTCAGGCGTCAGCTTGCGCACTTGCTCCAAGGTCAAGGCAGCGAGCTGCTCGGGCGAGAAGGCGGCAACCTGATCCGGTCGCAAGCCGCTGATGCGGCCAGGCGCAATGGCCTGTAATCTGCTTGGCCTGATCGCCTGGAGCTGTTCGCTGCTCAGCGCCCGCAACTGCTTCGGCCGCAGCGCCGCAAGTTGATCAATCGTCAGTTGCCCGATCTGCTCTGGGCTCAGTGTGGCAACCTGCTCGGGCGTCAGCTTGGCGATGTGCTCCGGCTTGATGGCGTGCAACTGCGCCCCGGTCAGCCCTGAAATCTGATCGGTGGAAAATGCTCTGACTTCCGGCCCGGTCGGCGCCCGTACCGGTTGGGCATGTCCCGGTTGCGCTGCGGAACTCGCCGGAAGCTCAAGGCTGACGATCCTTCCGCTTGCCGGGTCAAAAACCGCCCTGCCGTCGTCGGACACGGGCGGCCAAGTGACGCTCGGCGAGGACGTTTCGGCCGAAGTGTCCACCACCTGCGGCGTTTCGTTGGCCGTCACGGATGGCGTCTCGTCGACCACCGCTTCGGTTACCGGCGCCTCCGTCGGAGCGCCGACATCCCAGAATTCGTCGGCTGGCCGCAAGATGATCTGCGGGCGTTTCGGCGTCGATGCGCCTGGAGCAACGGCATCCTCGTTGCGGGTAAATCCGCTGACGAAGGTGCCGTCTGGGCCCATCATCCGCCAACCATGGACCTCGCCCCACGGTATGCTGCCGTCGACTGCGGTCTCGTCGACACGGGCCATCCTGTCGCCGACAGGCCGGCCCATCGCCTCGAACTCGGTCGGTACGTGGAGGCGCGGCCGGCTCGGATTCAATGTGTAGAGATAGGTGTAGCCTTGCTGGCGCGCGGCCCGCGACTCCTCCGAGACGAAGGCCTTCGCCCCTGAGACCGACTGGCTCGTGCCAACGAAACGGCCATGGGTATTGCCCATGACATAATTGCTCAGCGCGATGCCTTGCGGGTTGTCCACCCAGATCCCTGTCGGCAGCGGCGGCGAGAAGCCTCCCGCGTCCCTGATCTCGCCCGGCGAGCGCGTGTCGGCGCGGAAAACATAGGGGCCGACATTGCCGCGCAACGGTCGGCCGGCATTGCTTGCTCCCTCGTCTACACCAGCGGGCTGATCGCCCTCTTCCGGACGATCCAGGCTTCCCGGCACGTGTTCGTCGGAAGCACCGCGTATCCAGGGCAGCACCACAGCTTCGCCCGTACTGGGGTCGTACACCAGTATGTGCGTCTTGTCCGCTAGCTCCGGGGCGTCGCCCCACGCCCGTGGACCGTCGGAAGGCGGAACATAGACCCGTTCCGGTCCCCTTGGCTCGGTGCCCAGCATCGCCGCCGTGATCACCTTGCCGCTCTCGTCTTCGAGCTGGATAGTTCGGCCCGAACTGCTTTTGGTCGCCGCGGACTGGGATGGTGAAGTTGCAGCGGCAGGTTTGTTGTGTCCGAAGATGTTGCCGACGATCCCGGCATCATCGAGCGCCCCTTGCAACTCGGGCGAAGGCGGCGCGTCAAGGAAAACCCAGCGCGGTTGATAGCCCGGGTTCTCATCCCGCAGCGCCACATCCTTGTTGATCTGCTCCTGCAATTTCGGCGTGAGCGGCACTTCGCGCATCTGCGCGACACCGTTGATCGTCGTCCAGCGATGGTAGGTCTTGACCTCGATGGCTTCGATCACGTCGTCGCTCTTGAAGACGGGCGCATCCACATACCGGCCACCCGCGCCTGAGACGGGGTGGGCTCCACCCGGGTTGGCATCGACCGGAAAATGCGCTTCTCCAGGCGACCCATTGAGTTCGCGCGTATAGATCTCGCCGGCCTTCCATTTCTCGGGCTGCCGCATGTTGCGGACCTGTTGCAGCGAATAGGTCGTTGGAGGCGCCGCCTCGATCGCCTTCCTGACCGGCGTTGCCGCCGGCGGCACGGCCTCACCCTCCGGCCGAGTGCCCGGAACATGGTCCTCGGAGGCGCCGCGCATCCATGGCAGGACGGATGCTTCTCCGGTCTCCGGATCGCGGAACAAAATATGCGACTTGTGCATCAACTCCGGTTCGTCGCCACGCGCCGGTGGTCCGTCGGCGGGTGGCACATAGACATTCTCCGCGCTCTTCGGCAGCGGTCCATAACGGGTTGCCGTCACGGACTGCCCGAGCTCGTCCCTGATCTGAATCGGGCCGTTTCGGCGGCTGCCCACCTGCGAGGAGAGGAACGTCAGCACACCGTCGGCAACGTTCTGGCGCATGAAGCCGCCATCGACGATCGACGGGCCGAATTCAGTCCGGAACTGCTCGATCGCGGCGCGCTGATCAGGTCTTGCGTTTTTTTCCAGTCCGCCGAGGAACTGCTCCAGGGAGGCTTTGCCGCCCTTCGGGATGCCTGTCGCCGCGCCGTCATGCGAGGTTTCCACGGTATGGGCAAGCCAGGCCGGGACCGTCAGTTCCTCGGTTTGCCCGTCGGCGCGATCGAAGGTCAGTGTCGCGGTTTCGTTCTTGGCGATCGAAGGAGCCATGCTGGCCGCCTTGGACTTGTACTGGACCCTCACCTCGGCGCTGAAAGTCAGCGCACCCGCGGGCAGAGGATGCGTCGACAGTGAAACCGTGTAGCGCGTGGCCGGGCTGCCATGCGAACCGTAGAGGTTCTTGTAGATGTTGCCGGCGCTCGGCATGTACCGGGACTGAGGCGGTCCGTCGGATTGGAAGCGTGCCGGAAGCCATGATTGTACTGTCGATTTCACCTTGTAGGTCGCGGACGTGACCATCCGGTCGGGATTGAAACCCAGCACGCCCGGCAGGTTGTTGTGATCGTTGAAGATGACGTCGACCAGCATCGCCTCGGGATTTACAACGCGAGCCTTCTCGCCGGTCAGCAAAACGATGTCTGCCCTGGCCGCCTTGCCCGGCACTGCCGAAAGACGCAATCCGCTCAGCGTCGGCTCATCGACCAGAGAAACCGTGTTCGACGGATCGATCTGACCGGCCTTGACGAGGTCACGGATCGAGCGGATGCCATCGCCCTGGCCGATGGCTGCGATCAGTTCGGACGCCTTCGCCGGGTCCTTGACCGCGAACTGGATCTTCAGGCTTGTCGAGCCGAGCGCGGACTGGATCTGGTCGAATGCCTGCGTCGACACTATGTCGCCCGGCTGCAACGTGTCCTTGACAGACAGTTCCGGGCGCCTCTCGAAGCCGACGCGTGGCATCTCGCCCACCGCCGCGACGTGATTGGCTACGATCGGCAGGCGTATGCCGGCCTTGGTCTCGGTCATGACACGATCGAACGGAAGCGCGCCTTGCAGCGTGACATGGCCGGAGCTGTTTTCCGCCGGCACCCCAAAGAAATCATGCTGGCCGGGCGCGAGGGTAGCCTCCTTGCCAGTCAGCGAAGGCGTGTAGATCATCTCGATCACAGTGCCTTCGCCGTCGGGTGTCACCCCGACGATAGCGGCATCGACCGGATTGGCCTCATAGTCGCTGGCATCGTGGAATATCGCCTTGCTCGCCGCCGCCGACAGATCGCTGCTGCGAACCGGGAAGGCCGTCTGGTTGGACACCGGCCACACGCCGGCCTGGAGGCTTGTGATATTCCTGTATTCGCGTGCCCGGTAGGATACGACGCCCTGGGTGCCGAGCGCGTCCTTGAACGGCGTCAGGCTGCGTTGGCTGACGCTGTCGACGATCGACCACCCGATCATGCCGAAATCGGTCTTGGTTCCGACACCGAAGCCAACGGCCGCAATTGTCGGCGAGCCTATCCCGAATGCGTCGCCGGTGTTCAACCGGACCCGGAAGGTGAGGCCGGCGCGGAAGTCCGGCAGTACGTCACGAAGCGGCGTGCGTGGAACCTGGACGCCGTCCGGGCCGTAGCGCTCGGCCATCTCGGCGCTGGAATAATAGCTTTTCTCCTGCTCGTAGCGAGCCACCAGCTGCTCGGCGCCCAGGCCGTCGAGATAGGCCGAGGACGTCTTCGGATCCTTGCCGCTGGTGTAGACGTAGCCGCTCGTGTCGCGTTCGGGCATGCCGGCAAAGCTGCGTGTCTGCGGATCCCAGACCAGGCGTACCGGTCCGTCTTTTCCTGTCGGCTCACCCGGCACCACGATGGGGTCGCCATCAGCGGGATGCGGTGTGCCTTGGGCAGTCGAGCCATCAGAATCGCGGCCCGTCAGTACCGTCGGATCATTGCCGCCGGCGTCATCGCCCTTGATCGCTTCTCCCGGGATCACCGGGTGGCTGGGGTCATGGAAGACCTGCTCTCCCGTCGGCCGGTAAACGCCATCGGCGCCCATTTCATAGATATTCATCGGGCGTCCGGAGGAGCCGGGGCCAAGCGCCGGCGGCGACTGCCTCGGTCCCTTGCCGCCGGGCGGTTGCTTGCCACCGGGCGGCTGCTGATGCGGACCGCCATTGCCCGGCGGCGGGTTGGCGCCGGGGCCGTTGGAGCTCGCCTGTGTTCCCGTTCCTGGCCGCATGGTGCGCAGACCGTGGATGCCGAGCCCCGTGCCGGTGACGCCAGTGCCAAGACCCGTCAGCGCGTTGGCAAGCTGGAGACCGTTCATCTGGTCCCCGTTGGCGGCGAGATCGTACGCGGATGTCGCCAGCAAAGGTGTGCCGACAATCACCGAGCCGACGTCCAGCCCCCACGCCGTCTTGTTCAGTTTGGCGGTCGATTGCATATAGGTGCGGGTTTCTGACGCCAACGCCCAGTTCGACCGTGTCGCGCCTATGCTTCCGGCGAAGGCGCGGGGGCTGGCAGCAAGGCCTGCCAGCAATGACTCGCTCTTCGCCGCCATGCCGATGGTGCGCAGGCCGCTGGAGGCCACGGGGAGAACTGTTGTCGCGGCGCTTGCGATATTCGTGAGCGATTCGGTGTCGTACCACTCGCCACCGTGATCCAGGTGGTTGGCCTCGTTTATAACGGCTCTGGCTCCGAGATAGGCCGCGCCCGTATAGGCCAGCGGCGCGGCGACCGGCGCCGCTGGCGTGAATGACAGGATGGTGGCAATGCCGGTACCGATGCCAACCAGCGGATCGACGACCTTATCCCAGACCGAGACGTTTCGCGCTTTCACCACCTCAAGCGCGATCTTGCCGTCGGCGCCGGCCTTCATCTCCAGGTTTTTGGGAACGACAAGCTTGCCGTTCTCGCCAAACTGACTGTTGTTGTCCTGGAAATCACCAAGGTCATCGAACTTCTTGCCAGTGGCATCGACATATCGGGTGTTGCCGTCCCCGTCGCGCACCGCAAAGAGAGTAACCTGCTGCGTTCCGACCTGGTCGTCGACATAGAAGATCGGCACGCTGCGCACATACGGATTGTTGCCGCCGATATCGCGGATCTCGTCCGTCACATTGTCTATCGCGTCGCGCCCATCATCGGTCGAACTGTCCAGGCCGAGCTTCTTGGCGACCGTTTCATCAAGGGCCGCGCCCGGCTGTTGCCTGAACTCGTTGTCGTAGCCGTTGGCGAGCAACTGCTGGAACCTCGGCTGATACATGCCGTCGAGCGCCTGCGGCTCATGCTTGTCCAGATAGGTCTTGTCGACCGTGGTGTTGTCATCCACCAGCAGCGAAGGCTCGCTGAGCCGAAGCTCATGATAGTCGCTGAAGCCTTGCACCACCCTGCGCAGATCCTCGGCCTGCGATATCTGAAGCCTGACGGCCCCCAGCTTGAGCCTGGCGACCGCGACTTCGGGGTCGACCCAGCGACCGCTGGTATCGTCATCTTCCGTGTCAAGATCGATCCAAACCGCCTTCCCGCCCTTGGTCAGCGCATCGATCCCCGTCTTGGCGTAGTTTTGGGCAACGTCGGGCGCCACCTTGATCTTCTGCCCGCCGACATCGATCTCGACCGGCTGCGCGCCATCGGGTAGCGTGCCCGCGGGAGCATCGACCGTTCCTGGTTTGTGGTTCGTCAGCGCATTGTCGAAATTGGTCTGCAGCGTCGGCAGTTGGGTCTTGAGGTCGGCAATGCTGTTGCCGAGTTGCTTGTCGAGGACGTCGTTCAGGCTCTTTGCCGCCTGTTCCTCGCTGGCCTTTACCGATTGCAGACCATTTGCCGTGCAGACTTTTGCGTTGGCATCGTAGCCGGCCAGAAGCGTCTGCCAGTCCTTGTTGAGTTGGCGATCGCGATATTCGTCCCGGACATTCTTGTCGGTCAGGCTGTAGGTCAGCTGCTGTTCGGTGGTTCCCTCGTCGAAATGGTTGACCACCCAGAGCTGGCCGTCACGGATCTCCAGTGTCGAGCTCTTGTAGTGCCCGAGGTAATCGCCGCTGATGCGATTGTACTTCTCGTCAAAATTAAACTTCTGCTCGCCAAGATACTCGTTGGACAGCTTCTGCTCAAGATCCGTCTGCCGCGCATTGACCTTGGTTGCGTCGGCATGGGCGTCGAAATAGTTCTGGTAGGCCTGAGCCAGTTCGAGTTGGCTGCCTGCCGTCGTCTGTAGGCTCGTGAGCTCCTTGTATTCCTTCGAGTCCTTGGGAACGCCGTTGAGCTCGGCCTGCCCTACCAGGAAGTCGACGGTGAGCTTGTCGCCCTTGCTCAGATGCAGGCCGACCTCGGAAAACAGCTTGTCGACGGCAGAGTGGTCGGCGACGCTTTGATCGCGTTGCGGATGAAGGTCGGGAGTGCCCCGCGCGCTGACTGCCGGCGCGTTCGGATCGCCCAGCGGGGTTAGCGGACCCTGCCCGGCGATGGCGTCCTTAAGGACGCGCCCGGCGTTCTCATATTCGCCGCGGGCATCCCGCGCGTTCTGCAGCAAGGTGTTGGCCTTGGTCAGCCGCTCGCGCGCATCGGCAAGCGTGCCTTTCGGTTTCTGAGCGTTCCATTGCAGGCCGTGCGGCGCCAACGCCTTATTCAGGATGGTCTGCGCGCCACCGACGCCATCCTTGTAGGCGGGATCGAGCATATCGACGTTGAGCTGCTCCTGCTCCTGGCCCGCCAGAGCCCGCGTCTCGGTGACGCGCGACAGCGCGATGTTCTCGTCGATGATGGCCTGAGCAACCTGGGGATCGACCCAGGTCCAGACGCCGTCCATCTTCATCGGCATCCACTTTCCGCCGGAGGGCGCGTTGCCCTGCGGTGGATCGCCGAGTGGATCGACAACCCTGTTCTGTCCGTCAAGCTTGGGCGTGACGGGCTTACCCAGGTGGTATTTGTCGATCAGGTCCTGTTTGTCATGTCCGGCTTTTTGCGCGGCGGCGATCAGGCTGGGCAAGGTCTCCCCGGCCAACAACCCCTCGACGAAGGTCTTCACGACCTGGCTTTCTTTTGCCTCCTTGGCATCGCTGCTGTTGGGGTTTGCCGCCAGCAGTGTCTTGGCCAGCGATTCCTCCGTGCTTCCTGCCTCGATCTGCAGGTCGGTGCCGGTGGTGTTGTTGTGCAACGTCGAGCTGCCATCGGGCTTGGTGGTCAGGGTATAGCCGTTGAAGGTAACCTTCACGGTCGTGCGCGTACCGTTATCGATGGTGACCTTTTCTCCGGTGTCGATGATGTCCGGATCGCGGTGCGAGCTGAAAAGCTCCGGATTCGCGCGCCTGAGATCATCCAGCGTCACGCCATATTGCTGCGCGATAAGGGTCAGGTTGTCGCCCGCCTTGACCTCGTATTCGACAGGCTTGCCGCCATTGATCTTCTCGGTGATCGTCGTCGTCACCCGGCCGTCCTTGTCGGTGACGGTCTTGGTCTCGGTTCCGTTACCATCGACGGATTGCGAGGTTTGCTTGCCGTCAGCCGTGGTGGTGACGGTGCGTACGTCGTGCTGATAGTCGTGGGAGTAGACGGTCTTGTCGCCGCTGCGCGGATCGACGATCTCGACCGACTGCGCGTCGCTGCTGTCGGTGGCCTTGACCTGATAGCCGGCGCCTTCAATCTCGGCGATCACCTGTTGGTCGGTGAGGCCATTTTCCTTTGCGATCTGGTCGATGCTTTTTCCGTCGGCAAGGCCTTGCCTGATGTTCGGCGTGTCGGATCCGCCTGGATCCTGGGCGGGCGCCAATATGGTTTTGCGGCCGTCCGGACCTGTGACCGTGGTCACGGGAAGAGAAGGACCGGCGCCCGGCGTCACGGTTTCCACCGACGCTCCATTGGGCAGCGACGTCCGCTCGGTAACGGTTCCGGTCCCGAGGTCGTCCTCATAGCGCGTCGTTAGGGCGCCGGTGTCTGAATTGTAGCTGGTGGTTTCCTTGCGTCCGAGCCCATCCCGGACCGGCGAGGTGGTCGTCGCGCCGCCGGGCTGTTCCTGGACGGTCGCATAATAGCTGTCGTGCTGGTAATCATAAAATTGCGTGACGGTGCGGCCGCTGGCATCCGTGATTTTCGTCGTCTGCGTGTCGCCGTTCGGCGCGCTTCCATCCGACACGGTCATCCCGCCGGACCTGAGCGCGGCGATAACCTGCTCGCGTGTCATATGGCGGTCAGACGCGATCTGGTCGATGCTTTTGCCTCCGGTGACGTCGTTGACGATATCGCGGGCGGTGTTTGCTGCTGCGGGATCGTCCCTGGTCGGACTCCCATCGAGGTCCACCAGAGTCACGACCGGCGTCGCGAGATTGGTGTTCACGTAGAGTGCCGGCGTCACCGTCGTGCCATTGCCGGATGTGCCATTGCCGGCGTTCGCAACATTGACGCCCGGTGTCGCCGGTGCCGTTGCCGGCTTCGGCTGAAGGGAACTCAATTGCGTGTTTACATGCGCCAGTTCCTGGCGAGCCTGTGCCGCCCAATCGCGCTCGCCCATTCTGTTGGCGAGCCTGATCTGATCGCGCAGTGCCGCCGCCTGCGCCTCCAGCCGTGCTACCTGGGCGGCATCCGCGTTGGCATTGACCTTCTGTGTCTGGAGGGGCGGCTTGGTGAGCGTTATCGGGCGAACCATCTGGACGACCTCCGGAAATCACTGTTGCCGGCAGCCCGGCCGCCGTCACACCCGCCCCGATCGCAGTCTTCCGCTATTATCGAGGGGGCTTCCAATAGATGCCGAAAGCAGCAAGCTGTTCTTCCGACTGTTTCACGCGCTCCGCGGCATCCATTCCGGAGCGCGCCGCCGTCAGCGCCGCCAGGATTTCGACGGCGGCGAATGCCGGCGCCATGCTTCGGAAGAATGATTGCGAATTGGAGGTGACGATGATCGCTTCCCGCGCAATCCGGGTCAGCGGCGACACGCTGCTGTCGGTGATCGCCACCACGCCGACGCCCTGCCGGGCCGACTGGCGCGCCACCTCTATCGTCGTGCGCTCGTACGGCGACATGCCGACGGCAAGGAGCACGTCGCCGCGTCCCGCGTGCTGAAGGGCCTCCAGACCTTGTCCGGCCATCTCGCCGACCAGCATCACCTTGCGGCCGCCGCTATCTGCGAACGACATGATGTCAACGAAATGGCTCGTGACCGGATAAGCCGAGCGTAGGCCGAGGCCGAAAAGATTGCGCGATCCCGCAACGAGGTCGGCGGCTGCGATGAATTGCATGGCGCTACCGTATTCGCCAAGACTTGAGACCTGCGCGGCGAGGGCGTCGGCAACGACGCCGACCGTCGAGAATCCCGAACCGCCGTCCCGTTCGATGCCCTGTCGTGCCGGCAATCCTCCTGTCGTCTCGCGCAGCGCGCGCGCATAAAGGCTGCGCATGTCCTCATAGCCTTCAAGGCCGAGCCACCGCGCCAATCGCATCATCGTACTGTGCGAAACACCGGCCTGCTGGGCCTGCTCGCGCATCGACATCAGCGCCACATCCTTGGGATGATCCAGCACAAAACGCGCCGCGATCCGCAGTTGCGGCGGCATAGTCTCAAACCGTTCGGCCAACAGCTCCGCCAAAGGACCTTTTTCCATTCCCAATCACCCCATTCACCCCATCGCTCAGGCTACTCCGCAAACGCCTCGAACGCAACAGTTGGAACAAAAATAGCTCACATATTCCAAACGGACTTTCATTTTCGATCGCCCTGCCCTAGATTGCGACTGCAAGGTCCTGGACCGCATGCACGAGTCTGGGCTTGCAACCTGAACAGCCCCTCAAGGAGACAATGATGGCTGCCACCCCTCCCATTACATCCGGTTCTGCAGGGTCACCGGAACAAAACCTGGACAAGATGATCAAGCAACAGGAACGCATGTTTAACCTGGAGATCACGAAAGATATCGCGAAATCACAGCATGACATGCTGATGAGCACCGCCAAGACGCTCGGCGAGTCGGCTGAGAAGGCCTGACGCGAAGCATGCTCAAATCTATGCGCCGCCGACAACAACCGGCGGCGCAGTTGCATGGCGGAAGCCCATCGTCCGGCTGCATTTGAAATCGCCATCGGCGGGAGATGAAGTGGCATGACCGCTAGTCCTATCGGCAGATATCTGGACGCTGTGCCGGCGCGTCGGCTGCGATCGATTATCGCCCCGTCGCCGTCATCCGCACAGTCCATCGCGCTCAGCGTAACCCACGGTTTTCATGCCGGCGCTGAACTCAGTCTGGTTGAGGCGCTGTATACGATCGGCTCCAGCACCGAATCTGACATCGTCCTCAGGGATGCCGGCATCGCTCCAATCCACGCCAGGTTGCGGCGCAAGGGCAACCAGTTTGAAATCGAAGCCGTCGGCGGCGATGTTGCACTCCTCACAGGCGAAATCATTCGTCAAGGACAGGGCAGTCGCTGCAGGTTGCCGTTCGTCATCGGTATCGGTGACGCCCGAATCCGGCTGGTCAATCCGGAACGCCCATCGAGCCGGTGGTCGCTCGGCAACCGCTCCATGTTGGTTGCCGGCAGCGTTCTCCTTGCCGTTTTTGCCGTTTCTGTCGCTGCCAACGGGTTCTCGCTCGCCAAGTCAGACATTGGCTCACAGGCATCTTCTCGGGACGATCAACCGGTCAGAATGGCGTTCGCCGGTGAGCGCGGGCAGGAAGTGCTGGACGATTCATCGCCGGCGCAGATTCAAACAGTCGCCGATGCGGAAAGCCAGCTCAAACAACGTCTCGATCAGTCCGGCATAAGCACCGTCACCGTCCAGCGATCGCCCGGGCGCATCGTGGTTTCCGGCGTGATCCCAGATGACAAGAGCGGCGTCTGGACCGAGACCCAATCCTGGTTCGACCAGACCTTCGGCGGTCAAGTTACTCTCGTGTCCAACGTCATGACCGGCAACGCAGTGCAGGCGCCGCGCCTGATGCTGCAGGCGATCTGGTATGGCGACCGGCCCTACGTCATCGCAGCCGACGGCGCACGCTATCACGAAGGCGCATTCACCGATGACGGCTGGACCATCAAACATATCGGCGAGACGGAACTTCTGCTGACCAAGGGCGGCGCCACGGTCGCGCTGAAATATCCGTGAACCGCCGGCTCGAAGGGCCGCGCCTCGATTCGGCGAGGATGGAGACTGCCGGCCGCGACGTGCATCAGGCCGAAGGCGTGCGCGGTCAAACGATCAGCCGGCGACGGATGAATGGCGCCGACAAAGCCGCGAAGGGTGCTCCGGGGACGAAATCGGCCGCTGCCGCCGAGAGGCCTGGGACGGCGGAATTCCAGGCCTCTGGAGAGGCCGCCGGCGAATCGCTGGATGAAATACTCAGCAACTTCGTCATGCCCGCCATTCCGGAGCCGGCCATCTTGCGCCGCTCGGTGCCTATTCTGCAGCATTTCATAGCGAACCTGGTCCCAGACCTTGAGGGCGGCGAGCAACTCAAGACGCTCGCCAGAACGCTGATCGAGGATGAAATCGAACGTCATCGCGACCTGCTTGGCCGCATGCAGGAAGGAATCGAAATCTGACAGACCCGCATGACACCGTCCATCTGCTGCATGTCCTGGGCTATCTCCACGGTTGTCATGGGCAGGCCAAGCGGGGCGCGGCGTACCTGCTTATCGCCGCGCAGCTCTCGCCGGGAAATGCCGGCGTTCTCAGGACACTGGCGCACCTGCTCATACTGGATGGCGAGGCCGAAAAGGCGCTTTCGACGATTGCCAGGCTGGAGACTTTGGAAGGAATGGACCACCCGGTGCTTGCACTGCTGAAGAGTCGGGCCCTGCTCGTTGCCGGGCGCAAAAGCGAGGCGCACAGCGCGTTGCTCAGCTTCCTGTCGCATCGGGCTGCCTGATGACCGCGTCGGAGCGACTTCTGCAATTCCTTGCCAGGCTGTCACGCCGCAGCGACCTGATCATCGCCGTCCTGATGCTGGTTGCAGTGGTGATGATGCTCATTCCCCTGCCGACCTTTCTCGTTGACTTCCTCATCACCGCAAATATCGCCATTAGCGTGCTCATCCTACTGGCGTCGTTTTACGTTTCTCACCCGCTTCAGTTTTCGTCGTTGCCGTCGGTCATCCTCATCGCCACCTTGTTCCGGCTGGCGATCACGATCACGACAACTCGGTTGATCCTGCTGCAGGCCGACGCCGGCGAGATCATCACCGCCTTCGGCACCTTCGTCGTCGGCGGCAGCATCGCGGTCGGCCTCGTTATCTTCCTGATTATCACAGTCGCGCAATTCATCGTGGTAGCGAGGGGTGCGGAACGCGTCGCCGAAGTGGCCGCGCGCTTCACGCTCGATGCGCTGCCGGGCAAGCAGATGAGCATCGATGCCGAGCTGCGCAACGGCGATATCGATCAAGCTGAAGCACGCCGCCTGCGCCAGCAGCTGGAGCGCGAGAGCCAGCTGTTCGGCGCGATGGACGGCGCCATGAAATTCGTCAAGGGCGATGTCATTGCCGGCATAGTCATCATCCTGGTCAACCTGATCGGCGGTTTCGCCGTCGGCACGCTGCAGCACGACATGTCGCTGGGGGACGCGGCCGCGACCTATTCGTTGCTCACCGTGGGCGACGGGCTGGTGGCCCAGATCCCGGCGCTGCTGGTCGCGATCGCCGCCGGCACGATGGTGACTCGCGTCGGCAGCGCGGACGGAACGGGCGACCTTGGCCGGCAGATAACCAGCCAGCTCCTCAGGGACTCGCGAGCACTGGCCCTCGCGGCGGTGATCATGGTTGGCCTTGCCATGGTGCCAGGTTTCCCCTTTATCGTGTTCCTGGCCCTTGGCGCCTGCTTCGGCGCGGGCGCCTATGCAATCAATCGCCGCGACGCCGGTGTTTCCGAACCCCAGGACATCGGCCAGATCGCGGCGCAGGAACAACGCGGTGATTCGGCTTCGCTTTCAGCTATCTCCACCGGAACGCTGACTGCTTCCTACCGCGTCGTCGTGCGCTTCGGAGCCGAACTCGCGGCGGCGGTTCCAGAGCCCGAATTTGCTGCGCTTGCCGACGGCGTTCGCCGCGAACTCTTCGGCGATCTCGGTGTCGACGTGCCGGTCATCGGCATGCAGGCCGACGAGATGCTCTCCCCGCGAAGCATCCGCATCGATCTGGAAGGCGCGCCCATCCTGGACGCCGAAATCCCTGCCGGACGTGTTCTCGTCGAAGCCGACCCAACGCATCTCGATCTGCTCGAGTTGACTTACGAAAAAGCTGCTTCAATCGCCGGCCAGCGCAGGTTCGCGTGGGTCGATGACAGCCAAATATCGATACTGAAAGAAGCGGGCTTCGCTTTCGCCACACCCGCCGAAACCGCGGCCAGATGGACCGCAAATGCACTCCGGCTGTATGCGGGACATTTCGTCGGGATCCAGGAGACGCGCAGGCTTCTGTCGGACATGGAGCCGGACTATGCGGATCTTGTCCGACAGGCGCAGGAGATCGTGCCGCTGCAGAAAATCGCGGAAGTGCTTCGCCGGCTTGTCGGCGAAAACGTGCCGATCCGCAATCTGCGCCTCATCCTCGAAGCGCTGATCGAATGGGGTCAACGCGAACAGGACGTCGTCCTGTTGACGGAGTATGTCCGCACGTCCCTGAAGCGCCAGATCAGCTTCCGTTCCGCCGGCCGCAACAACATCATCGCAGCCTATGTGCTGCAACGCTCCGCCGAGGATATTCTGCGAAACGCGGTGCAAAGCACATCGTCAGGCACGTTCCTGAACCTCTCGGACGACGATGCGCAGGCCTTGGTAAGCGAAGTCGAGCGAGCCCTGTCGCACAATTCCACCGACGCCTCGCCGGTCGTCCTTGCAGCCATGGACGTGCGCCGTCACATGCGCAGCCTGCTCGCCCACAATGCGATCGAGCTTCCGGTCCTGTCCTTCCAGGAACTTGCGCAGGAATTCAACGTCCAGCCGCTGGCCACGATCACCGGCCGCAGCGGAAGAGCCGGCGGGCGCGCCCACGCGCTGCCGTCGGCTCAGGCGAAAGCCTCGCAGGAGACAGTCTCATGACGGCGGCCGGACGAATGAGGACATCTGGGGAATCAGGAGAGGAACGGCATGACGATCCACGATACAGCGGCAAGCGTCCGATCCGCAGCTGGGCGGACGGATATGCGCTGGCTCGCGATCGCGACGGCTGGCGTTTTGCTGGCCTTGTTGTTCACGATCGCAGGCGCGGCGGCGCAGAAAGCGTCGCCGCTGCCGAGCAAGCCAAGTCTCGATCTGCCGGTCGGGCAAGGACGCTTGCTGCGGTTCAATGAGCCGGTCGAATCCGTGCTGGTCGCGGACACAACGATCGCGGACCTGCAGGTCGTATCGCCAAGTTTGGTCTATGTCTTTGGCCTCAAACCCGGCCTCACCAATCTCATTGCGGTCACGGCCGATGAGCGGATCGAGGCAACCGCTCAATTCCGCGTCACGCCCGACATCACGCCCGCCAATGAGGCCAAGCACGCAATGCAGCCGAAGTCGGCGACAAATCTGCACATTTTCGGAACCCGCATCGCCATCACAGGCGAAGCACGAGGCGTCGACGAGGCAAAGGATCTGGACAATGTCGCAAGAACGTTCTCGCCGCCAGAACAGCCGCCGCTGAACAACATGACCGTGCAGGGCTCGCAGCAGGTCAACATCCGGGTCCGCTTTGCCGAAGTCTCGCGCACGGAGTTGCAGTCATACGGCGTCGACTGGTCCGTCGGCTACAAGAGCGGCGGCTTCGAATTCAACATGTTCCAGGACAATGGCGTGCCTTCGGGCAGCGATGGGAATTTTGGTCTGAGCCTCAACCAGGCGCACGGCCTCAATTTCGATGTCCTCATCGAAGCCCTGCAACGCAATGGCGTCGTCAAGATACTGGCCGAGCCGAACCTGACCGCGGTGACCGGACAGACGGCGAACTTTCTGGCTGGTGGCGAGATTCCCGTGCCTATCGCGCAGGGATCCGACGTCACCACCATTCAATACAAGCCTTTCGGCGTGTCCCTCGGTTTCACCCCAACGCTCATCGGCCGCAATCGCATCGCGCTGCACGTCCAGCCGGAGGTCAGCTCTTTATCGGATTCCGGCTCCGTAAGCGCCAACGGCTTTGCCATGCCGAGCTTCGTGGTGCGACGAGCCGACACCACGGTGGAGGTGGCAAGCGGTCAGACCTTTGCGATCGCCGGCCTTTTCCAGCAGCGAACCTCGCGCAACCTGGAGAAATTTCCGGTTCTCGGCGATGTGCCCGTGCTTGGGCCCCTTTTTCAGTCGCAGCGGTTCCAGCACGAAGAAACCGAACTTGTCATCTTGATCACGCCCTATCTGGTGGCACCGGTGCGTGACAGCCTCGCCACGCCGCTCGACCGCCCGGCTGCCAAGCGTCTCAGTCGCAAGCACGCCAACGACGCGTCATCGACCGGTCTGATCATCAAATAGCGAGAAACGACCATGATATTGCGCATCGCTTTCAGCTCCGTTTTTCCGCCGTTGTTTCTGGCCGGCTGCATGAGCAGTCCGCAACAGCGGCAGGATTACTCGCCCGGCTACAGCTATGTTTCGACCGATACCGACGACTCCGAGAAAGGCGTCAGCGGCTCCGTTCTGGCTCCCAACGCATGCCTGGCCGAACCGGCCGATGATGACAATTCGGCCGCCAGAACCAATCTGACGATCGTCTCCGGCGTCGGCTTCCACCTGCCGTCCGGCTGCGCTAATGCCTATAATCTGCAGCGCATGGCCGAAAGCCAACGCGACCTGGTCGAAGGCCGGCGCATGGGAGCCGCGCCTGCGGCGCCGACGGCGCGCGCGGCCCGTCGTTACCTCGATGGCGAGGAGGCGCCGACAGGCGGAGCCAACACAACTGCGCCGGCGACGCCGCAGACGACGCAGTCCGTCGAGTGAGCCTCTGCCAACTCCTCGCCCGCAGCACCGCTCCAGGCGTCAAGCTTGGTGCGAGATCGGCCCAGGTCTTACGCTCCGACGCGTTGGAACAGGTCACAGTTTCACGGAAACGGCGAGCCACTTCATCTCGTTGTTTCAACGCAATTCCGGACCGAAAACCGCTCCGCACTTTTCCTGGAACTGCTTTAGCCCAGGATGGAGCCGAGCGCTTTGGCCTTGGCCTGCGTGCTGCCCTTCGAACGGATGGTCCTGGCTCGCGCGAGCAAGATGGCCACCTCCTTGGTCGTCAGACCGATAGGCGGCGACCCCTTGACCTGATCGGCTTGGCCAAGAAGTCCATAGACCATCACGACATTGCGCTTCTGGTGCAATTGCGCATTGGGTGCGGCAGCAATCTTCTGCACCAGCGGCAGTGCCGCCGCGGAATTGTCTTCAAGGGCTGCCGCCAATACCATGTTGGTCTCCACGTCGAGATCGCCGGGAGCGAGTTTCAACGCCTGGGCGAAAGTCGTCTGCGCTTCGGCGGTCTGGCCGGCGAATGTCTGCGCCACGCCCAGACGGTTATAGGCAGCGCTGGTGTTGACCAGAGGCGCTGCCTGCGCGAGCGCGCGCATGCCGGCATCGATGTCGCCAGCCTCTATCATCGCCGAGCCAAGGCCGAGCATCGCCTTCCCGTCGTTGGGAGCTTTTGCGAGCGCGGCCTGGTAGGCCTTGGTCGCATCGGTCGGATATCCGGCCCGCATATAGGCGTCGCCCGCCTTGACGAACGCGCCCGCGTTGGCGTCCGGCATCGTTGCCGCACGCTGATAGAGCGCTATCGCGGTATCACTTTCCCCGCGCGCATCGATATCGTCGGCAAGCTTGATCAACCGATCCGACTGCGAGGACGGACCTTGGGCCGTCGCGTCGATCGAGCCTGTTTTGGCCGTCTGGCAAGCGGACAGCGCCAGGGCCAGGGCCACAGGCAAGAATACGACATGCAACCGCATATCCACCTCTCCGTATTCAAGCCCGGCGCCACCTTACACAGCGCATGGGCGGACTGGAACCACAACAGTGCGGTAAGATTGCAACATGGCCGAAGAAGCTGAGGAAAAGAAACTCCCGGCATCCGACAAGAAGCTGCGCGACGCGCGCCGCAAAGGCCAGGTTCCGCAGAGCCGCGACCTTATCTCCGGCTTCACTTTCTTCGCAGCGCTCGCATATCTCTATTTTTCCTGGCCGATGCTCTTCAGGCACCTTTCGGAACTGGTGCAGACCGTGACCGTGACCGGCGGTTCGTTCGGGGATGTCAGCCTGCGCGCCATCCATCAATTCTTCTCGCTGCTGATACTTGCCACTCTGCCGTTGGTCAGCATCGTTGTCGTTCTCACCGCGGTCTTCGGCATGCTGGGGACGTTCGGGCCAGTCCTCTCGTTCGAGCCGCTCAAACCGCAGTTCGACCACATAAATCCAGCCAAGGGCCTGCAGAAGATCCTGTCGCTCCGCAACGTCATCGAGTTTGCCAAGGGCCTGATCAAACTGGTGCTACTGGCATGCCTCTTCGTCTTTGTGCTGATCATATGGCTGCAGCCGCTATTCGATGCGCCGGGTTGCGGTCCGTCATGCCTGGGGCCGGTGATCCAAGCAGTCCTGACGCCGCTGGGAATCGCCGCCGGCCTGGCTTTCGTCGTCATCGGCGTGATCGACGTCCCTATTCAACGCTGGCTGTTTCTTCGCGACATGCGCATGACAACAACCGAGTATAAGCGTGAACACAAGGATCTCGAAGGCGACCCCTTGATACGCCATGAACAGCAGCGGCAGCGGCGCGAAGCGGTGATACGGCCGGCGAAGCTGGGCGTGAAAAATGCGGTTATCGTCTTCGTATCCGGCGACCGGGCCGTGGCGTTGCGTTACATCAGGGGCGAAACGCCGGTGCCGACGGTTGTCGCCAAGGGTCAGGGGCGCGTTGCTAACGAGATAACAGCTCAAGCGCGCCAGGCCGGTATTCCGGCGGTCGAGGATAACGCCCTTGCCGAAGCACTCTTCGAGAACACGAACATGGGATCATATATCGGCCAGCAGATGTTTCCGCCGGTTGTTCGCCATCTCGTTCGGCATGGCCTCACTTGAGGCGGGGTTCGCCTGCAAAACTCAACGTCGACTCAGTCTTGACCTGACTACCGGCAGCGCTCGATCCACACGGCCTTTATCGACTCGATCATCGACCTCATCGATATTAGGCGGCACTCCCGCGAAACGGATTCGTGCCTGAGGCGCAAAGCTGCCACTCACATTTGGATTCCTGTTGACGGCGTTATCAGGAGGGCAAACGCGCCAGGAAGTCGATGCCGGCCAAACTCGCCCCAAAAAACCGAATTTAGTGTCCCGCCTTGTCCATGAGTACCCGCAATTCGTGCTGAGGCGCGACCCAGAAAGTTCGAAAAGCTTCCAGGAACCCCAGGCCAAGTGAACGCCGGGGCGGCCAATGATGTTCACGGATATCCCGGCGAACATTCGCGTTGGAGCGATCAATATCGTCGGCAGAAGAACGTCAGAGAAGGGCTACCGGCGGCTCCGTCGTGGGAACGAAAAAAGAAGAGAAGCAGAACTTTCGTGTGCGATTTTTGCACACGCTGCCCCGTAAACATCTGATTTCATTTATCTATATGTCCAGTCCATCATAGGCGCAATGGCAAATTTCATATACTTGTCAATCATTTATCCGCATTATTTAAACTGCATTTAGGTTGGGGCAGACTGACATTGCCGGCCTCTATGATATGTGGCTCGTTTCATTCTATTTTTCAAAGCGTAACCATCAATGTCACTCAACACCGCTTTTCTGTTCATGGCGCAATACAACGGTAAGGCTATAATTCCGCTCGATGAGGTTCGGCGCGATTTCTTTGCCACCTGACGCTCCCGAAATTTCTCCGCAAGCTCGGTTCAGGCGACATCGCCCCGCCGCTCATGCGAATAGAAACAGGTCAGAAATTTGCCAAGGGTGTCCATTTGCAGGATTTGGCAGACTACCTTGATAAGCGCAGACAGGCGGCCCAGAGGGAGATGAGCGGTTGGAACTGAGTGCAATCGTTACCCATCAGGCACTCATGCAGGGCGGAAGCCTGGCAGTTCATGGATGGCGACAAGATCGTTGCGATTCAGCCGCAGGGCAGGTTCAAGGCCGATAACGCTACGGCGCTTGCCGCTGCCGCGGCGGCAGGACTCGGCATCGCTTGACTCGCCGATTGCATCACGTATGGCTATGTGACCTCCGGAGCGCTCTCGTTCCGATTGTAGCGGAGCCAGACTAACTCTGCGTCGCGAGCAGACGTGCAGCTGACTTCAGATCAGCAGTATCCAAACCCTCAACGAAGCGCTCGAACCGCGGCTGGAGATGCGCCCGGGCGGTTTCGTGTTGTCTGCGATCGATCAGAAGGCTAGCCAGGTCGATCGCGGCGCGCAGCTCCCATCCCCATGCGCCCCAACCCTGGCTCATTTCGAGTGACCGCGTGAAGCAGGTTTCAGCCTCGTCGGTGCCAGACTGCACTGACGCCAAAACAAGGCAGCCCTTCACGCGCAGTAACTCCGGCATATAGCAGAGATCTCCGTTTGCCTCGACCGACAGAATCGTGTCGTCGAGCAGTGGGAGGGCCTCCGCGAGCCGGCCCGTGGCGGCAAGGCCTTGAACGAGCGCGACGTTGAGCGGAGTGGTGAGCAGTTCGTAGGGCGCTGCGTGGAGCTCCGCGAGACTGCGTTGCAGGCTCTCGATTCCCTTCTCCGCATCGCCTCGACGAATGGCCAGTTCTCCCTTGAAGCCTCGTCCTAGCGCCAGATACGGTCCGAGCGAGTGGGGTTCCGCACGCAAGAAGAGACGGTCTATATGCTCGTCCGCGCGATCGAGATCGCCGACCCAAATGAACACGGAAACGGCCCAAACAAGAGCGATCGAAAGCGTCAGCGGATGGTTCAGGATCTCGGCGTCCTTGATCGTCAGCAGCGCACGTTCCACCGCCCGATCCGGATGGCCTTGCAGCCAAAGCGTCCTTGCCAGGATCGCGCCGGCGAGGATTCTTCCGTCGAAACCGAGATAGTTGGTCGTGGTCCGGCCGGAATTCGGCCCGTATCGCAATGCTGCCGCAAGCGAGGTCTGTGCGCGGCCTAGTTCTCCTTTGAGGTGAAGCGATATTCCCATCAACGAATGCGCCAATGTCGTGGAGACGGAGTCTTCCAGCGCGCCGGCAATAACGGCGCAACGCTCCGCGTAGCGGAGCGCGGTCTTGAAATCTCCCGTACGCAAATGGAACATCTGCAGTGGCCCGAGAACCTGAATCTGATCCAGCGCATCGCCGCGCTGCTCGGCAATGGAGAAGCTTCTGTTCAGCGCCACGCGTGCTGCATCCCTTCCCCCGTGCGTGAACATCAGGGAGATCCCGAGGGCCGCCTGAAGGTGCATCTCCTCGCGTCCGCTGCGCATGGAGTCGTGGAGAGCGAAAATTGCGAGGGAGGTCCAGCGATGGCACTCGGTGAGCAAGGACATCGATAGGAAAAGCGGAGCAGCGGCGGCGGCAAGACGAATGCCGAGCCTGGCATCCCCGTTGGATCCGAAACACCGATCCAGAGCACCACGCACATTGGCAAGGCCGGCGAGGTGCTGTGATCGTTGCGACGCGCTCGACAACGTAGGCCACTCATTCCCCGTATCCTCCAGCCATCGCAGACAGTAGGTCGCGTGCCGGGCGACCAGTTCCGTGAGTTCCGCATCCTGGACCTCGAACTGAAGGGCATAAGCCCGCGTCGTATCGAGCAGCCGGTAGCGCATCGTTGCACCGGCTGGCCTCGCCGCGACCATCGACTTCGCCACGAGGCTGTCGATGGCGCTGAATACGAGCGCATCGTCCACGGTCGGGCTTGTTACTATTGTCAGCGCGGCATCGATCGAAAAATGACCAACGAAAACGGCAAGCCGGCGAAGCACCAGGCGCTCGAATTCGGACAGAAGCCCGAAGCTCCAGTCCAAAGTGGCCTGAAGTGTCTTCTGGCGCGGCGGTGCGCTGCGCTGCCCCGGCCACACGAGGGCCAGGCGTTCGTCGAGAAGCATTGCGGTCTTCTGCAGGCCGTAGCTCGCAACCCGTCCTGCTGCCAGTTCGATGGCAAGCGGTACGCCATCAAGCTTCCGGCAGATGTGCGCCACGACCCCTGCTTCCGAATCGTCGAGGTCAAGACGAGCACCGCTCGCTGCTGCGCGCTCCAAGAACAGCTCGGTCGCAGGGAACGCTTGCGCGACTGCCGCGGTGGGTTCCAGATCGTCTGGCGGGTAAGCAAGCGGCGCGAGCTTATAGACATGCTCGCCTTCGACCTGGAGAGCCTCCCGGCTCGTCGCCAGGATGTGGGCCTGCGGCGCGGAAGCGAAGATACGGGCGGCCAGGTCCGCCGCCGCGACTATGACATGCTCGCAGGTGTCCAGGACCAGGAGGATTCTCTTGTCAGCCAGGTATGTGATGAGAGCGGACGCGGCGTCGTCAGACTGAAGCGACAGCCCCAGCATCGAGGCTACAGTCGGCGCAACCAGGTTGGGATCATTCAGCGCCCCAAGATCGACGAAATGCACGGCGCCCGCGAACGCATCGACCACGTGATGCCCGGTCGCCACCGCAACGGTGGTCTTGCCGACCCCACCCGTGCCGACGATCGTGACGAAGCGCGCGGCCGCCAGCTCCGCGGAAAGCGCGGCCGTGTCTTCGGTTCGCCCAACCATGCGGGCCAGTCGGCTCGGGAGGTTGGCCTGCGGGTAGCTGGCGGCGGCCTCGCTTCGCGCATCGTCGCGACCACCCGATCGCGAGATCGGTGCCACGAAGCAATAGCCCCGGCCCTTCAAGGTAGCGATGTAGCGCGCGCCGTCCTTGCCATCGCCCAACGCCTTTCTGAGATTAGCCATGTGAAACCGCAGACTACCCTCCTCGACGGTCACGTCGGGCCAGACGTTCGCCAATAAATCCTTCTTGCTGATCACCTCGTTGGAGCGGGCAGCCAAAGTAGCCAGGATATCGAACGCCCGCCCGCCCAGATCGACGGTGGTGCCTTGCCGCAAGAGCAGCCGTTCGCGGACGGCAAGCGTAAAGGGACCAAATGATATCGTGTCGCTTGCAGGTCCTATCATGACACTCCCTTGGCGGCCTGCTCATACAGGCGACCACTCACCTATGAGAAGAACAAAAGTGGGGGCTTCGCTGCAAGCCTGCATTCGCCGACGAGCGCTAACGTTGCATCATAATGCATAACGGGCGCTTCGGGCGATCTCCTTCTATGTGTCGAAAACAGCAAGAACGTCTCTGCCGACGGACCCAAGGAGAACGACCATGCCCGCATCATCGTCATCGCTCACGCGGCGAAGCCTGCTTGCCGCATCAGCGGTGGCAGGCGCCTTGAGCCTGCTTCCCGCGAGGGCGCGCGCGAGTGCCGACATCGAAGCCGTCCATCCCTTTCGCGCCGACATTCCGGAAGAGGCAATCGTCGATCTTCGTCGACGTCTGGCAACGACGCGCTGGCCCCTGCGGGAAACCGCCACGGATCAGTCGCAGGGCGTGCAACTCGCAAAGCTCCAGAATCTCCTTCGCTATTGGATGACCGATTACAACTGGCGGAAGGTCGAAGCGAAGCTCAACGCTCTGCCTATGTTCGTCACCGAAATCGATGGCGTTGCCATCCACTTCATCCACGTCCGGTCCCGCCATGAGAATGCTATGCCGATGATCATGACGCATGGTTGGCCCGGTTCGATCCTGGAATTCATGAAGGTCATCGGTCCCCTGACAGATCCCACCGCTCATGGCGGTGCTGCCGGAGATGCCTTCCATCTCGTGGTACCGTCAATCCCCGGCTTCGGCTTTTCCGGGAAGCCGACGGAGACCGGCTGGGGCTCAGACCATATCGGCCGTGCCTGGGGCGTGCTGATGGGGCGGCTGGGTTACGACCGCTATGTCTCACAGGGCGGCGACTGCGGTTCGGTCATCTCTCATCGCATGGCGCTGCAGAAGGTGCCTGGGCTCATTGGCATACACGTCAACATGCCAGGTACCGTTCCGAAAGAGATCGCGGCGATCCTCACTGCCGGCGGACCAGCGCCAAGTGATCTGACCGAGAAGGAAAGCGCGGCGTTCGATGCGCTCGACACCTTCTACAAGGACAGTTCCGGCTATGCCGCCATGATGGTCACACGGCCGCAGACCATCGGCTACTCCCTAGTGGATTCGCCGGTCGGCCTAGCCGCATGGATCTACGAGAAGCTCGCGCAGTGGACCTACAGCGGCGGGGAGCCCGAGCGGGTTCTGAGCAAGGACGAGATGCTCGATGACATCTCGCTCTACTGGCTCACTGAATCCGGAGCGTCGGCGGCGCAGATCTACTGGGAAGACCACTCCAACAATTTCAATGCCGTGGACATTGCCGATCTCCCCGTCGCCGTGACGGTGTTTCCAGGCGAAATCTACTGCGCGCCGCGAAGCTGGGCCGAGCGCTGCTACCACAACCTTATCTACTTCCACGAAGCCGACAATGGAGGCCACTTTGCGGCATGGGAGCAGCCCCTGCTCTTCACGGAGGAAGTCCGCGCGGCCTTCAGATCATTGCGCTGATCGAACATCCGATTTCATAACGGGAATGCATACCATGACGACTCAAGCGAAACGACTCTACACGGGGAAAGTGCGTACCACAGGAGGTCGGGACGGTGCTTCACGCAGCTCCGACGGCCGCTTGGACATCAGGCTCTCGACGCCTGGCGGTGCGGGCAGCGGCACCAATCCCGAGCAGCTTTTTGCTGCAGGTTGGTCGGCATGCTTCGAAGGCGCGATGGCGATCGCCGCGCGCAAGATGAACATCGTGTTGCCTGCGGATCTTGCGATCGATGCGGAGGTCGATCTCAACAGCAACGACGGCGCCTTCTTTCTCAGCGCCCGGCTCAATGTGAGCCTGCCAGGGATGGATCCCAATGACGCCAGGGCGGTCGTCGATGCAGCGCATCAGTCATGTCCCTATTCAAAGGCCACGCGTGGCAACATCGAAGTCGAAATCAACCTGATCTAGTCCCTCGGTCTTGGCAATCGCGCTGCCGCGACTGCCCCGTAAGCAAAGGCAATACTCCCATGAACGCAATCAAGATTCCGGAAGTCATAGACCATCACCGCCGGCGCCTGTTCGGCATCGCTGCGGCTACCGTCGCCCTAGCTCAGCTAGGGGCGGTCCGAAGCTCGAATGCTCAGGACGGAGAGCAGACCGCTGTGGTCAGCGCAACAGGATCGCGCACCGCGTTCGCGGCGCTAAAGCAGATCGATGCTGGTCTGCTGAACGTCGGATATGCCGAGGATGGCCCAGCGGATGGGCCTCCCGTCATACTGCTGCATGGCTGGCCATACGACATCCACAGTTATGTCGATGTCGCGCCACTGCTTGCGGGAGCCGGCTATCGGGTAATCATCCCTTATCTGCGCGGCCACGGCACGACGCGGTTCCTGTCGGATGCCACGCTTCGCAACGGGCAGCAGGCCGCGCTGGCGGTCGATATCATCGACCTGATGGATGCCCTGGGCGTCGAAAAGGCGATCGTCGCCGGCTACGACTGGGGCGCACGGACGGCAAATATCCTTGCCGCGCTCTGGCCCGAGCGCTGCAAGGCCATGGTGTCAGTCAGCGGCTATCTGATCGGCAGCCAGGCGGCCAACAAGGCGCCGTTGCCGCCGCAGGCCGAACTGCAATGGTGGTATCAATTCTACTTCTCGACAGACCGCGGCCGCGCCGGCTATGCGAAATACACGGATGACTTCGCCAGGCTGATCTGGAAACTCGCCTCGCCGCACTGGAACTTCGACGACGCGACTTTCGCCAGAAGCGCCGCCGCGTTCCGGAATCCCGACCACGTCGATATCGTCATCCACAACTACCGTTGGCGGCTCGGCCTTGCAGAAGGCGAGCGCCGCTATGACGAGCTAGAGGAAAAGCTCGCCAAGGGCCCGGTGATCAATGTGCCAACGGTCACGCTCGAGGGCGACGCGAACGGCGCCCCACATCCCGTTCCCACGGCCTATGCGAAGAAATTCTCTGGCAAATACGAGCATCGGCTGATCACTGGCGGCATCGGGCACGACCTGCCGCAGGAAGCGCCCGAGGCGTTCGCAAAGGCCGTCATCGACGTCGACAAGTTCTGAGTGCGGACGGAGCGAGCGCATGAGACGCAATCTTGTAATTGCAGCCGTCATCACCGTGTCGATCGCTCTCGCTATCGGCTGCGTGGAGATCGACATTGTTCGAGCTCAGAACAACACGGAAGCCTCGCCGATCTATGGCGTGACGATCCCGGACGGTTACCGCAGGTGGGAGCTCATCGCGCCAGCCCTGGAAGGCGACCCGCTGAACGAGCTTCGCGCTGTCGTGGGAAATACAGTCGCAATGGATGCCTATCGAAATAGCACGCTGCCGTTCCCGGACGGTACCGTGCTGGTCAAGCTCGCTTGGAAGCGCATGCAGTCGGCCGAGTTCGAACCCGCTTCGGTTCCTGGCGCCGCCACAACGGTGCAGGTCATGGTCAAGGATTCGAAGAAATACGCGTCGAGCGGCGGCTGGGGTTTTGGGCGGTTCATTAATGGCAAGCCCGTCGACGAAGCGCAGCACGAGACATGCTTCGCCTGCCACGAGGCGCGCGTCCAGGGACACGACTACGTCTTTACCCGCGACGCGCCGTAACTCGGTTCCCACGCAGAGAAACGCAGAGCGAACACGAGGGAGAGTTTGCGGCATCCCCGCCCCTCACCTGCGCTCGACGCGGTGAAGACCGCACCCCACAACGAAAGGATGTTCCAATGAAAATCTTGCTCGCAGGCCTCGTAATTATCGCGGCCACGTTCGGTAACGCACAAGCGCAGCCCGACAAGCCTACCATCGTCCTGGTTCACGGCGCCTTCGCCGACTCTTCGAGTTGGAACGGTGTCGTTGAGATTCTTGAAAAGGACGGCTTTTCCGTCGTGGCGGCAGCCAATCCGCTACGGGGCGTCAGAAGCGACGGAAACTATGTCGCCAGCGTGCTTTCCTCGATAAAAAGCCCGGTCGTTCTCGTCGGCCATTCCTATGGAGGGTCGGTGATCAGCGACGCTGCCGATGGTCATGCCAATGTGAAGGCGCTGGTCTATGTCGCCGCATTTGCGCCGGAGGCGGGTGAAACCGCTGCGCAACTTGCAGGAAAGTTTCCAGGCAGCACGCTGGGTCCGACACTCGCTCCTCCTGTCGCGCTGTCAGGCGGTGGAAAGGATCTCTACATTCAGCAGGACAAGTTCCACGATCAGTTTGCCGCCGACGCTCCCGAAGCGCAAGCCAGACTGATGGCCGCAACGCAGCGGCCGATCGCGGAAGCCGCCCTCAACGAAGCTCAGGCCAAGGCTGCTTGGAAGAGCATTCCAAGCTGGTTCATCTACGGCGACGCGGACAAGAACATCCCGCCGCGAGCATCTGCCTACATGGCTGAACGGGCTCACGCCCGCGAAACGATCGCGATTAAGGGTGCTTCGCATGTGGTGATGGTGTCGAATCCTGGGCCCGTAGCGCGGCTGATCGAGAATGCCGCCAGGGAGATATCGCGATGAAAGCCGTCGTCATGAACCGCACCGGGGGACCTGATGCGCTCGAAATCGTCGAGCGCCCCGAAACTGCTCCCGCGAGCGCACAAGTTCTGGTCGAGGTCGCCGCGGCGGGCGTGAACTTCATGGACATCGGCGTCCGCCAGGGCATGGCCTGGACGGAAACGCCCAATCCCAAGGTTCTGGGCGTAGAGGGTGCCGGGCGGGTACTCGCCGTGGGCGATGGAGTCGAGCATTTCCGGCCCGGACAACGGGTTGCCTGGGTGTACGCGCCTGGAAGCTACACAGATCGGGCGATGGTACCGGCGGACGCGCTCGTGCCGATTCCGGACGGGATCGATGATCGTACGGCGGCGTCCGTGATGATGCAGGGGCTGACTGCCAGCCACTTCGCCACCGACTTCTATCCCGTTCAACCCGGCGACGTGGCGCTGGTCCATGCGGCGGCGGGCGGCGTCGGATTGCTGCTCACCCAGATCATAAAGCTGAGGGGCGGGCACGTGATCGGCCGCGTCTCGTCCGCAAACAAAACCGCCGTGGCAAGAGAGGCCGGAGCGGACCATGTGATCGTGGACACCGAGGGGCGATTCGCCGAGGAAGTCGTTCGCCTGTCCGGTGAAGGCGTGCACGTCGTCTACGACGGTTCCGGTCCGAAGACCTTTCAGGCTTCGCTCGACTCCTTGCGCCGCTCCGGCACCTTCTGCTGGTACGGCCCGGTGCTGGGCGGTCCCGGACCGCTCGACATCATGAGCCTGCCGAAAAGCATCAAGATCGGCTACGCAAGGTTCTTCGATCATATCCACACGCCGGCACTGCTTCGCGCCCGCACCGGACAACTATTCGACTGGATCGCCAGCGGCGACCTGAAGATCCGGATCGGCGGCGTTTACCCGCTCGCCGAAGCAGCATGCGCACATGCCGATTTGGAAAGCCGTGGCACGACGGGAAAGCTTCTGCTCATCCCCTGAGCCATCCGGTCTTCCTCACGATACGATATTCGCGAGGCGTCAATAGGCAAAGTTTCCGGGATCACTCCGCCGGTTGGCGCGCCGACATTCACAAGCAAACGTCTCGTCGTGGCTGACCAGCGATCAGCGCGTCATAGGCCGCGCCATGAACGATCCGAGCGCGGGAGAGCCCGCCTACGACCCGCAGCAGCTGGAGCCCATGCTGGTAGCGAGACAGCATGCGGGCGACATCGATGGCATGGTCGCGCTTTTCGAGGCGGATGCCGTGATCGACTGCGGCGGCGGACGTTCTCTGCGCGGTCATGAAGCCATTCGTGACTAATATGCGGAGATCGTTGCGTCTGGACGAAAGTTTGCGGTCGGAGGACAGCGGCCGGCGCTTATTTGCGGCGACCTTGCCCTCACCTCGACCCGACTTGCCGACGGCGACGTCACCAGCGAGGTTGCCCGGCGGCAGGCCGACGGCTCCTGGCTTTGGGTGATCGATCGCTATTCGGTCGCTTGGGATTAGGCCTTCCGGGAAACCGGCCGGCCACGTCGCCCCGGGCACGTCAACACACTGCGGCCGTCATGGCCGCAGTCCTTGCGTTCGGCAATCCGGGTGCGGCTAGCGCCGCAGCGCGTACACGCCCGCCATGGGTTCGCCGGGGACGGGCAGCGCCGTGTCGTCGTCCAGGAGTCGCGTGATCCGGGCAAAGCCGGTGAATGCCTTCCTGGCCTCCTCCGCCGACATCTGCCCCGCCAAAGCTGCCGCGCAGCAATTCAGCGCGCACTGATACACTGGCCCACGTCGTCCCGTCGGCCATTTACGCAAGAAAACCATCGCCTCGGCGACACTATCCACTTCTTCTACAGGGTACCCCTGCCCGCGCGATATCCGCACGGGCGCAAAGAAATGCAGGTAGTCCATCGTTTCCTCCCGGTCGATCGCGATGCCGCCCGATCGAACCTTATGAAACGCACAGTCTTGCGGTTGGTTCCATACAGAAAGCGGAACCTTTAAAAAATCTTTTGGTCGATGGTCGCCAGCTAAACCGTGGGGAAGTGGCAGGCCACTTTGCGGCCGGGTCGATACTCCATCAGCTCCGGCCGCTCGGTGCGGCATCGCTCGACCGCGATCGGGCATCTTGGGTGGAAACGGCAGCCTGATGGCGGCTTGAGCGGGCTCGGCACGTCGCCGGTGAGGATGATGCGCTTGCGCGTCCCGCTGGGCATGGTCTCGACGACCGGAACCGCCGAGATCAGCGCCTGGCTGTAGGGATGGGCGGGCGTCGCGAACACGTCCTCCGCCGGCCCTTCCTCGATGATCGAGCCGAGATACATGACGGCGATGCGGGTCGACACCTGGCGTACCACGGACAGGTCATGCGCGATGAAGATGTAGGTGAGGTTCAGCTTCTCCTGCAGGTCGGCCAGCAGGTTGACGATCTGCGCCTGCACCGAGACGTCGAGCGCGGAGACCGGTTCATCCAGCACGACCAGATCGGGATTGAGCGCGATGGCCCGCGCGATGCCGACCCGCTGGCGCTGGCCGCCGGAGAATTCGTGCGGATAGCGGATGGCATGGTCCGGCAGCAGGCCGACGAGCTCAAACAATTCCGCGACGCGTGCGGTGATCTCGCGCGACGAAAGCTTGCCAAGGATGCGCAGCGGCTCGGCCACCAGATCACCGACGCGCCGGCGCGGGTTGAGCGAGGCCGACGGGTCCTGGAAGACCATTTGCAGGCGGCGGCGCAGCGGCCTCAACTCGGACAGCGATTTCGAGGTGATGTCCTCGCCTTCGAACAGCAGCTCTCCGTCGGATATGTCGTAGAGCCTCACCAGGCAGCGCGCCAGCGTCGACTTGCCGCAGCCGGATTCGCCGACCAGGCCGATCGTCTCGCCGCGCCGCACGATCAGCGAAACATTGTCGACCGCATGGACGGTTCGCTTGCCGTCGGCGGAGAAACGGGTGCCGATCGAGAAGCGCTTGCCGAGTGAACGCGTTTCGAGGATAGGGCTGTCGATCATAGGTCCGCTCATGCCCGCGCCACCCGGAAGCACGCCGCGGCATGGGTGCCGATGCCAAGCTCTGGCTTGTCGGTCACGCAGGGCTCGTAGTGCACCGGGCATCGCGGGCCGAAGGCGCAGCCCTGCGGCAATCGCAGCAGCGATGGCGGCGAACCGGGAATGGCCGGCAGGCGGCGCGGCTTTTCACCGGTCAGCGGCGGGATCGAACCCAGCAGCGCCCGCGTATAGGGATGCCGCGGGTCGGAAAACAGATCCGTGCGGCTGCCACGTTCCACCACGCGGCCGGCATACATGACCATCACCCGGTCGGCGAGTTCGGAGACCACGCCCATATCGTGCGTGATGAACACGACCGCCGACTTGTGCGTCGCGCGCAGTTTTCTCACGAGGTCGAGTATGCCGGCCTGCACCGTGACGTCGAGCGCGGTGGTCGGCTCGTCCGCCACCAGCAGCGCCGGATTGCAGGACAATGCCATCGCGATCACCGCGCGCTGCCGCATGCCGCCCGAAAGTTGATGCGGGTAGCGCGACATCGCCTCGTGCGGATTGGGAAAATTCACCTCGGCCAGCAGTTCTTCTACGCGCACGATCGCCTTGGCCTTGCTGATATTCTGGTGCGCGCGGATCTGTTCGGCGATCTGCCAGCCGATCGTGTAGACCGGCGTCAGCGCCGTCATCGGATCCTGGAAGATCATCGCGATTTCGTTGCCGCGTAAACGACGAAGCTCCCGCGCGGGCAGCCCGACCAATTCGCGGCCCTTGTAGCGGATCGAGCCTTCGATGCTGGCGTTGGGATCGGTGATGAGGCCCATCACCGCCAGCAGCGACACCGTCTTGCCGGACCCGGATTCGCCGACGACGCCGAGAATCTCGCTTTCATCGAGGTCGAACGAAACACCATCGATGGCTCGGACCAGACCGTCATTGGTGCGGAAGGATACTTTGAGGTCGCGCACCGACAGTATCATGATGTCCTCAGGCGCGGATCGAGAAGGATGTAGACGAAATCGACGACCGCATTGGCGATGACCACGAACATGGACGCATACATCACCGTTGCCATGATCATCGGCAGGTCGAGATTCTGCAGCGCGTCATAGGTGAGCTTGCCGATGCCGTGCAGCCCGAACACCACCTCGGTCAAAAGGGCCGAGCCGCCCACCAGCGCGCCGAAGTCCAGGCCGAACAAGGTGACGAACGCGATGAGCGATGTGCGCAAGGCGTGGCGCAGCAGGATGCGCGTCTCCGACAGGCCCTTGGCCCTGGCCGTGCGGATAAAGTCCTCCTGCAAGGATTCTATGATGGCGGCGCGCAGCACGCGCCCATAAATGCCGATGTAGAGAATGGCCAACGTGATCCACGGTATGATCAGCGTCAGGAACCAGCCTTTGGGATCGTCGGAGAAATTCTTGTAGCCAAGCGGCGGGACCCATGAGAATGCCCAGCTGTCGTGGTAGCGGCTCTGGGTGATCAGGTTCATCACCTCGCCCAGCCAGTAGACCGGCATGGAGATGCCGAGCAGGCCCAAAGCCATCAGCAGCTTGTCCAGCCAGCTGTCGCGGGTGGCGGCGGCAACGATGCCGATGATGATGGAGACAACCACCCAAAGGATCGCCGCCCCGAACACCAGTGAGAGCGTGACCGGGATCGAATCCATGACCGCCGGCACCACCTTCCAGCCGCGATTGACGAAGGAGGTCAGGTCGCCGGTGACGAAGATCTTCTCCATCATCTTCACATATTGCACGTAGAGTGGCCGGTCGAAGCCGAAATTGTGGCGCACCGCGTCCAGCACTTCGGGCGTTGCATTGCGCCCGGCGATGCGCGCCGCCGGGTCGGCGCCCGGCGTCGCGAAGAAGATCAGGAAGACGATGACCGAGATACCGAACATCACGAACAGCATCTGACCGAAACGGCGCAGGATGGCGTAGATCATCAGTCGCGCCCCAACCGAACCTTGGAGCGCGGGTCGAGCGCGTCGCGCAGGCCGTCGCCGAAGACATTGAGCGCCATGACGGACACCGCGATGGCCAGGCCCGGCACCAGCGCCACCAGCGGCCTGGTGTAGAGCAGCGCCTGCCCGTCCTGGATGATGGTGCCCCAGCTGGCGGCGGGCGGCTGCACGCCGATCGAGAGGAAGGAAAGTGCGGATTCCGTCAGCATGTTCAGCGCCATCATCAACGGTACGAAGACGATGAGCGTGGTGGTGATGTTGGGCAGGATATCGCGCCACAGGATGCGCCCTCCCGGCACGCCGAGATTGATCGCGGCCAGCACGAATTCGCTGTGGCGCAGCGACAGCACCTGCCCGCGTATCGGGCGCGCCACATAGGGCACATAGACGATGCCGATGATGATGACCGGCAACCATAGACTGCCGGACTCGATATCGATCGGCCCGATCCTGATGCCTTGCGCGATGGTGACGATGGAAAGCGAAATCGCCAGCAGATAGATCGGGAACGCCCACAGGACATCCAGCAGGCGCGACAGCACCGTATCGGTGATGCCGCCGAAATAGCCTGCGATCAATCCCGCCGCCGTGCCGATAATCAGGGTAAAGATGGTGGCCGCCCCGGAGATCAGCAGGGAGCTCAGCCCGCCATAGAGCATTCGGGCCATGACGTCGCGCCCCTGGCTGTCGGCGCCGAGGAAATAATTGCCGAGCCGCCAGGTCGGACCGAGCGGCGTGTAGCCGAGTCCCAGCCCCTCGGTCGATTGTTCCATCACCGGAACGTCGGCGCCGTCGATCTGGATGACGGCGTCGAGCGTCGAGGCGAAGGGGTCCACGCCGGCCCACTTCGCATAGAGAGGCGCGCTGAGGCAGGCCAGCACGATGAGGAGGAACACGGTCAGGGATGCCATGGCAGCCCTGTCCCTTGCCAGCTTCGCAAACGCGACGGCCCAGGGCCCTCGCGTCTTGCGTGGCATGGCGACGGCTTGGTTCGACACGGACGTGCCCCTCCGCAGTTCGTTACTGCACCCAGGACTGGGTGATCATCCAGTTGAACTGCCGGTTGAACTTGAAATTGCCAACCCGTTTGCTGACGAAGTCAAGCCGCTTCGGCGTGAAGAGGCCGACTGCCGGTGCCTTGTCGATGACCTGCTTGTCGATTTCGGCCCACATTTTGTCCGCGGCCTTCTGGTCGGTCACGCCGAGATCCAGCGCCTTTTGCATCTTGGCGTCGATGTCCTTGTCGCAGAAGCCGGCGATGTTGATCGAGGCATCCGAACCCTCACGGAAGGAGGCGCAGCTGAACAGGATGTTCAGGAAGTCGGAAGCCGCAGGATAGTCCTTGTACCATTGGGTGACCGACATCTGCACCTTGTTGTTGGTGTTCTGGATGTAGGTGAACTGGATGTTGGACGAGATCGGCTTGACATCGGCGACATAGCCGATGGTGGTCAGCACGCTCTGAAGGTAGACGCCGATCGACCGCGAAATGGCGGTGTCCTCGACGATAATGGTCACCTTCTGGCCCTTGGTGCCCGATTCCTCGACGAGTTGCTTTGCCTTGTCGATATCTGGCGCCGACCATTTGGCACCGGGGTTCTTGGTGAAGGGGCAATAGTCCTCATGGCCGGGGAAGTCCGGCGGCAGGACCTGACAGACCGGCGAGGCCAGCACCTTGCCGCCGAACAGCTTGACCAGCGTGTTGCGGTCGATCGCATAGGCAACGGCCTGGCGCGCCTTTTCGTTGTCGAACGGCGCGAGACGGTTGTTGAGGGGTGCATACCACCACGCCGAAAGCGGCGAGATGTGCAGCTGGTCCATGGACTTGCTGCCAAGTTCGCCCAGGCGGTCGCTCGGCAGCGCGTCGAACATCCAGTCCGCTTCGCCGTTCTGGATCGCCGTCACGGCCGCTTCCTCGGACAGGCCGAAATCATACTGGACGACATCCGGGTAGCCGTCCGGTTGCGCTTCCTCGCTCCACTGCTTGAAGTTCGGGTTGCGCGACACCGTCATGCCCTTGTTGGGGTCGAAGGCGGAGATCATGTAGGCGCCGGTGCTGGGAATCGGCTTAGAGCCCATGTCTTCGGCGGGCGTATCCGCCGGCAGCACCACGGCATGCGGCAAGGCAAGCTTGTAGAGGATCTCTGCGTCCGGCTTGGTGAGATTGAGGGTGATGGTACCGGCCGCTTCATCACCGACGACGCCGCCTTCCAGCGTGCAGTCCCTGGTATCGGCCAGGCATTTGTCGGCGCCGACAATGCCGGCATAGAAGGTGCCGGAAGTCGGCCCGGAAACCTTGAAAATGCGCTGGAAGGAGGCGACGACGTCCTTGACGCCCATATCCTGGCCGTTGGAGAACTTGATGCCCTTGCGCAGCTTGAAGGTGAAGGTCTTGCCGTCATCGCTGACCTGCGGCAGCGCCTCGGCCAGATCGGGGACGATGGTGAAGCCGTCCATGCCCTCGGCCTTGCGGAAGGCCACCAGGCCGTCATAGATCGGCTGGTACATCTGCCAGCCCTGGTCGGTATAGTTGATGTGCGGATCGAGCGTTCCCGCCGCGGAGCGGGCCAGAAGGCGGATGGTGCCACCTCGGTGCTCCTTGAGATATTCAGCCTGTGCCGGAGCGAGCCACGTGCCGGCCAGCAGTGCCGCGGCTGATGCGGCCAAAAGCAGTTCCTTCATGTCTTGGTTCCCCTTTTCTCAGTTGTCGTTGTCGTCCAGGAAGTCGCCCACCACCCGCATGCACGCGTCCTGCTCTTCGACATGCGGCATGTGGCTGGAATGCTCGAATATCTCCCAGCGCGATCCCTTGATGCCGTCCTTGAAGGGCTGCACGGTCGCGGGCGTGGCCTCGTCGTAGCGTCCGGAGATGATCAGCGTGGGAACATCGACAGCCTGCAGGCGATCGACGATGCTCCAGTTCTTCAGCGTTCCGATGACATGGAACTCGTTCGGCCCGTTCATCAGATGATAGACAGTCGGGTTGCGCACGACCTGGTCGAAGGTCTCCGTCACCTCCGGTGGGAAAGGCACGACCCGGCAGACATGCCGCTCGTAGAACACCATCGTCGCAGCCTGGTAGGCCGGATCTTCCGTCGTGCCGGCCTGCTCGTGCCGAGTCAGTGTCTCCTGCACGTCCCCAGGCAGGTCGGCGCGCAACCGGTTGGCCTCTTCGACCCAAAGCTTCATGGAAGCCGGCGAGTTGGCGATGGTCAGCGACTTCAGGCCTTTCGGCCGCGTCACCCCATACTCGGCGCCCAGCATGCCGCCCCAGCTCTGACCCAGCACATGGAAACCCGCGCGGATGCCGAGATGATCGATCAGGTTTTCAAGCTCGTCGATGAAAAGCCGTGGCGTCCAGAAATCGGCGCCTTTCTCCGGCAGCAAGGTGGAATTGCCGCAGCCCAACTGGTCGTAGTGGACGACGGCGCGGTCCCGTCGGGCGAGATGCTTGTAGGCATCGACGTAGTTGTGGGCGGCGCCCGGCCCGCCATGCAGGATCACCACCGGGGCCCTGTCGGCATCGAGATCGCCAGAAATACGATACCAGGTCTCGTAACTGCCGAACGCGGCTCGTCCCTCTTTGCTGGCGACCTCTGACGACATCCCGGTTCCCACCACGTTTGAACGCATTTCGTTTCCGTCCCCGACAGCAGGCGCCTAGTTCAGCCTGGTCTGCACCCACTCTTCCAGCATCTGCACGCCGAACGCCGTCGCGCCTTCGCGGCCGAGCGGACGATCCGCGTCGGCCATTTCCTTGCCGGCGATGTCGAGATGCACCCAGGGACGATCCTCGGTGAAATGGCGCAGGAACGCCGCCGCGTAAGGCGCGTCACCGTCTTCCATGTCCTTGGCGTGGTGCCGGATGTCGGCGAAGGGCGATTGCAGGCCCTCGTCATAGGCCTCGTCGAGCGGCAGTTGCCAGAACCGCTCGCCAACCGTTTCTCCGGCAGCGATCATCTGCGACGCCATGGCATCGTCGGTGCTGAAAAGACCGGCAAAGACCGATCCCAGGCCGCGCATCACCGAATAGGTCAGCGTCGCCAGATCGACGATCACCGACGGGTTGAAGCGCGAGGCGGCATAATAGAGGCAATCGGCCAGGATCAGGCGCCCTTCCGCGTCCGTGTCGAACACCTCGACCGTTTGTCCTGACGCCGTGGTGATGATGTCGCGCGGCTTGAGCGCGGTGCCGGACGGCATGTTCTCGGCAATGCCGAGAACACCGACGGCATGCACAGGGCTGCCTTGCCGGGCAAGCGCGATCAGCAGGCCGACCACGGCAGCCGCGCCGCCCATATCGGCCTTCATGTCGAACATCTGCTCGCCGCGCTTGATGCAGATGCCGCCGGAGTCAAAGCACACGCCCTTGCCGACGAAAGCCATCGGTTGGGAAGGAGCGCCCTTGCCGCGATAGCGCAGCACCGCGACGCGCGGCGGCCGCACCGACCCTGAGCCTACGGCCAGGATCGCGTTCATGCCGAGTTCCTTCAGCCGCGCCGGATCGAGTATCTCGACATCGATGCCGGCTTCGCGCAGCGGCTCCAGATGATCGTGGAAATTGTCGGGATGGAGATGGTTCGGCGGCAGGTTGACCAGCGTGCGCGCATATTCGACACCGTCCGCTATGGCGTTTATGCGCGCCAGTGCCGGGGTTAGCTCCGCGCTGCTTGCTCCCACCAGCTGTACCCGCAAGGTCCGGTCCGCTCCCGCCCCCTGGCGCCTGTTGCGCATGTCGAAACGATAGCGCCGCAGCCGCATGCCCAGCGCGACGCGCGCCAGGATCTCGGCCGCGGGCAGGTCGATGCCGTCAATGGGGTCGAGGACAAGCGTCGCGGCGCACTCGCACTTGCCTTCCAGATGCGCGGCAAGCAAACCGCCGGCGCGCGCCAGTGACAGGGCGCTTACGGCACCGGCCTTGCCGAGGGCCAGGACGATGACGCGCCGGGCCGATACGCCCTGGGGGGCGATGAGATCGATGCAGGTGCCGGATTCGGCCAGGGTGGCCGGGTCGGAGCAGGCCCGCGACAGGATCCCGCTCGTCTCGGCGTCCAGTGCCGCTGCCCGCGGGCCAAAGCCTGCCTGGGCTGTTCGCAAGATCACGACGACGGCGGTTTCCGCGGAAATCCCGTCCGCCGTTTCAAAGACCGGCACTGGCGACTGAGGCATAGGCTGGCATTCTCCCATTTGCTGACGACTCCGGCCTCGGCTCAGCGCGCATCGCTTCGCCCGCCAATGGCGAAAACCTGTTGCCGGTCTCTACCGTTGGTGGAATGGTGCCGGAGGCCCCAAAAAATCGTTTTCCGATGGCGACTTAGCCGCTCTTGCGTTTTGGGTAGCGCCGAACAGGCCAGGCGATCAAACGCCAATTTCGCCCAAGTCGATTGACAAAAACTCAACTGACAATTCATGATCGGCCAATGGCCCTACCTTCACTCAATGGCATGCGCGCTTTCGAAGCCGCCGCACGTCTCGGCAGCATCAAGGATGCAGCGGAAGAGTTGCACCTGACACCCTCGGCCATCAGCCGCCATATCCGTGCGCTCGAAAGAAATCTCGGCCAGGAACTGTTCGAACGCGGCTTCCGCCAGATAACGCCGACCATCAGGGGCTCCTACTATGCACGCGGCCTCTCCGAAGCGTTTGAGGCCATCTGGCGCGCCACCGACGACGTCAGCCTCGCCGATGGCCCAAGCCACGGCAGGACCCAGCGCGTCCGGGTCTTGTGCGTCCCGGCGGTCCTGAACCTTTGGCTGGCGGACCGGTTGCCGAACTTTCGCAAGCTGCATCCGACCGTGGAGTTGGAGATCTCGACGTCAGGCAAGCGCGCCAACTTCGATTTGGCCATTGTCGACGAGTTCGTCTACAAGGCCGGCCCGGCCTTGACGCTTTTGATCCCGCTGGTTCTGACGCCGGTCTGTGCACCCTCATTGCTGGATGGGCCTGTGCGGCTGCGATCGCCAGCCGATCTGGTCAACCATCATCTTATCCACGAATGCGAGAGCATGAGATGGAAGCGTTGGCTGGAGCAGGAAGGCGTTTTGGACACTACGCCGAAGTCCAGCACGACGCTGGATGACTGCACGCTGATCATGCGCGAGGCGATCAATGGTGCCGGAATAGCGCTCGCCGATACGATGATGGCACAGGATCTTCTGCAGCAAGGCAAACTTGTTGCGCCGTTTCAGGCCCGCCATACCTATCCGGCCGGCATCTACCTGCATCAGCGCCGCAGCATCGGCAACAAGCCCGGCACCGGCCTGTTTCAGGACTGGTTGTTGTCCGAAGTCGAGGACCACAAGCGGGTCATGGCCATCGCCTAGGCGGAGAAGCGGCATCCGAATTCGAATCACCAGAACTGTTGGTATTCAACTGCGGCCCACCATTGCGCCCCCTCGATAATCGCGGTTCGCATTGAATATCTTTAAGGCCAAAGCCGGCAAATGGATCGGTTGCCGGTTCCCCAACGTCAGGCTTAACCTGCACGGCTATCGCGTGGAGGCGCGTGGCCAATCAAGGGGAGGACATTGCAGTGACCATACAAGGCGCATCGCCTGACCTGTACAACGAGGATCTCGCTCCGGCCAAAGTTCGAAACTGGGGACCATTCTCGATCTTCAACGTCTGGACATCGGACGTCCACAGCCTGTGGGGCTACTATCTCGCCGCCAGCCTGTTCCTGTTCTGCGGCGGCTTCGTCAATTTCATCATCGCCATCGGCATCGGCTCGCTGATCATCTACGCGCTGATGAACATGGTCGGTTATGCCGGCGTCAAGACCGGCGTGCCCTACCCCGTGCTTGCTCGCGCGTCCTTCGGCATCTGGGGCGCCAACATCCCGGCATTGGTGCGCGCCATCGTCGCCTGCTTCTGGTACGGCGCGCAAACGGCCGCCGCCTCCGGCGCCATCGTCGCATTGTTGACCCGCCTGCAATGGTTCGACGAATTCAACAAGACCTCGCATCTTCTCGGCCATTCCACCCTGGAGGTGATCTGCTTCGTCATCATCTGGGCGCTGCAGCTGCTGATCATCCAGAAGGGCATGGAGACAGTGCGCCGCTTCCAGGATTGGGCGGGGCCTGCCGTCTGGGTGATGATGCTGCTCCTGGCCATCTATCTCTGCGTCAAATCGGGGAGCTTCGCCTTTACCAGCGATATTCCGATGGACGTGCTGCGCGAAAAGACCGCCGATGCCGGCATTCCGGGCGATCCCGGATCGTGGACGGCGCTCTTCGGGGTCGCGGCGATCTGGGTGACCTATTTCTCGGCGCTCTATCTCAATTTCTGCGACTTCGCCCGCTACGCGCCGGACAAGGCCGCACTGCGCAAAGGCAACATCTGGGGGCTGCCGGTCAATCTGATCCTGTTCTCACTGGTCGCCGGCGTCACCACCATTGCCGCCTACGACGTCTACCACGAAGTGCTGCTGCATCCCGACCAGATCTCGGCCAAATTCGACAGCTGGTTCCTGGCGGCGCTCGCCGCCCTGACCTTCGCGGTTGCCACGCTCGGCATCAACGTCGTCGCCAACTTCGTCTCGCCAGCCTTCGACTTCTCCAACGTCTTCCCGCGTCAGATCGACTTCAAGAAGGGCGGCTACATTGCAGCACTTATCGCACTTGTGCTCTATCCCTTCGCGCCGTGGGAAGGCAGTGCCGCGCATTTCGTCGGCATCATCGGAGCGACGATGGGGCCGATCTTCGGTGTCATGATGGTCGACTATTACCTGATCCGCAAAGGCGAGGTCGACGTCGAGGCGCTGTATCGCGAGGACGGCGAGTTCCGCTTCCAGGGCGGCTGGCACGTCAATGCCTTCATCGCCGCCGGCATCGGTGCTGTCTTCTCGTCGATATTGCCGAACTTCACCAACTGGCTGCCGTCCTGGTGGGGCGTCTATGGCTGGTTCTTCGGCGTCGCGATTGCCGGCATCATCTACTACGTGCTGCGCACCGCCGCCGTGGGTGCGGGCGCCAAGATAGCGAAGGCCTAAACAAGGGAATAAGGCAATAGGGCAGTAGGTGAGTAGGGAAATACTGCCCTACTGCCCTACCATCTCAGCCAATTTGCGCACCGTGTTCCAGTTGCGCGACGTGCCTTTGCCAAGGCGCTTGTGATTGGCGGCCGCAAGCAGCCGCGAGCTTGGCCGTTCGCGCGAAAACACAAGCCATATGTCGCCGCCGATCAGGAGCACCTTCTCGTCCTCGGCGGCATAGGCCTGAAGCCCCGACAGGACATCTTCGGCCACAGGCTTGCGCATCACACGCACCGCGACCTGATCGCCGGCTTCCTCCGATTCGGTTGGGAACGGATTGCGCGAAGCGAGTTTTCGCCAATCTCCAGCGCCACGGACAATGATGTCGACGTGGCGGCCAAAGGCCGTTTCGAAGGCGGCCTCCAGCCGCTTCTCAAGCGTAGCAGTCGCGGTCCTCTCAGCCTCGAAGACCAGGTTGCCCGTCGCCACCAGCGTGCGAACATTCCTCAAGCCGAGGCCTTCCGCCATCGCCTTGAGGTCTGCCATGACGACCCGGCGCCCCTCGCCCAGGATGATGCTGTAGAGGAGCGCGACATAGGTCTGCATGACAGGCTCCGCCCTGGCGGGCGCCTACACCAGGCGAGACTGTTCCACAGCCGCCTCGATGAAGCTGGCGAACAGCGGATGCGGATCGAGCGGCCGGCTCTTCAGCTCAGGGTGATACTGCACGCCGATGAACCAGGGATGGTCGGGATATTCGACCGTCTCCGGCAGCACGCCGTCTGGCGACATGCCGGCAAACACCAGGCCGCAATCCTCCAGCCGCTCCTTGTAGTCGATATTGACCTCGTAGCGGTGGCGGTGGCGTTCGGAAATCTGCGTGTCGCCATAGATCTCTGCGATCTTGGAGCCCTTGGCGAGGTCGGCCTGATAGGCGCCCAGACGCATTGTGCCACCGAGATCGCCGGTTTCCCGCCGCTTCTCCAGCATGTTGCCCTTCAGCCATTCGGTCATCAGGCCGACGACGGGCTCGTTGGTCGGACCGAACTCGGTCGAGGAGGCATGCTCGACACCCGCCAGCGACCGCGCCGCCTCGATGCAAGCCATCTGCATACCGAAGCAGATGCCGAAATACGGCACCTTGCGCTCACGCGCGAATTTCGCCGCAAGGATCTTGCCTTCGGAGCCGCGTTCGCCAAAGCCGCCGGGAACCAATATGCCATGCACCTTTTCCAGCCACGGCGCTGGATCCTCCTTTTCGAAGATCTCCGATTCGATCCAGTCGAATTTGACCTTGACGTGGTTGGCCAGGCCGCCATGCGAAAGCGCTTCGATCAGCGATTTGTAGGCATCCTTGAGGCCGGTGTATTTGCCGACGATGGCGATGGTCACCTCGCCTTCGGGGCTGTGGATGCGGTCCGACACCTTCTGCCAGGGCTCCATGCGCGGCTTCGGCGCCGGGTCGATGCCAAAGGCGGCCAGCACTTCCGAATCGAGCCCTTCCTTGTGGTAGGCCATCGGCACGTCGTAGATGTGCGGCACGTCGAGCGCCTGGATGACGGCACTTTCCCGGACATTGCAGAACAGCGACAGCTTTCTGCGCTCTTCCTTGGGAATGGCGCGGTCGGCGCGGACCAGCAGGATGTCGGGCGCTATGCCGATGCCGCGCAGTTCCTTGACCGAATGCTGGGTCGGCTTGGTCTTCAGCTCACCCGCCGTCGGGATGTAAGGCATCAAGGTCAGATGCACGTAGACAGCGTTGTTGCGCGGCAGGTCGTTGCCGAGTTGCCGGATCGCCTCGAGGAACGGCATCGCCTCGATGTCGCCGACCGTGCCGCCGATCTCGCACAGCACGAAATCATAGTCGTCATTGCCGTTGAGGACGAAATTCTTGATCTCGTCGGTGACGTGCGGAATGACCTGCACAGTGGCACCGAGATAGTCGCCGCGCCGCTCGCGCTCGATGATGTTCTTGTAAATGCGGCCGGTGGTGATGTTGTCCTGCTGATTGGCCGAGCGGCCGGTGAAGCGCTCGTAGTGGCCAAGGTCAAGATCGGTCTCCGCACCGTCATCGGTGACGAACACCTCGCCATGCTGGTACGGCGACATCGTGCCGGGATCGACATTGAGGTAGGGGTCAAGTTTTTTGATGCGTGCGCGATAGCCTCGCGCCTGCAGGAGAGCCCCAAGGGCCGCTGCGGCTATGCCTTTTCCAAGTGAGGAAACCACGCCGCCTGTGATGAATACATATCGCGCCATGGGAGTCATCGCTTAACGCGGCTGGATTGATTCCGCCAGAGAAAAAACCACCGCGAAGGTTTTTTCCCAAGAAGGCGTCGGACCATGATCCCGAAGAGTGGAACCCGGTTTCTCGGACAAACGGTTTCCGTTTGTCCAGGGATCACGACCGGACAGGCTTGGTCGTGAACGAGGCAAAACAAAAGGGCCGGCTGAGCCGGCCCTTTCGGCAGGATGATGGAACCGTCAGATGATGACGACTTTGGTGCCGACCCGGACGCGGCTGTAGAGATCCATGACGTGCTCGTTGATCATGCGGAAGCAGCCATTGGAAGCGCTGGTTCCGATCGACTGCGGCGCGATGGTGCCGTGGATGCGCAGATGCGTGTCCTTCTTACCGTCATAGAGGTAGATGGCGCGGGCGCCGAGCGGGTTCTGGCCGCCGCCGGGCATGCCGTCCTTGTACTGCCCGTAATGCTTGGGTTCGCGCTTCTGCATGTCGAGCGTCGGGATCCAGCGCGGCCATTCCTGCTTGTCGCCGACCGCGACCGTGCCCTTGAACTGCAGGCCTTCACGGCCGACCGCGATCGCGTAGCGACGCGCGGTCGAAAACGATTCGACGAGATAGAGCCGGCGCGCGCTGGTGTCGATGACGATGGTGCCCGGCTCATAGCCGGTGAATTCCACATCCTGCGGCACGAATTCCGGCTTCACCTTGAACGGCTTCTTGGCGTCCTTCTGGGCGAGAGCCTGGTCGAGAGCCCGCGTCTCGGGCAGATAGCTGATCGACGAGCCGGACGAGGTGCCGCCGAACAGGCCGGCGAACAGGCCGCGGCTCGGCTGCTTCTGGCCGATGACCTCGCTTCGAAGCTCACCATTGTTGCCGCTCAGAGCGACATTCATCGCCTCTGCCGGAAGCGGCTCGGCTGACTGGATTGGTGTGATCGGTTCGATCGGCTCGATGACCTTTGTGGTCTTCTTGGCCGGCTTGGCGTCAGTCACTTCGGCGGTTGCAGAAGCGCTCTTCCCCCTCTTAGCAAGGAAGGCCTGCCGTTCGGCGTCGGCCTTGGCCTTGGCCGCCTCGCGCATCGCCAGCTTCCTGGCTTCGAGCGCCTTGGCCTTGGCGTCTTCCTTGTCGGCGGCGATCTTGGCCTCGATTTTCTTGATCTGGGCGAGATCGTCCGGTGTCGGGCTTTTCTTCTTCTTGAGAGCCTTCAACTGCGCCGCATCGCTCTTGACTGCGACGTTGATTGCGTCGGTTTTGTCGACCGACTGATTGGTGGCCAAATTGGCCGGTACGCCGGCGAAAGCCGGGGAACTCAGGCCGAGTACGGCGCAAAGTCCCAGGAAAATGAAGCTGCGAAGCTGCATGGCGAAGATCCGATCGTTCAATGCTTGTTGCCCACGGCGTCGCCCGGCGTCCCCCAAGGACACCGAAAATGCCGCGCGCAATCTATAGTCGAATAAACGCGGATGCCTCAAGCACGAGACCACGCTGCTGCCCGTTGAATCTTCGTGATCGCGCAGCATTTGCCGCGACTGTGTTCAAACGATCACAGGTCGCGGCTTGGACCAGATGGAGGTTACTGGTTCGGGACCTGCGGTGCCGCGGGCGCCGTGTTGTTGGTGCCGTTGTTTGCCGGCGGCGTCGCACCAGAGGCGGGCGCGGTGGCCGGAGCTGCCGGCGCAGGCGTCGTCGCCGCGCCATTGCCCGGCGGCGGCGTCGGGGTCGTGCTGCCGGCCGGTGCCGGGGTCGTCGTGCCAGGCAACTGGTTGAGCACGCCCTTGCCGGCGGGGACGCGATCGAGAATGTCGGTCGGCTTTTCGCCGTAGCGGGCAATGATCGACAAGGTCAGCGACGTGACGAAGAAAGCCGCCGCCAGGATCGCCGTTGCCCGGGTCAACGCGTTGGCGGCGCCGCGCGCCGTCATGAAGCCCGATCCGCCACCAATGCCAAGGCCGCCGCCTTCGGAGCGTTGCAGCAGCACCACGCCGACCAGGGCGAGCACGACCATGAGATGGATGACGATCAGTACGGTTTGCATAGTTTATCCTGGCAAGGCCTTGCCCGGCCGCGGACACGACCGGTGAATTGGAGGCGGCTCAATACAATGCTTTCACGGCATTTCCAAGCCCGTGGCCGGAATATGGGAAGCAACGCGCCCTTTGCAACGAATTTGGACGGGATCAGCCCCGTCCTTCGTCGTGAATCTTAGCCTGAAATGCTGCGATAGGCCTCGGCGATACCGAGGAAATCGGCTGCTTTCAGGCTGGCGCCGCCGACCAGGGCGCCATCGACATTCCTGACGCCCAGCAGTTCAACCGCGTTGGACGGCTTGACCGAGCCGCCGTAGAGTATGCGCATCTTGGCGGCAGCGGCACCAAGTTTCTCCGAGAGCTTTTCGCGGATATGCGCATGCGCTTCGGTCACATCGGCCGCGGTCGGCGTCAGGCCGGTGCCGATCGCCCATACCGGCTCATAGGCAATGACGGTGTTGGATGGCGTGGCACTCGGCGGCACCGAGCCGGCGACCTGGCGCGACAGCACGTCGAGCGTGGCGCCCGCTTCACGCTGTTGCTGCGTCTCGCCGATGCAAATGATGGCCACGAGCCCGGCGCGCCATGCGGCGGCGGCCTTGGCCTGGACCGTCGCATCGTCCTCGGCGCGTTGTTCGCGGCATTCGGAATGGCCGACAATGACATGGCTCGCGCCGGCATCCTTCAGCATCTCCGCCGAGATGCAGCCGGTGTAGGCGCCGCTTTCCTTGGCGTGGCAATCCTCGCCGCCGGCATGGACCGGCGTGCGCGACAGAATCTCCGCTGCATGAGAGAGCAGCGTCGCGGGAACGCAGACCAGGGCCTCGGTCTCCGCGTCGAGCCCGCTCATGAACCCGTTGCCGATCATCCTGAGTTCGTTCAGCGAAGCGCTGGTGCCGTTCATTTTCCAGTTGCCGGCGACAAGCGGGCGAATTCCTGGCGTCATGGTCTGCTTCTCCGGGCAATATCAGGCTCTGGCCCTCACTACCAAAATCAGGCCACAAAGCAATCGACAGTGGGCCGGAAGGGCGCTATTGCGCTTGTTTCAGACTCGGCGCATGCGAAAATGCGCATAAATCGGAAGTAACGATGCTTGGTATATTGAGAAGCGCGGCGGGTACATGGGTCGCGAAGACATTGCTTTCGCTGCTGGTGGTCAGTTTCGCCGCCTGGGGCATCTCCGGGCGGCTGATGGGCGGCTTTGCCGGCCACGATTCGGTGATAACAGCGGGTGGCACCAAGGTATCGATCAACGAATACCGCCTCGCCTATGATCGCCAGCTCGCCGTCATGTCGCAGCAGTTCGGTCAGCGCCTCACCCACGAACAGGCAAAGGCGCTCGGCATCGATAACCAGGTCCTGGCTCAGCTTGTCTCCGGCGCCGTTCTCGACGAACAGGCCCGCAAGCTTGGCCTCGGCCTGTCCAAGGACCGGTTGGCCGAACTGACGCGCGAGGACCCGGCGTTCAAGGGCCCAAGCGGCGAGTTCGACAGGAGAACATTCGAGTACATGCTGCGCCAGGTCGGCATGCGGCCCGAGGATTACCTGAAGAACCGCGCCCAAGTGGCGGTGCGCCAGCAGATCGTCGAGGCGGTCTCGGACGGCCTCAAGGCGCCGGACGCTTTCTTCAAGGCGGTCGCGCTCTATCGCGGCGAGGACCGCACCGTTGACTATCTGGTGTTGCCGAAGAAGCTCGTCGAGCCGATCGAGGCACCGAGCGACAGCGTGCTTAAGGCCTATTTCGAGGCCAACAAGAAGAGCTACGCCGCACCCGAGTACCGCAAATTCTCCTATGTCCGCCTCGAGCCGGTGGACATCATGGATCCGAATGCCGTCACCGATCAACAGGTCAATGACGATTACAACAAGAACAAGGCGCGCTACACGACGCCCGAAATGCGCACGATCGAGCAGCTTGTGTTCAAGACACCGGATGCGGCCAAGGCCGCGCTCGATTCGCTCAAGGCCGGCGCCACTTTCGAAAAGCTGGTGACAGCCGAAGGCAAGACCCCGGCCGACACGCTGCTTGGCACGCTGGCCAAGGACAAGATCGCCGACAAGGCGGTTGCCGATGCCGCCTTTGCGCTCAACGCCAATGAAGTCAGCCAGGTCGTTCAGGGGGCCTTCGGTCCGGTGCTGCTGCGCGTTACCGAGATCAAGCCCGAGGTGGTGAAGCCGCTCGCCGAAGTGTCCGACCAGATCCGCAAGGACATGGCGCTGGGCGAGGCAAGCCGTATCCTTTTGGATGTGCACGACAATTACGAAGACACCCGAGCCTCCGGCAGTTCGCTGGCCGACGCGGCCGCCAAGCTGAAGCTGAAGGACGTCACAATAGACGCCATCGATCGCAGCGGCCTCAGGCCGGACGGCTCCATCGTCAAGGACCTGCCTGAATCGCCGGCGCTGATCAAGGCGGTCTTTGATGCCGAACCCAAAACCGAAAACGACGCGCTGACCACGGCCGATAACGGCTTCATCTTCTATGAGGTCGCTTCGATCACGCCGGCTCGCGACCGGACACTGGACGAGGTCCGCCAGAAAGTCATTGCCGACTGGACGGCGGCTGAGACCACCAAGCGGCTTGCCGCCAAGGCGGGCGAGCTCGACAAGCGGCTCAAGGCCGGCGCCACGCTCGATGTCATCGCCGGTGATCTCAAGCTGGAGAAGCAGACCAAGCGCGGCCTGAAGCGCGAAGCCGACGATGCCGATTTCGGCAAGGACGGCGCTGCTGTGATGTTCGGCGTCGGCGAAGGCGGCACCGGCTTGATCCCCTCGCCCACCGGTGACGGGCAGATCCTGTTCAAGGTCGCAGAAGTGTTCGAGCCCGCCGGAGCCGATGCCAGCTCGGTGCCGGAGGATGCGCAAAAATCCTTCACTTCCGGCATGTCGGACGATCTGCTCGACCAATTGGTGGCGCAGTTGCAGACGCAGTATGACGTCCGCATCGACCAGGCCGCCGTTGCCCAAGCCTCGACAAGATGAGCGCGCTGAAAACCCATATCGCCAAGGTGGCGGCCGGCACCGCGCTTTCCTTCGAGGAAGCGCGCGAGGCCTTCGACATCATCATGTCGGGCGACGCGACCCCCGGGCAGATCGGCGGCTTCCTGATGGCGCTGCGCGTACGCGGTGAGACGGTCAGCGAGATTTCGGGCGCTGTCGCCACGATGCGGGCCAAGATGCTGCGCGTCGAGGCGCCCGCGGGCGCCATTGATATCGTCGGCACGGGCGGCGACAATTCCCATAGCGTCAATATTTCGACGGGCTCGGCCTTCGTCATCGCCGCCGCCGGCGTGCCGGTCGCCAAGCACGGCAATCGCGGCCTGTCCTCGCTGACCGGCGCTGCCGATGTCCTGATCGCGCTTGGGGTCAAGATAGACATTCCGCCGGAGACGATCGGCCGTTGCATCCATGAAGCCGGCGTCGGCTTCATGTTCGCGCCGGCGCACCATCCGGCCATGAAACATGTCGGCCCGACCCGCGTTGAGCTCGGAACCCGCACCATCTTCAATCTGCTCGGGCCTCTCTCCAATCCGGCTGGCGTCGTCAGGCAGATGGTCGGTGTGTTTCTGCCGGAATGGATCATGCCGGTGGCCGAGACATTGAAGGCGCTGGGCACCGAGCATGCCTGGGTCGTTCATGGCGACGGCTATGACGAAATCACCACCACCGGCCAGACGCAGGTGGCGGAACTGATCGGCGGTGAGATCCGCAGCTTCACACTGACCCCGGAAGAGGTTGGATTGAAGCGCCACACCAAGGACGAGCTGCGCGGCGGTGACGCCGCCTACAATGCCAAGGCCTTGCGCGACATGCTGGGTGGTGCTGCCGGCGCCTATCGCGACACCGTGCTGATGAATGCCGGCGCCGGGCTGGTGATCGCGGGCAAGGCGACGACGCTTGGCGATGGCATCGCGCTCGCAGCGCAAGCCATAGACAGCGGCCGGGCGCTGCAGGTGCTCGACCGGCTGGTCGAAATTTCGAACGGGTGAACCGTGTCTGACATTTTGCGCAAGATCGAGGCCTACAAGCGCGACGAGATCGCCGCCGCCAAGGCACGCGTGCCGCTGGCCGAGATCAAGGCGCGGGCGAAGGACGCCGACGCGCCACGCGGCTTTCTTGCAGCTCTTGAGGCGAAGCGCAGATCGGGTCGCTTCGCCCTGATCGCCGAAATCAAGAAGGCAAGTCCTTCCAAGGGGCTGATCCGTGCCGATTTCGATCCGCCGGCACTGGCGCAGGCCTATGAGAAGGGCGGCGCCGCCTGTCTTTCGGTATTGACCGATGCGCCGTCCTTCCAGGGCGCGCCGGAATTCCTCACCAGGGCACGCGCAGCCGTCGCCCTGCCCGCGTTGCGCAAGGATTTCCTGTTCGACCCCTACCAGGTCTACGAGGCGCGCGCCTGGGGCGCGGATGCCGTCCTGATCATCATGGCCAGCGTCGACGATGCCTTGGCGAGCGAATTGGAAGCGACCGCATTCGAACTCGGCATGGATGCGCTGATCGAGGTGCATGATGAGGCCGAGACGCAACGAGCGCTAAAACTGTCGTCGCGGCTGATCGGCATAAACAACCGCAATCTGAGAACGTTCGAGACCAGCCTCGAAACCTCCGAGCGGCTGGCAACGATGGTGCCGGCCGACCGCCTGCTGGTCAGTGAGAGCGGCATCTTCACACATGATGATTGCCTCAGGCTGCAGAAGAAGGACATCGGCACCTTCCTTGTCGGCGAGAGCCTGATGCGGCAACACGATGTCACCGCGGCGACCCGCATTCTGTTGACCGGCAAGGCTCTGGCCGAGGCCGTCTGACGATGAAGGCCGCCCTCACCCATCTCGGCGCGCAGGGCGAGGCCAATATGGTCGATGTCGGCGACAAGCAAGAGACGACGCGCACGGCGATCGCCGAAGGGTTCGTCTCGATGCAGCCCGAGACGCTGAAGACCATCCTCGCCGGAAACGCCAAGAAGGGCGATGTGCTCGGCACCGCCCGCATCGCCGGCATCATGGCGGCGAAGAAGACGCATGAGCTGATCCCGCTCTGCCATCCCCTGCTCTTGACCAAGGTTTCCGTCGACATCGAGCCCGACCACGCGTTGCCCGGCCTGAAAGTCACCGCGCTGGCGCGCGTCACCGGCAAGACCGGCGTCGAGATGGAAGCGCTGACGGCTGCCTCCGTTGCCTGCCTGACCATTTACGACATGGCCAAGGCCGTGGACCGCGCCATGATCATCTCCGGTGTCCGCCTGGTGGAAAAGACCGGCGGCAAGTCCGGCGACTACAAGGTTGGCGCCTGATGGCGCTGGTTCCGGTGACCGAGGCGCTTGAGCGCCTGCTGGATGGTGCAGCACCGCTGGCCGGCGAAAGCGTGCCTCTGTTCGAGGCAGTCGATCGGGTGCTGGCGGAACCGGTCGCGGCACTTCGCACTCAACCGCCCTTCAACGCTTCGGCCATGGATGGTTACGCAGTCCGCGCCGCCAATGTGGCGTCCGTGCCGTCGAAACTCTTGGTGATCGGCATGGCGCCGGCCGGGCGTGGCTTTGACGGTTCCGTCGGCGAGCGCCAGGCGGTGCGCATCTTCACCGGCGCGCCACTGCCCGAGGGCGCCGACACCATCGTCATCCAGGAAAACGTCCGCGACCTCGGCAGCGGACGCATCGAAGTGATCGAACCGACGGCGGAGTGGCGCAACATCCGCCGCATCGGCCTCGATTTTTCGAAAGGCGATGTCCTGCTTGAAAGAGGTCGGCTACTCGATGCGGCGGCGCTCTCGCTGACGGCATCGGCCAACCACCCCAGAGTGAACGTGGTCAAACGGCCGCTGGTCGCCATCATCGCTACGGGCGACGAGCTGCTGCCGCCCGGCAGCGAACTCGGACCGGACCAGATCATCTCGTCCAACGCCTATGGCGTCGTCGCTGCCGCGCAATCGGTCGGCGCCCGCGCGCTCGATCTTGGCATTGCCGCCGACCGCAAGGAAGCCATCGCAGCGCTGGTCAAAAAGGCGGTCGCGGCCGGTGCGGATGTCATCGTCACGCTTGGCGGCGCCTCGGTCGGTGACCATGACCTGATCCATGACGTGCTGACCGGCGAAGGCATGACGCTCGGCTTCTGGAAGATCGCCATGCGCCCCGGCAAGCCGCTGATGTTCGGACGCCTCGGCGCTATCAGATGTATCGGCCTGCCCGGCAATCCGGTGGCCAGCCTGGTCTGCTCGCAATTGTTCCTGAAGCCGCTTCTGGCGAGGCTCGGCGGCCGCGATCATCGCCAGGACATCCGTCCGGCGCGGCTGGGCGCCGCAATGCTGGCCAATGATCTGCGCCAGGACTATGTGCGGGCGGTGGTCAGGGAGGACGATGGCGGGCTGGTGGCGACGCCGTTCAGTATCCAGGATTCGTCCATGCTGAGGATGCTGGCCGACGCCAACGGACTGATCGTACGGGCGCCATTTGCCCCCGCATCCGCCGCCGGGGATTCGTGCAGCGTTCTAATGCTACGCTGAAGAATTATCCCATAACTGACTGATAACAGGATAAAAACGATCTCACCTATTCCGAGATCAAGGTTCGCGTCAGTGCATGCGCCGGATCGGCTAGGCCATCGACAATATCGTAATGATGCCGGTCGGGCTCGACCACGCAGCTGGTGGCGGCGCCAAGCCCGGTCCAGATATTGGCCAGCAGCGCATTCTGCCGCAGGAACTCCGAGCGCTCGCCGCCGCCGGCCCAGCAGGTGATGCGGGCACCATCCAGGGGCCGCAGCAGCGCGGGGCTTTCGGCCTGGGCTTCGGCCTCGTCGATTGTCAAAGCGGTGTTCATAGCGGTGCGCATCAGGGGGCGCAGGTCGTGCAGGCCTGAGATCGAAACGACATGACGTATTCGCTGTGCCACATCGGCGGGCAACGGCGTTGATGTGGTCACCATGCGGCTGGCGAGATGGCCACCGGCCGAATGTCCGGTCAAGATCAGCGGTCCGTCGACCATCGCCGCCACTTCTTCGATCGCCGCGCCGATTTCACGGACGATGCCGGCGATGCGTATGTCCGGGCACTGCGTGTAGGACGGCATCGCCGCGGCAAAGCCGCTGCCGACAGCGCCCTTGGCCAGATGCGACCAGTCGCTCTTGTCGGACTCGAGCCAGTAACCGCCATGGATGAACACGACGAGCCCCTTGGGCGCGGCGTCGGGAAGGAAAAGATCGAAGCGATTGCGCGGTCGCTCACCATAGACGATGTCCAGTCGTGCCCGGCCCGCCGCCGAAAGCGCGTCGCGAAACGCCTGCGCCGGCTCCGCCCAGGCAGCCGGCCAGCGGTCGCTGCCGGCGATATTCGCGCCATTGGCGTAGGCGTTGTTCCAATCGGCAATGCGATGTTCGAGCATCCGTACCCTCCCCCCAAAAGCGCATCCGTTTGGCGCTAGCAATGGCCGCCACCATGCCATGCGTCAATGCTCCAGGGCAAAAACATTTTAGGCTTGAAACAAATTTCGACTGGTGCGATCCTGTCCGAAGAACAGCCGACAATGGGAGGTCTGCTGTGCTGTCCAAGCCTGCGGATGCCACCCTTCCGTGGCGTCGACAAACAGGTGTAGCTGGCTGCACGAAGCCTCTCGCGAACGACGGGAACTTCATATCTACCACCTCGGCCAGATGCTTCGCGCACTGGCCAGGCAAGCAAATGGGATGGCGGCGACATGCTTGGGCCTTCAGCGCATATCGACACGTTCACGCGCGATCATCTGCCGCCGCCGGATCAATGGCCGGATTTCCTGCTCGACGGCTTCGATTACCCTGAGCATCTCAACGCCGGCGTCGAATTGACCGACAGGTTGGTCGAGAAGGGCCTCGGCGACCACACCGCCTTGATCGGCAATGGCCGCCGCCGCACCTACAAGGAACTGTCGGACTGGACCAACAGGCTGGCGCACGCGCTGGTCGAGAATTACGGCATCAAGCCGGGCAACCGGGTCCTGATCCGCTCCGCCAACAATCCCGCAATGGTCGCCTGCTGGCTGGCCGCCACCAAGGTCGGCGCCGTCGTCGTCAACACCATGCCGATGCTGCGCGCCGGCGAACTCACCAAGATCGTCGACAAGGCGGAGATCACGACCGCGCTCTGCGACACCAGGCTGATGGACGAGATGACCGCCTGCGCCAAGGACAGCGCCTTCCTGAAGCAGGTGATCGGCTTCGACGGCACCGCCAACCATGATGCCGAACTCGACCGCGCCGCCCTCGACAAGCCGGTCACCTTCACCGCCGTCAACACCGGCCGCGACGATGTCGCGCTGCTCGGCTTCACCTCGGGCACGACGGGCGTGCCGAAGGCGACGATGCATTTCCACCGCGATCTCCTGATCATCGCCGATGCCTATGCCCGCGAGATTCTCCAGGTGACGCCGGACGACATCTTCGTCGGCTCGCCGCCGCTCGCCTTCACCTTCGGCCTTGGTGGCCTCGCCATCTTCCCCTTGCGCTTCGGTGCCGCGGCGACGTTGCTGGAACAGGCGACGCCGCCCAACATGGTCCACATCATCGAGACCTACAAAGCGACCATTTCCTTCACGGCGCCGACCGCCTATCGCGCCATGCTGAAAGCCATGGATGAAGGTGCCGATTTGTCGTCGCTGCGCGTCGCCGTATCGGCCGGCGAGACCCTGCCGGCTCCGGTCTTCGAAGAATGGACCGAGAAGACCGGCAAGCCGATCCTTGACGGCATCGGCGCCACCGAAATGCTGCACATCTTCATCTCCAACCGTTTTGGCGACATGAAGCCTGCATCGACCGGCAAGCCGGTGGGAGGCTATGAGGCGCGCATCGTCGACGACACGATGCGCGAGGTGCCGCGCGGCGAGACCGGGCGGCTGGCGGTGCGTGGCCCGACCGGCTGCCGCTACATGGCCGACGACAGGCAGAAGGAGTATGTGCGCGACGGCTGGAACCTCACCGGCGACACTTTTACCCAGGACGAGGACGGTTTCTTCCATTTCGCCGCGCGTTCCGACGACATGATCGTCAGCGCCGGCTACAACATTGCCGGGCCCGAGGTCGAGGCGGCACTTCTGTCGCATCCCGATGTCGCCGAATGCGCCGTGATAGGCGCCGAGGATGGCGAACGCGGCCAGATCGTCGAGGCGCATGTCGTGCTGGTGCAAGGCGTGGCGGCGGACGCGCTAACCGTCAAGCGCCTGCAGGACCACGTCAAGGCAACGATCGCGCCCTACAAATACCCGCGCTCGGTCAAATTCATCGCCGCCCTGCCCAAGACCCAGACCGGCAAGATCCAGCGCTTCCGGCTGCGCACGGAGAAAATCAATTGAGCGAGCCCTACGATCCGGCGTCCGAAGGCGCACAGATGTCGTTCAAGGAGCGCATGTCCTACAGCGACTACCTGCATCTGGAGAAAGTGCTGGACGCACAGACGCCGCTGTCGTCGGCGCATGACGAGATGCTGTTCATCATCCAGCACCAGACCTCGGAACTCTGGATGAAACTTGCTTTGCATGAAATTGGCGCCGCGATCCGCTCCATTCGCGCTGACCGGTTGGAGCCGAGCTTCAAGATGCTGTCGCGCGTCGCCCGGATTTTCGAGCAGTTGAACAATGCCTGGGACGTGCTGCGCACGATGACGCCCAGCGAATACACCGAATTCCGCGATGCGCTCGGCCAGTCCTCGGGCTTTCAGTCCTGGCAGTACCGCGCCATCGAGTTCATGGCGGGCAACCGCAACCTCGCAATGCTCGGACCCCACAAGCACCGGCCGGACCTCACCGGCAAGCTGGAGGCAATCCTGGCCGAGCCGTCGCTCTATGATGAAGCGTTGCTGCTGCTGGCGCGCAATGGGTTCGACATCGGCGCCGACGCCAGACGCACGGACTGGCGCGAGACGCGCAGCGAAAGCGAAGAAGTCCTGGTCGCCTGGCAGACCGTTTACCGCGATCCGCAGCGCTACTGGATGTTCTATGAGCTGGCCGAGAAACTGGTCGACTTCGAGGACTATTTCCGCCGCTGGCGCTTCAACCATGTCACCACGGTCGAGCGCATCATCGGCCTGAAGCGCGGCACCGGCGGCACCTCAGGCGCTTCCTACCTGAAGAAGATGCTCGAGGTTGTGCTGTTTCCCGAACTGTGGACGGTTCGCACCCGACTTTGACTTTTTGCTTTGGCGCATTTCCTGTGGGAAAACCGCCAACACTTTTCCTGGAATGCGCTGACCTCTCAGGTCACCGCTGTCTTGACCGCGAAACGCGCTTCCTGCCATGCGCCGGTGCGCAGGATGTCCTCAAGCACCTCGACCGCCTGCCAGACGTCCTTGTAGCCGACATAGAGCGGCGTGAAGCCGAAGCGGATGGTCGACGGCGCACGGAAATCGCCGATCACGCCGCGCTCGATCAAGGCCCGCATCACCTGGTAGCCGTGCGGGTGGAGGAACGACACCTGGCTGCCGCGCGCATTGCCGTTGCGCGGGCTTTCGAGTTCGAGGCCGTAGGCGCCGCATCTGGCTTCGACGAGCTGGATGAACAGGTCGGTGAGCGCGATGCTCTTCTTGCGCACCGCCGCCATGTCGACATCATCCCAGATATCGAGTGCCCCTTTCAGCGCCCGCATCGACAGCACCGGCTGCGTGCCGCACAGGAACCGGCGGATACCGCTGCCGGCCGTGTAGCCTTGTTCAAAAGCGAAGGGCCGCGCATGGCCCCACCAGCCGCTCAGCGGCTGACGGACATCTTCGTGATGGCGTTTCGCGGCATAGATGAAGGCGGGCGCACCCGGACCGCCATTGAGATATTTGTAGGTGCAGCCGATGGCGAAATCGGCGTTCGCGGCATCGAGCTCGACAGGCAAGGCGCCGGCCGTGTGGCAGAGATCCCAGACGATCAGCGCGCCGACCTGATGGGCCTTGCACGTCAACGCGGCCATGTCGCGCAATTGTCCGGTTTTGTAATTGACGTGGTTGACCAGGATGACGGCGACGCGCTCGTCGATCAGTTCCTCGATGGTGGGCGCATCGACGCCTTCGAGCCGCAGCACCGTGCCCGGCCGCGTCGAGGCCACGCCTTCGGCCATGTAGAGGTCGGTTGGAAAACTGTCGCCCTCGGCGACGATGACCGAGCGGTTCGGCCGCATGCCGAGGGCCGCATGCAGCACCTTGTAGATGTTGATCGAGGTCGTGTCGCAGACCACCGTCTGGCCGGAAGCGGCGCCGATCAGCCGTCCGAGCTGGTCGCCGAGCGCGACCGGCATGTCGAACCAGCCGGCGGTGTTCCAGGCGCGGATGAGGTCTTGCGCCCATTCCTGCGTCGCCGCCTTCTGCAGTTCGTTGAAGACGGCGGGCGCCGCCGCACCCAGCGAGTTGCCGTCGAGGTAGATCACGCCTTCCGGCAAAATGAAGCGGTCGCGCATGGCGCGCAGCGGATCGGCCGCATCCATGGCTTCGACTGCTGCGAGATCGAGCGGTGCACGCATGATTTGTGACATTCCCTGGTTGTTTAGGTCCTGATTATTCACGGATGGCTTCGCGGGCCGGCGCGGATCCCCGGCCGCGCTTGAGGCTCGGCAGGGCAAGCATGGCGAGCACGAACAGGCCCGTGGCAAGCTTCAGGTCGGGAGGCGGCATGCCGGCGGCGAGGCAGAACGACACCAGCTGGTAATAGATGATCGCGCCGGCAAAGGGCGCCAGCAGCTGGCGCCAGACCGTCTGCTTGCCGACGACCGCCTCGCCGATCATCAGCGCGGCCAGGCCGTTGATGAGGATACCCAGCCCCATATTGACGTCGGCAAATCCCTGCGACTGCACCATCAGTGCGCCGCTCGACGCCGAAAACGCGCTCGCCAGCCCGACACCGCCGATGGTCGCCGCCCAGACATTGATGCCTTGCGCCTCGGCCATGTCGGGATTGGCGCCGACGGCGCGCACGGCAGTCCCCTTCTCGGTCCTGAAGAACATGTAGAGCGCCGCGAAGACGATGAGCGCGAGAAGGCCGGCGACAACGATCTTGCTGGCCGGAAAACCCGGCCGTGCGAACGGGACCCAGTCGAACACGGTCGGCGAGCCGAAAACCGAGAGGTTGGACTTGCCCATGATGCGCAGGTTGATGCTGTAAAGCATCGTCATCATCAGGATGCCCGCCAGCAGCGTGTGGATGCGGAAGCGCAGATGGATGAAGGCGGTGCAGCAGCCCGCCGCGAAGCCCGCCGCGAATGCGACGACGATGCAGGTCAGCGGCGATACGCCGGCGGCAAGAAGCACGCCGCAGACGCAGCCGCCCAGCGGAAAGGCGCCTTCGCTGGTCAGATCGGGAAAATTCAGCATGCGGAACGGGATCATGATGCCGAGCACGACAAAGGCCAGGATCAGGCTCTGCGCCAGGGTCACCGGCATGATCGCGACAAAGCTGGTGAGAACGTCCTGAATAAAGCCCATGGTGATCAGCTCGCCAGCAACATGCGGTCGGTCTTGATGGAAAAATGGCCGATCAGATCGATAACCGTGACCCTGGCCTTGTCCTCGCCAGTGACCTCCAGCAGGACCCGGCCCGCATCGAGCATGATCACCCGGCTGCCATAGTCGACGGCGTGCTGCATGTTGTGGGTAACCATCAGCGTGGTCAGTTTCAGCGCGTTGACGGCGCGCACCGTCGCCTGCATGACGATCTCGGCAGTGCGCGGGTCGAGTGCCGCGGTATGCTCGTCGAGCAGCAGCAGGTCCGGCGATCCGCCGACAGCCATGATCAGCGACAGCGACTGACGCTGCCCGCCCGAGAGTAGGTCGACACGGGTGTCGAGACGATTTTCAAGGCCGAGGCCCAATATCGACAGGCGCTCCTTGTAGGACGCGAGCCTCGCGGCGTTCAGCCCTTGTCGCAGCGTGCGTTTTCGGCTGCGCAGATCGGCCAGCAGCATGTTCTCCGCCACGGTCATGCTGGCGGCGGTGCCGCGCATCGGATCCTGGAAGACGCGCGCCAATCGCGTGGCGCGCTTGTGCACCGGCATGGCCGTCACGTCCGCGCCGTTGATCAGGATCTTGCCGGAATCCAGGACAAGAGCTCCGGAAATGGCGTTGAGCATGCTGCTCTTGCCGGCCCCGTTGGAGCCGATGACGATGCCGAAATCGCCGGTGGCCAATGACAGGCTGAGGCCGTCCAGCGCGACCTTCTCGTCGGCCTGCCCCTTGTAGAATACTTTGCGCGCGGATCGGATATCGAGCATCGTTCCTCCCTGGCCTGATGGGCGACGGCGACGGCGCCGTCGCCCGTCCAGCCCGATATCAGTCGACGATGCAGCCGCAATCGGCCATCGAAGCCGGTATCTCGATGCCGAACGCGGCCATCGCCTTGCGGGAAATCGTTGCCATATGGTCCTTATAGGCCGGACGCGACGGCGCGATCGTCTTGGGATCCTTGCCCTTGAGAATCTCGGCCGCGATGTTGCCGGCATTCATGCCGACCTGCGTGTAATTGACCGCCAAGCTCGCCGGCACGGTACCGTTGCGGACCGCGCTGTCATCGGAGTTGACGACCGGGATTCCCGCCTGGCGCGCGGCCGCGGAGACGGCGGCGATCGCCGGCTGGATCAGGTTCGAGGCCGGACCGTAGATCACGTCGGCCTTGCCGGCGAGCGAAGCGATGCGTTGCTGGATGTCATTGACGTTGTCGATGCCGACTTCGACGACCTCAAAGCCGGCGGCGGGTGCCGCCGCTTTGATCTTTTCGATCAGGGCAACGTCATTGGCCTCGCCCGGATTGTAGGGCACCCCGAAGCGCTTGGCGTTCGGCAGCAGCTTCTTGGTGAAGGCCATCACCGCGGCGACATCCTGCAGATCGCTGGCGCCGGTCATGCCTTCGTCTCCGGCTTCCCACGACGGCACCAGCTTGGCCGCCACCGGATCGGTGACCGCGGCGAAGACGATCGGAATCCCAGAACCGGCGAGCGCCTTCTTGGCGATCTGCGAGACCGGCGTGGTGATGGTGTAGATCAGCTTGGGCTGCTCCGCCTGCAGCTTGGCGATCATCTGCGGCACCAGAGATGCATCGAAGTTGGTATGGCTTTCGGTGTAGACGACGTCCTTGCCCTCGACAAAGCCGTTGTCCGTCAGTGCCTTCTTGAAGCCCGCTATGGCGGCATTGAGCTGCGGATGCTCGCCGAAATTGGCGATGCCGATGCGTATCTGATCGGCCGCGGCGCTGCCGACGCTGACCATCAACGCGCCTGCCAGGGCCAATCCCGACAGCCAAGCGGATTTCGACTTCAACATCATTTCCTCCCAGATTTGATCAGCGCCGCTCTCAAGGACGGCAACTGCGGCGATCATGGTCAGTCCCTCGCCGCGTGTCAACATTATATATAATTCTTGCCATACTTCCCCTTCATATATAATTTTCACAGGCTGATGATGGACCGACCGCGATGCAGGATCAGAACAATTCCACGAAGACCGAAGCGGCCTATCAGCTGCTGCGGCGCGATATCCTGACCACCCGCCTCATGCCGGGGGCGCCGCTCAAGCTGAGCGCGCTGCGCGGCACATACGGCGTCGGCTGGACGCCGCTGCGTGAAGCGTTGTCCCGACTTGAAGCCGAACGCCTGGTCACTGCCATCAGCAATCGCGGCTTTGCCGTCGCTCCCGTGTCGCGCGCTGAGCTCGAGGACCTGGCGCGCGCAAGGATGGTTGTCGAAATGCCGCTGTTCCTGGAATCGATCGCGAACGGCGGCAGGGAATGGGAGGATGCGGTCGTCACCGCTCATTACCGGCTCTCCCGCTGCAAAACCGCGGTCGATGACCCTTCCGATGCGGCCGTCGACAAATGGGACGAGAGCCACGAGGCCTTCCATGCGGCGCTGCTGAGCGCGGCGACGTCAAACTGGCTGTTGCGCTTCCGCTCGACGATCGCCGATCAGCTGCGTCGGCATCATCGGTTTCTCGGCCTGGCGCCGACTTTGCGGGCGGCGGCCGGCCTGAAGGACGGCTACGGCGAGGCAATGGACGCGCTGCGCGAGGCGATCGCCATCGAGCATCACACCGCGATCATGGAAGCGGCGCTCGATCGGGATGTAGAGCGGGCAAAGGCGCTGATGACGGCGCATATCGGCTACACGCTGCATGTCTATGTCCACAGCGAAGACAACGGCGCCAACACTTACACCGCGCGCGCCGGCAGCCTGAAAGCGGTTTCCGGATGATGCTTCCGCGGCGTCCGGATCCACGTGGCCGTGCCGGCCTGAACTCACGATCGTTGGCGTTTTGGTTTCGTTTCGTTCTGCCGGAATGGGTCGATACGCCGCTCAAATCCGCCCCGCAGACGCCTCCCAAACACCTGATGCCAAACCGCGTTCAGGGCTAGGCCACAGGCCATTAACCGAAACGATTTCAATGCGCGTACCGGCAGGGAAATCATTGATCGCGACCCTCTGCCCCGGTCAAAAAATTTCAGACGCGTTAACAAATTCATTAAACTTTAAACAGTTGCGGAACACAACTGGAACAGATAGTGTTTGTTCTGGGTTTGTTTTTCGATTCTGATTCAATCCGTCGTTCAACGCCTTGGGGGGCCGCCATGCTGACACGCAAGCAACATGAACTGCTGATGTTCATTCATGAACGGCTCAAGGAAAGCGGCATTCCGCCGTCCTTCGACGAAATGAAGGAAGCGCTCGATCTCGCCTCCAAGTCGGGCATCCATCGCCTGATCACGGCACTGGAGGAACGCGGCTTCATCCGCCGGCTGCCCAACCGGGCGCGGGCACTGGAAGTGCTGCGGCTGCCGGATTCGATCGCGCCCGGCCTTAACGCGGCAAAGAAATTCTCGCCAAGCGTCATCCAGGGCAGCCTCGGCCAGGGCGGTCTTGGCCGCCAGATCAAGCCGGCGCAGTCGCGTTTGCCTGCGGCCGGCAATGATGACGAAGCGGTTTCCGCCGTGTCGATCCCAGTGATGGGCCGCATCGCCGCCGGTGTGCCGATCGATGCCATCCAGCACCAGACGCATTCGATCTCGGTGCCGCCGGACATGATCATGGGTGGCGAGCACTATGCGCTGGAGGTCAAGGGCGACTCGATGATCGACGCCGGCATCTTCGACGGCGACACGGTCATCATCCGCAATGCCGACACGGCGAGCCCGGGCGAGATCGTCGTGGCGCTGGTCGACGAGGAGGAAGCAACCCTGAAACGGTTCCGCCGCAAGGGCGCCTCGATCGCCCTTGAAGCCGCCAACCCGGCCTACGAGACGCGCATTTTCGGGCCAGACAGGGTCAAGGTGCAGGGCAAGCTTGTCGGGCTGATCCGGCGTTACTGAGCAGGAGCGGCCGTCTTTTCGGGTTTTTGATAGGGCGCCAGCCCCCTCGCCTCACGCGAAAATTTTCGCTGCTCGTGCCAAGGCCGATACGGCCCGTCCACCGCGAAGCTGACGGTTGGCGGGCCAGTTGCCGATTGGCGGTCGAAGAACACGGCGGCACTGCCTTTGCGGGCAAGTTGCCGTTTGGTGACGACAAGAACCAGCGGATTGTGGCAGGCATCATAGCCCGTCGCGTCATTGACGACGATCAGGTCGGCGAAACCGCAAGCTTTCCAGGTATCCTTGCGGTCTTCGACATGCGCGATGATCGCACCCGACGGGTGCCGTGCAAGACAGACGCCATCCGTGCAGTAGAACGGTGCTCCCGGCGGCAGATTGACGGCATCGGCAATGTCGAATTGCCCGTCCGCCCTGTCGAACATCTCCGGCACGACGATGGTTTCGGACACCAGCGCGCGTTTCCAATTGTCGACGGTGAACTCGTTCGGGCGAGCCCGGCTGACCGCGAGTTCTCCACCGCCGATCGGCAGCGCCACCAACCGCGCATCTTCGGAAATCAGCACATCCGGGGTGCGCGTATCCGATACTGTCAGCAGGCCGGCAAGCGCGAATGGCACTGCCGCGAGCCGCAGCCAGGTCGTCGCCATCGTCGCGATGACCAGGGCGATGGTCACCAGCAGCACGGATCGCTGCGAAATCAGCCCGACCGCATCGACCGGGGAGCGTTCCGATATCCACGCCGATATGGCGATCATTGCGGTCAGGCCCTTGCCCATCACGTAAAGGAAGGGGCCGTCGGCACCAAAGGGCATCGCAAGAGAACTGAGAACAGCGAAAGGCATGACTATCAGTGACACGATCGGCATGACGGCCAGATTGGCGAACAGGCTGAGCGGCGACACACGCTGGAAATGCCAGATGGCAAACAGCGCCGTGGCGCAGCCGGCGATGATGGAGGTCATCGCCAGCCCGCCCGTCGCCAGCAGGAATTTTCGCGTGAGAAAACCCGGCAAAGTTCGCTTTGGCGGTGGCGGTCTTGCTTTTCCCGCATGGTGATCCGCCCAGCCGGCATAGGCGCCGACCAGCGCGGCGGTCGCGGCGAACGACATCTGGAAGCTTGGGCCGACAACCTCATGCGGCGACACCACAATGACGGCGATCGCCGAGATGGCGAGGTTGCGCATGGTCAGTGCCGCGCGATCGAACAGGACGGCAACAAGCATCACCGCCAGCATGATGAAGCTGCGTTCGGCGGCAACGACGACACCGGAAATGACGAGATAGGCGGCGATCGAGAACAGGGCGGCGGCGGCCGCATATTTCTTCACCGGCCGACGCGCGGAAAAGTCCGGAAACAGCGCGAAGGCACCGCGCAGCAGCCCCATGATGGTGCCGGCGACCAGCGCCATATGCAGCCCGGAAATGGAGATGATGTGATAGATGCCGGTGCGCCGCATCGCCTCGTTGATTTCATCGGGAATGCCGGCCCGCACACCGACGATCAGCGCCGCCGCGATCTCACCCTCGGCACCGCCAACCCTGGCCCTGATGTGGTCGGCAATGGCTTCACGAGCATTTTCTATCCCCGAGAAAAGGCGGGCCGTGAGCGGCACCTCGTCGTCCGTGGCTGAGACAAGCTTTGGATTGCCGAGAAAGAAGCCGCTGCCGCCAATACCGGCGAAATAGCTGTCGAAGGAGAAATCGTAGCTGTCCGGCCGCACCGGGCCGGTCGGCGGCAACAGTTTAGCGTAGCCGGTGACCATGGAGCCGGCGGTCATTTCCGCCGGGATATCTCGCGCCGAAAGCCTGACCCTTTCCGGCGCATAACGCAGTTTCGGCCGTGCGGTCGACGTCACGTCGATGGTCAGCCGGATGCGGCCGGTCTCCATCCGGTCGAGCGAAACGACGCGGCCGGTCACTTGCGTCGAGATTTCCGAACCCAGCATCTGGGTGCCCGCCCGCCATGTCTCGACCTTGGCGACAAGCAGGCCAAGCGCGCACAACAATGCCGCCATGAAGCCCAGATGGGTTTTCGGCCAGGAGCGCGAAACAAGCGCACAGACCGCCATCAGCACGACGACCGCGACAGGCTTTGCAAAATCAGGCTCCGCCGCGAGCGAATAATAGCCGATCGCTCCAGCGGCCAGACAAACCGGCACCAGCAGGAAGGCGATGCCCCGGTCAAGCTCGAGCTCCGCTGCCGTCGCCGCACCATGGCGCAGGCGAGGCCAGGAAACCCGGGCGAGTCGCCGCCGGACACGCACAATCCGGCCTGAAGCAGGCGGCGGAAGTGTCGCCGGCATATCCGCCTGCGGCGGTTGACGATCGGAGCCCGGCACCAGAGGCGATAGCGGCTGCGAGACTGGCGGCGGAATCGCAAACAGGGACCGTTCGCTGACGCCAACACCAGCGTCCTCGCCCTGTTCCGAGCCCCGGCCTCGTCCAGCCATCGGGTCTGCCCCTTGCACCGCTGACGCCCTATGCTACATGAACGCGCGACGCGCGAAAGTCCGCGCAGCCGCACCCCGCTTCAGATGGTTTCCGAGAGTTTCATGTCCGACAAGGTCGTCACCCGTTTTGCCCCCTCGCCCACCGGCTATCTGCACATCGGCGGCGCGCGCACGGCGCTGTTCAACTGGCTCTATGCCAAACACACCGGCGGCACGATGCTGCTGCGCATCGAGGACACCGATCGCGAGCGTTCGACCGCCGCCGCGACGGCCGCCATCCTCGACGGCCTCACCTGGCTCGGCTTGACCTGGGACGGCGACGCGGTCTCGCAATTCGAGCGCGCGCCGCGCCACCGCGAGGTCGCCGAAGAACTCGTTCGCATGGGCAAGGCCTATTACAGCTACGAAACGCCGGCCGAGCTCGAAGCCATGCGCGAGGCAGCACGGGCCAAGGGCCTGCCGCCCCGCTACAACGGCCAGTGGCGCGACCGCGCCCCCTCGGAGGCGCCTGCGGGCGTCAAGGGCGCCATCCGCATCAAGGCGCCGACCGAAGGTGAGACGATCGTCCATGACCGCGTCCAGGGCGAGGTGCGCTTCCCCAACAAGGATCTCGACGACTTCATCATCCTGCGTTCGGACGGCAACCCGACCTATATGCATGCCGTCGTCGTCGACGATCATGACATGGGTGTCACGCACATCATCCGCGGCGACGACCACCTGACCAATGCCGCCCGCCAGACCGTGATCTACAACGCCATGGGCTGGGACGTGCCGTCTATGTCGCACATCCCGCTGATCCATGGCGCCGATGGCGCCAAGCTGTCGAAGCGCCATGGCGCGCTCGGCGTCGAAGCCTATCGGGCCATGGGCTACCTGCCGGAGGCACTGCTCAACTATCTGGCGCGACTGGGCTGGAGTCATGGCGATGACGAGATCATGTCGATCAAGGACATGATCTCCTGGTTCGATATCGGCGACGTCAACAAGGGCGCTGCCCGCTTCGATTTCGCCAAGCTGGAAGCCATCAACGGCGCGCATATGCGGCGCATGGCCGACGCGGAGCTGTTGGACATCTTCATCGCCACCCTGCCCTATCTCGAGGGCGGCCCGGCGATGGCCGCGCGCCTCAACGAACACAACAAGGCGCAGTTGCTGGCGGCGCTTCCGGGCCTGAAGGAGCGCGCCAAGACGCTGGTCGAACTCGTCGATGGCGCGGCCTATCTGTTCGCTACGCGCCCGCTGCCGGTCGACGAGAAGGCGGCCCTCCTGCTCAATGACGGTGCCCGCAAAATCCTGCGCGGCGCTCACGAAGCTTTGAATGGGCTGTCGAGCGACTGGACGGCGGCCGCGGCGGAAGCCGCGATCCGCGACTATGCGCTGGCCGGTGGCCACAAGCTTGGCGCCGTGGCCCAACCGTTGCGGGCCGCGCTGACCGGCAAAAGCACCTCGCCCGGCGTGTTCGACGTGCTTGCCGTGCTTGGGCGCGAGGAAAGCCTGGCGCGCATAGCGGATCAAATCGATTAGGAGCAAACTGGCCCAAGAAGATTGGCATTGAAAGGGGCGTTTCGCAGTGCAACATTAGGCCTTGGCCCAATCTGGCACGCACCTCCTAAAATGCGGTGGCGAATACGCGCATTGCGGTGATTTCGACGTGTCGCTCTGCAGAATTTGCCTTTGCCGGCATGAGGAAACAACAAGGAGTTTGCAATGACCGAAGCTGCGAAAAAACTGGATGTGGGCGGCGCGAACCAAGAGGCTATCGCAACGCTTCAATTCGCCGGCAAGACCCATGAATTCAAGGTGCGAAGCGGCTCCGTCGGACCCGACGTCATCGACATCGCCTCGCTCTACAGCACGACCGGCGCCTTCACCTACGACCCCGGCTTCACTTCGACAGCAAGCTGTGAGTCCGAGATCACCTTCATCGACGGCGATGCGGGTATTCTCCTGCACCGCGGCTATCCGATCGACCAGCTGGCCGAACACGGTGACTTCCTCGAGGTCTGCTATCTCCTGCTCTACGGCGAACTGCCGACCAAGGCGCAGAAGGACGATTTCGACTACCGCGTGACGCGCCACACCATGGTGCACGAGCAGATGTCGCGCTTCTTCACCGGCTTCCGCCGCGACGCGCACCCGATGGCCGTCATGTGCGGCGTGGTCGGCGCGCTGTCGGCCTTCTATCACGACTCCACCGACATCTCGGACCCGTACCAGCGCATGGTGGCCTCGATGCGTCTGATCGCCAAGATGCCGACGATCGCGGCCATGGCCTACAAGTATCACATCGGCCAGCCCTTCATTTACCCGAAGAACGATCTCGGTTTCGCGGCAAACTTCCTGCATATGTGCTTTGCCGTGCCGTGCGAGGAGTACAAGATCAACCCGGTGCTGGCGCGCGCCATGGAGCGCATATTCATCCTGCACGCCGATCACGAGCAGAATGCCTCGACCTCGACGGTTCGCCTCGCCGGCTCTTCGGGCGCCAACCCGTTCGCCTGCATCGCCGCCGGCATTGCATGCCTGTGGGGCCCGGCCCATGGCGGCGCCAATGAAGCGGCGCTGAACATGCTGGGCGAGATCGGCCATGTCGATCACATTCCGGAGTTCATCGCCCGCGCCAAGGACAAGGACGACCCGTTCCGCCTGATGGGCTTTGGCCACCGCGTCTACAAGAACTACGATCCTCGTGCGAAAATCATGCAGAAGACGGCGCACGAGGTGCTGGGCGAACTCGGCATCAAGGACGATCCGCTGCTCGACATCGCCATGGAACTGGAAAAGATCGCGCTGACCGATCCCTATTTCATCGAGAAGAAGCTCTATCCGAATGTCGACTTCTATTCCGGCATCACGCTGAAGGCCCTGGGCTTCCCCACCACGATGTTCACCGTGCTGTTCGCGGTCGCCCGCACCGTCGGCTGGATCGCGCAGTGGAAGGAGATGATCGAGGATCCGCGCCAGAAGATCGGCCGCCCGCGCCAGCTCTACACCGGTGCGCCGGAGCGCGACTACGTGCCGATCGCCAAGCGCTGACCGAAGCTGTCTAGATCATAAAAAAGGCGCCTCTCAGGGCGCCTTTTTTAGATGGCGCAGCACCACGCCCGCCGCGATCTCACCCGATGGCTTGTCCGTCGCCATGCGCCGCGCGATCTCGGCAAAGCCGTCCTTCTGCCAGGCGCGCATGCCGCTGTCGGCGAACAACGCTTCCAGTTGGCGAGCCAGATTGTTCGGCTTGACGTACTCGTTGTAGAACTCCGGGATAAGGGCGCGATCCGAGATGAGATTGGGCAGCAGCGCCGACCAGACCGAAACAAGATACGGCGCAACTGCACGGGCGACCGGATCGAGCCTGTAGGACGACACCATCGGCACACCAGCCAAAGCCAGTTCCAGCGATACGGTTCCCGATGCGATCAGCGCGGCGTCGGCCTTGCCGAAAGCCTGCCATTTGCGTTGCGGATCAACGATGATTTCGGGTTTTTCGTCCCAACGGTTGACCGAGGATTTGACGAGATCGGCGACATGCGGAACCGTCGGTAGCAGCAGTCGCAGCCGATTCCCGCGCGCGCGCAGCATCGACACGGTCTCGCCGAATGGTTCGATCAGCCGCCGTACCTCGCCGCGCCGCGAGCCCGGCAGGACGAGCAATGTCTTGATCCGGTCCTGGGTAAGATCGCGCGGCAAGGCCTGCGCCTTCTGGGCGGCAAGAACGCCCGCATCATGCGTCAGGCGATGCCCGACATAGGTGCCCGGCGGGCCGCCCAGCCGGTCGAGCTCCTTCACCTCGAACGGCAGGATGCAGAGGATGTGGTCGACATAGGGCTTCATCGCCACCGCCCTGCCCGGCCGCCAGGCCCAGACGCTCGGGCAGACATAGTGGATGATCGGTATCGACGGATTGGCCGCCCGCACCTTCCTGGCGACGCGCAAGGAAAAGTCCGGACTGTCGATGGTGACCAGGCAGTCCGGCTTTTCCTCGGCGATGGTTTTGGCCAGTTGACCGATCCGCCTGATGAGACGCGGCAGATCGCGCAGGACGGCACTGAAACCCATCAGCGCGATCTCACCGGCATCAAAGGGGGACACCAGGCCCAATTCGCCGAGATGCCGGCCGCCGAGGCCAACAAGCTGCACCTCGCGACCTGTTATCTGGCGGAGCGAGCGCACGATGTCGGCGCCAAGCAGGTCACCCGATTCCTCGCCGGCGACGATCGCGATCTTCAGCCCCTTGTCAGCCATGCGTGGGCTCCGCTGCGGCCAGGCCGACGATGAACAGGCCAAGTTCATTGGCGCACGACAGAGTCGCGGGGCCTTCGAGGATCAGCGAGCGCCCCGCTTCGACGGCAATGCCGGCAAGCCCCGCCGCATGGGCGGCTTCGACCGTCTGCGGCCCGATGGACGGAAGGTCCGCGCGCAGTTCCTGGCCAGGCTTGGCGCATTTGACCAGGACGCCGCGGGTCTTGCCGGCGATGCGGCCGTGGCCACGCAGCAGTTTGGCGCGGTCGAGCAATCCGGCCGTACCCTCGATACCCTCGAGCGCGATGGCCCGGCCGCCGACCGCGATCGCCGCCTGGCCGATATCCAGCGCCCCGATGGCCTTCGCCGCCGCAAAGCCTGCCTCGATGTCGCGCCAATCCGATTTCTGCGGCGCCGCTTTGGTCAAGACGCCTTCGGCGGCGACCAGGCTCGGCACGATCTCGTGGGCGCCCATGACCTTAATCCCTCGCGCCTCAAGACCGCGCGCCACCACCTTCAGCAAGCCATCGTCGCCACGCGCCAGCGCCATGACAACAATTGGTATCACCGCCAGCAGGCTAAGGCTTGGGCGCAGATGCGTCAGCCTTGGCCGGCGCTTGATCTCGCCGGCAAGCACCAGATGGGTAATCCGGTGGCGTTTGAGCAAAGGAATAAGCGAGCCTATCGCCTCCAGGGCAAGGGTCTCATGCTCGTACCGGCACAATTCCGGCAGACGGTCGGCTTCGCCCTCCATGAGGACGATGAAGGGCGGATAACCTTGCCCGGCCGAGCCGGCCGCGACTTCGACCGGAAGACTGCCGCCGCCTGCGATGATGCCGACCCTGGCATCTGGCGGGAGATCAAGACCGGCGGAAGCGGCCTCAGTCTTCATCGTCGGTATCGTCGCCATCGCTGCCTTTTAGCGATGGCACTGCATAGTGCCGCTTGCCGCGACTGCTGATGAAGTCGACGATCTTCATGGCGGTCGGCGAAGAGGCGAACTCGGCCTTGGCGAATTCGATGTTCTCGCCGACGGTGCGGGAGCGGTCGAAAATTGTCTTGTAGGCTTTGCGCAACAGATGGATTTCGGAACGCGGTAGACCGGCGCGCTTGAGGCCGATGATGTTCAAACCGCGCAAGCTGGCGCGGTTGCCGACGGCAATGGCATAGGGAATGACGTCACCAACGAAGGCCGAGCACCCGCCAAGAAAGGCATTGTCGCCGACGCGCACGAATTGATGAACGGCACTGAGGCCGCCTATGTAGACGTTGTCGCCAATCTCGCAGTGGCCGCCCAGCGTCGCGCCATTGGCGAAGGTAGCGTTCTTGCCGACAACGCAATCATGGGCGATGTGGGCGTAGGCAAGGAAATTGCCATTGTCGCCCACTGTCGTTTCGCCGCGGCTGGTGTCGGTGCCGACATGCATCGTGACGCCTTCGCGGATGGTGCAGTTGGCGCCGATGACCAGCGTCGTGCGGCCGCCCTTGTGTTTGGTGTTCTGCGGCGGTGCGCCCAATGTCGCCATCGGATAGACCTTGGTCGAGGCGCCGATGGTGGTCGCGCCTATGACGGAGACATGGCTGACCAGTTCGACACCATCGCCGATCACGGCCTCGGCGCTGATGTGGCAGAACGGCCCTATGCGCACGCCCTGACCGATTTGAGCGCCCTCTTCCACGACGGAGGAAGGATGGATTGAAGTCTTGATTTTCATAAGCACTCGATCGTCAGTCGCCGGTGACCATCATGGCTGAAATCTCGGCCTCGGCCGCCTTGGTGCCATCGACCAGGGCTTCGCAGGCGAATTTGAGCAGGTTGCCGCGCTTCTTGATTTTCTTGACGTGAATCTTCAACTGGTCGCCGGGAACGACCGGTTTGCGGAATTTGGCGTTGTCGATGGTCAGGAAATAGACCAGCGACGGCTTCGACGCCCCAAGGCTGCGGATGCAGATGGCGCCTGCCGTCTGCGCCATGGCCTCGACGATCAGCACGCCCGGCATCACCGGCTGCTCCGGGAAATGCCCCTGAAAATGCGGCTCGTTGATGGTGACGTTCTTGATGCCGACGGCGGAATCGTCGCCATCGATGTCGACGATGCGGTCGATCATCAGGAAGGGATAGCGGTGCGGCAGGAGCTTCATCAACCCCAGTATGTCGACCGCTTCCAGCGTCGTCGCCGCCACCATATCAGCCATTGTCCTTGCCCTGCTTGCGTGCCCTAGCCATCGTGCGCAACATGGCTATCTCCCGCATGGCTTCCGCCATCGGCTGTGCCGGATAACCGCCCCAGATCTCGCCGGCGGGAACATTGCTCATAAATCCACTTCTGGCGGCAAGCTTGGCTCCCGAGCCGATGGTCAAGTGATCCGCGAGCCCGACGCCACCGCCCATCGTAACGTTGTCACCCACGACCACGGAACCGGAAATACCTGAAAGCCCCGCCACTATGCAATTGCGGCCGATGCGGACGTTATGGGCGATCTGCACGAGATTGTCGATCTTGGTGCCCTGACCGATGATCGTATCGGACATGGCGCCGCGATCGACGGTGGAATTGGAGCCGATCTCGACATCGTCCTGGATAACGACCCGTCCGATCTGGGGAACACGTTCCGGGCCCTTGGCACCGCCGACGAAGCCGAAGCCGTCCTGGCCGATCCTGGCGCCGCCATGGATGATGACCCGGTTGCCGATCAGCGCATACTGGATGCTGGCGCCCGGGCCGACATAGCCGTCACGGCCGATCTGGCAGGATTGTCCAATGACCGCGTTTGGCGCGATGACGGTGCCCTTGCCGATCGAGACGCCTGGCCCGATGACCACGCCGGCCTCGATTATGGCGCCGGCTTCGACATGCGCGGTCGGATCGATATGGGCATGCTCTGAAACACCGGTCTCACCGGTCATTGGACCCGGCGTGGCGGCTGTCGGAAACAGCAGCCGGCCGACCAGCGCGAATGCCTGTTGCGGACGCGGATGGATCAATACGGCGACGCCGGACGGCGCCTTGTTGGCGAATTCCGCCGGACACAGCACCGCAGCCGCCCGCAATGACGACATCAGCGCGGAATTGCGCCTGCCGTCGACGAAGACGAGCGCATTTGCGCCGCCTTCGTGGGCCGGCGCCAGCGCCTCGATCGAAACGTCGGATTGGCCGGAATCGACAAGCACCGAGCCGGTCAGATTCGCGACTTCGGCCGCCGTATACCGGCGTGATGGCGCGAAGAACACCGGATCGGTCATTCCAGAAGCTATATCCAGCTAGGTCGGAACATTTCTCCCGGATCCAAAGAAATCCGGGAGCATCGTTGGCCGCCGATCAGAAGCGGGTCGATATGCCGAAGTTGAATTCCTGCACGTCGTCGCTCGCTTCCTTCTTGACCGGGATCGCATAGTCGATACGGATCGGACCGAACGGCGAGGCCCACATTAGGCCGACGCCGACCGAAGCGCGCAATTTCATGCCGGTCGAGTCCTGATCGACCAGTGTCTGATCAGCAATCTTGTTGCCGTAGAGCGTTGCAGCGTCGGCGAAGACCGCGCCACGCAGGCCGAAGCTCTCGGGAACGACCGGCAGCGGGAACTGGGCCTCGGCAGAGGCGTTGAAATAGGTCGTGCCGCCCAGATGGTCGCCAACACCGGAGGAGTCGACCGGACCGATGCCGCCATAGGCAAAGCCGCGGATCATGCGGTCGGTACTCTGGAACTGATCGAAGATGCGCAGACCACCTTCGTTGCCGTAACCCTCGACGTGGCCAGCGCCACCTGAAATGAGGCCGACAAGGTCGAGCTGTTCGGACAGAGTCTGATAGACGCTGCCGCGACCGGTGATCTTCACGAACTTGGCATCGCCGCCGAGACCCGCGACCTCCACCGTCGTGTTGGCATAGATACCCTCATGCGGGTTCTTCATGTCGTCGATGGTGTTGTAGACCAATCCCAGGCTGACCGAAGACTTGATCCAGGGGCTTTCTGCGATGCCATCCAGGATGGCTGGCGAAATCGTACAGGCGCCGTCTGGGTCTCCGACACTGGTAGGACCGCAACTGTCGTCGACCTTATACTTCTCCTGAGAGATATTATACGCCAGCTGGGTCGTGATGCTGTTGGTGATCGGCAGACCGAAGCGAACCGTCGCACCTACGGTATCGCTGTCATAGTTGTCGTTGTATTGCCTCGTCGACTTGTAGATGTCGAAGCCGGCGGCGATGCGCCGTCCGAGGAAATACGGCTCGGTAAATGACACGCTGTAGTCGCGCGAATTCTTGCCGCCGCCCGCCGACAGCTTGATGAACTGGCCGCGGCCGAGGAAGTTGCGCTCGGTGATCGATCCTTCGACGGACGGGCCTGCCGAGTCACCGCCGGTCGAATAGCCGGCGCCAACGGAGAATTCACCCGTCGACTTTTCGACCACGTCGACCACAAGCACGACCTGATCGGGCTGCGAGCCGGGCACCGTCGAGATTTCGACTTTGTCAAAATAATTCAGGTCTTCCAGGCGTTTCTTCGCGCGCTGGATGAGCACCTGGTTAAACGCATCGCCTTCGCTGACATCGAATTCGCGGCGGATGACATAGTCACGCGTGCGGTCATTGCCGCGGATCTCGATGCGCTCGATATAGGCCTTGGTGCCCTGGTCGACCGTATAGACCACCGAAATCGTATGGTTCTCGAAATTGCGATCGCCGCGCGGCGTTACCTGCGCGAAGGCATAGCCTGAACCGGCCACCTTCTCGGTGAGAGCGATGATGGAGTCCTCGACATCCTTGGCGTTGTAGACATCGCCCTTGTGGGTCTCGACCACCGATTCTAGCGACTTGGAGTCGACTTCCGGGATCGTGCTTTCGACGCTGATATCGCCGAAATTGTAGCGCTCGCCTTCCTGGACGGTGATGGTGACCGTGTATTTGTTCGTCGCATTGTCGAGTTCGCCGACGGCCGACACGACCTGGAAATCGGCGTAGCCGTGGTTGTAATAGAAGCGGCGCAGCAGCTCCTGGTCGGCGCGCAGCTTGTCCTCGTCATAGACGTCGTCGCGCAGGATGAACGACACCCAGGACGAACGCTTGGTGTTGATCACGTCCGACAGACGGCGGCTCGAATAGGCGCTGTTGCCGACGAAATTGATCGCCGCGATCTGCGTACGGTCGCCTTCGGTGATGTGGAACACCACGTTCACGCGGTTGTCGCCGAGTTCCATGATCTGCGTGGTCACGCCTGCATCATCGCGGCCAATGCGCCTATAAGCGGCTTTCACGGCCTCGACGTCGGAATCGAGCGTCGCCTGGGAGAATGTGCCACGCGGCTTCAGCTGGACCGCCGCCTGGAGCGCGTTGTCCTTGAGCTTCTTGTTGCCCTGGAACAGCACCTGGTTGACGACCTTGTATTCGGCAACCTTGACCACCAGCGTCGAGCCGACCTGATTGATCTGCACGTCCGAGAACAGGCCAGTGCCAAACAGCGCCTTGACGGCCGCGTCCACATCGGAACTGGAGAAGGCCTTGCCGGGCTTGATGGTGATGTAGTTGCGGATGGTATCGGCGTCGACACGCTGGTTGCCGCTCACCTCGACCCTGCTGACGACAGCGGCTTCAGCCGCCGATGTGGCAACGAATTGTACTGCGAGCGCACCTGGCACGACCAGAGCGGCGGACAGTGCCGCCGCTGACGCGGCGCTCAGAAACTTGGATGCTGCCTTCATCGGGCTTAATAACCTTTTCTCGTAGTCCCCACGGCGAGAAAACCGGACGTGCGGTAATTTCCCCTACCGTATTAACCGGATTTTCCCTACACGCAAGGCTTCTGGTTAATTTGTATTTACTTAACCCTGGTGCGTGGCTTTCGCGTCACTCATATCCCCGTGCATGGTAAACGGCGTCTCAACATCGACCATGCCAAAGCCAAATTTCTTCATGATTTCAGCACCCAAACAGATCGTTCCAGAATACGAAACCCATGAAGCACAAGACCAGGAGCAGACCGGCCCGATAGGCCATTTCCATCATCCGTTCCGACACCGGCCGGCGAATGACGGCCTCCACCCCGTAGAACAACAGATGGCCGCCGTCGAGGGGGGGAATCGGCAAAAGGTTTAGAATACCTATGCCAACGGAGAGCAGCGCGACGAGCTGCACGAGCCATTCGAAACCGAGTTTCGCCGCCTTGCCGGCCATGTCCGCGATCTTGACGGGACCGCCCAATTGGCACTTGTCCTCGCGCCCGACGGCGAAACGCTGCAAGAACTGGCCGGTGCGTTCGATGACGTGGCCCGTTTCCTCAACTGCCGCCGCAACCGCCCCGACCGGTGTGTAGGTGATGAGACGCGGCTGACCGAGTTCCTTGTTGTTGACAACGCCGATCACTGCGACCTTGACCTTGTTGCCGAGCGCGTCTTGCTGCTCCATCAACTGCGGCGTCGCGGTCACCGTGATTTCCTTGCCGCCGCGCAGCATGACAAAGGTGATGGTATCGCCGGCGCGGCCCGAGACCAGCCGCTGCACATCGCCAAAGGTTTCGACCTTGCTGCCGTCGACACTGACGAATCGATCGCCAGGCTGGATGCCGGCCTTTGCCGCCGGACTGTCCGCTGTGACTTCCGCCACCATGGGCTCTGCGACATAACGCCCATAGGACGCAAACAGCACGGAGAAGACGACGATCGCCAGCAGGAAATTGAACAGGGGTCCAGCCACCACGGTCGCCGCACGCTTCCAGATGGCCTGGGTGTGGAAGGCAACCTTGCGCTCCTCGTCGGTCAGCGTTTCGAGCTCTTGCGAGGTGGGCTGGCTGGAGGTGGCGTTCATGTCGCCGACAAATTTGACATAGCCGCCAAGCGGTATGGCGCAAAGCTTCCAGCGCGTGCCATGCCGGTCGTTGAAGCCGATGAGTTCGGGACCGAAGCCGATCGAGAAGGCCCTGACCCCGATGCCGCACCAGCGACCGACGAGGTAGTGGCCCATCTCGTGGACGAACACGACCACGGTCAGCACGAAGAGAAACGGCACGAGCGTGCCGAGAAAAAAGCCTTCGGTGGAGAAAATCGCGTGAAGAATCCCGTTCAACTCATGCCCTCAAATTCTTCCGCTGTCGCGGTGACTGTGACATCAATCCAGGCGAATCCAAGGCACGCCCGCACCAGATCGTGAAACGACACCGTTCAAATCGGAAATAGCCCCTGCGCCGGATGATCGGCGCCCGCCGAAATCCAGCCAATGACGTATAGGGCAAGAGCCGCCGCGACAAGCCCGTCGACACGGTCCATGACACCGCCATGGCCTGGAATGAGCACGCCCGAATCCTTGCGGCCATGCCGCCGCTTGACCCAGGATTCGAACAGGTCTCCAGCCTGAGCGATAATCGAAAGCACAAGCGCCACGAGGCCAAGCAAGGCCAGATTGCCGGCACCGGCGGCTGCTGCCAGCACGACCCCGGCGACAGCGCCGCCAACCGCGCCGCCGACCGCGCCGCTGCGCGTCTTGCCGGGCGAAATCGACGGCGCCAGCTTGGGACCACCGACGGCGCGCCCGACGAAATAGGCAAAAATGTCGGTCGCCCAGACGACCGCGAACAGGAACAGGATGGCGACGAGGCCCGGATGGTCGCCATCACGCAACAACGCAAGCGACAGGCCGGACACGCTGGCATAGGCAAGACCGCTTGCCTCCCACTGCCCGGCCTTGCGAACCAGGGCGGCAGTCGCCGTAACGGCGATCAGAATCGCGACGAGCAGCACCAGCCACGATGCGGCAAGCCCGGCAATCAAGGCACCGACGAAAACGACGACCAGCGCTTCGGGCAGGAAGCCCAGCCCATTGGCCGCGGCTGGCCGCGACATGCGTGTCCACTCATAGAAGATCATCGCCGACATGGCCGCGCACAGCAGTCGGAATGGCAGGCCACCAAGCCAGGTCAGGCCGAGGGCGATGACGGCAAGCACGACCGCTGAAATGACGCGGAGCTGAAGGTTGCTCATCCCGCGGCCGGTCGCGAAGCGACGTCTTGCGGGCCCACTCCGCCGAAACGGCGCTCGCGGCCGGCAAATTCGCGCAACGCCTCGGCAAGGTGTTCGCGGCTGAAGTCAGGCCAATAGCAAGGCAGGAAGACGAGCTCGCTGTAAGCGGCCTGCCACAAGAGGAAGTTGGACAGGCGAAGCTCGCCGCTGGTGCGTATGACCAGTTCCGGATCGGGAATGCCTTGCGTGTCGAGACAGCCGGCAAAGCTCTCTGCTGTGATCGATTCGGCGTCGATTTCGCCGCGCGCCGCGGCCAAGGCAAGCTTGCGCGCCGTGCGGACGATCTCGTCGCGCCCGCCATAGTTGAAGGCGATCACCAGCGTCAGGGACTCGTTACGCGCGGTCAGCGATTCGGCCTCTTCGAGCAACCCTCGGATGTCGGCCTGCAGCCCTGCCCTGTCGCCGATGATCCTGACCCGCACGCCGCTCTGGTGCAGTTCGGCGAGATCACGGCGGATGAACAGCTTCAACAGTCCCATCAGGTCGCTGACCTCGGCCTTCGGCCGCGACCAGTTTTCCGACGAGAACGCATAGACGGTCAGGTAGGAGATGCCGAGATCGGGCGCCGCGCGCACCGTTTTGCGCAATGCCTCGACGCCGGCGCGATGACCGGCAAGCCTCGGCATGCCGCGCGCCTTGGCCCAGCGTCCATTTCCATCCATGATGATCGCGACATGCGCGGGCGTTGTCATGATCTCGCTTTCGGGTCAGCCGGCCGCCAACCCTAAACCTGCATGATTTCAGCTTCCTTGTCGGAAAGCAGATGATCGATGGTGCTGATCGTTTCGTCTGTAAGCTTCTGGACCTGATCCGAACGCTTGCGCTGATCATCCTCGCTGATAACGCCGTCCTTCTCGGCCTTCTTCAGGAAGTCCATGCCGTCGCGGCGCACATGGCGCGCGGCGACACGCGCATTCTCGGCATAGCCGTGCGAGATCTTGACCAGTTCCTTGCGGCGCTGCTCGTTGAGCTCCGGCAGCGGAATCCTCAGATTGGTGCCGTCGACGATGGGATTGAAGCCCAGGTTGGATTCGCGGATGGCGCGGTCGACGGCGCCGACCATCGACTTGTCCCAGATCGACACCGAGATCATGCGCGGCTCCGGCACCGTGACGTTGGCCACCTGGTTGATCGGCATGGTGGTGCCATAGGCCTGCACCTGGATGGCATCGAGCAGATTGCTGGAGGCGCGGCCGGTCCGCAGCGAAGCCAAATCATGCTTGAACGCGGCGATTGCCCCATCCATGCGCCGCTTGAGATCGTCGTACTCACCACTCATCTTAGTCTCCTCGACCCGTCTGCCGCGGGTTCACTGCCTCGGGGCAAGGCCCCGTTCGAGCCTGATTTTCGAAAAGCCGGTCTCCCTTTCCAGGGATCAGGCTCCGGATCAACCGTCCGCGACGACCGTGCAGCGGCCGCCGCCCCTCAGAATATCGCCGAAACCACCTTTTTCGTGGATCGAATAGACGATTATCGGAATGTTGTTTTCGCGCGCAAGTGCAATCGCAGCCGTATCCATGATGGAAAGGCCTCGATTTATGACTTCGGCATGGCTGATGCGCTCGAAACGCGTCGCATTCGGATCCTTTTTTGGGTCGGCCGAATAGACGCCATCGACCTGCGTGCCCTTGAACAGCGCATCGGCGCCGATTTCGGCCGCGCGCAGCGCCGCCGCCGAATCAGTGGTGAAGAACGGATTGCCGGTGCCGCCGGCAAAGATCACCACCTTGCCCTGGTTCATGTAGGCGGTGGCCTGGCGCTGCGAAAAGCTTTCGCACAACTCCGGCATGGCGATCGCGGACAGCACCACGGCGTCGACGCCGATCTTGTTCAGCGAGGTGCGCAGCGCCAGCGAGTTGATGACCGTGGCAAGCATGCCCATGTGGTCGCCGGTAACGCGGTCTCCGCCCTTGGAGGCGACAGCCACACCACGGAAGATATTGCCGCCGCCGATGACGACGCCGACCTCGATGCCAAGCGCTCGGGCCTCGGCGATGTCAGCGGCGATGCGATCCACGACGGAGACATCGATGCCGAAATGCTGTTCGCCCATCAACGCTTCGCCCGACGCTTTCAGCAAGACACGTCGGTAGAGGGGCTTCACCGTCATCTGGTCCTCGTCATTTTTCATGTGGTCGCGCCTGGGCTGGCCGCCCTCGCGCAGGCGCCGCGCCCGAACATTGGCATGATGCCGAGTTCCGATACACGAAGGGCGCCCCCCAGTGACACGGC